>CAJWII010000001.1 GCA_913041065.1 uncultured Flavobacteriales bacterium
CGCTCACCGTGGTGGGGAGGGACGCGTCTTGGACCAACGAAGGATCTTCGGCACCTGGCACCATAGCCGCTGGCCCATCCAGACCAATGGTGGCAAAACTGTCGTCCTGCAAGTCAGGGAAAAACCCAAACAAGGCCGAGTTGATGCCAGAAGCGTTCCAAGCGCTGTTCAAGGCAGAGTTGAAAATGCCGTCTGGGGTGGAGAACACCAATGGCGTCTGATCGTTGCCAAATACAGCAGAAATTTTGTCTGACGCGTCATTGGCTTCGACATAGAAGCGATACACCGTACCCGGCGCAGCTGCTGGTGTCGATTGCTCAATGGTAAGGTCAAACTGCGCATCGACGCCCATGAATGGGGCCAATCCGAGCAGTGCCATAAGGGCGTAGCAAAGGTTCGTTCGCATGATGAGATAATTTTATTCACCCTAAATATACGGCGCAATCTCAAGAAAAGTTCCGCTGAACTCAAAAAAATCTTGGTTCGTCGGGTAAAAACCCAAATTCGTCGCAAGCGTCGCAACGCGTCCGCGACAACTCTCTGCGTACCTTTGCCGCGGCCTACGCGCCCCTGAACCACCCACTGACCCTGAACGATGTTTGAGAATTTGCAAGAACGCTTCGAGCGTGCATTCAAAGTCCTGAAAGGACACGGATCCATCACCGAAGTCAATGTCGGCGACACCTTGAAAGAGGTGCGCAAAGCCCTCTTGGACGCGGACGTGGATTTCAAGACCGCCAAGAACTTCATCAAAACGGTGAAGGAAGAGGCGCTGGGCCGGCAAGTGCTCACGGCGATTCAGCCAGGGCAACTCTTGATCAAGATCACCCACGAAGAGCTGACCAAACTCATGGGCCAAGCGGCCGCGCCGCTGGAATTGAAAGGAAACCCCGCCACCGTGCTCTTGGCCGGATTGCAAGGGGCCGGAAAGACCACCCATGCAGGAAAGCTTGCCGCACGCGTCGCCAAATCAGGCCGCAAGCCCCTGCTCATCGCTTGCGACGTTCACCGACCTGCAGCAGTCGACCAGTTGCACGTGTTGGGTGAGAGCGTCGGCGCCGACGTCTACTCCGAGCCTGGCGTGAAAGACGCGGTGGGCATCGCGCAGCGCGGCATGGCGAAAGCCAAGACAGAAGGCTACGGCGCGGTCATCGTGGACACCGCGGGACGTTTGGCCATCGACGAAGTCCTCATGGAAGAGATTTCAGCCGTTCGCGACGTGGTTCAACCACAAGAGACGCTGTTCGTGGTGGACGCCATGACAGGCCAAGACGCAGTGCACACAGCCAAGGCCTTCAACGACCGCCTCGATTTCACAGGGGTCATCTTGACCAAACTGGACGGCGATGCGCGTGGGGGTGCCGCCTTGAGCATCTATTCGGTGGTGGGCAAGCCCATCAAGTTTGTGGGAACCGGTGAGAAAATGGACGCCTTGGACGTCTTCCACCCCGAACGCATGGCGGACCGCATCCTTGGCAAGGGGGACGTGGTGTCTTTGGTGGAACGCGCCCAACAGGCCATCGACGAGAAAGAGGCCCAGCGCCTGGAGGCCAAGCTGCGGAAGAACACCTTCGACTTGGACGACTTTTTGGCGCAAATCCAGCAGATCAAGAAAATGGGCAACGTCAAGGACCTGCTGGGCATGGTCCCTGGCATGGGCAAGGCGCTGAAAGGCATCGACGTAGACGACAACGCATTCGTGGGGATTGAAGCCATCATTCGGTCCATGACCCCCGCCGAGCGCACCGACCCGGGCATCATCAACGGCAGGCGCCGCAGCCGCATCGCCAAGGGCAGCGGCAAGAGCGTCGAGGAAGTGAACCGGCTGTTGAAGCAGTTCCAGGACATGAAGAAAATGATGGGGATGATGGCCAAAGGCGGCATGCCCAACATCCCCGGCATGCGCATGCCGGGACGACGCGGATAAGCCGGCGTCGAACAAAGCCTCGCGAGAGACCTTAATATATAGACACCCCAAGCATGACTCAGATTTTGGACGGCAAGGCCACCTCGTTGGCCATCGAAGCAGAATTGACCCTAGCAGTGGATGCCCGGGGGGCGTCAGGACTCAAACGCCCGCACCTCGCAGCCATCCTGGTGGGCGACAACCCGGCAAGCCGAGCGTACGTGGGCCACAAAGTGAAGGCTTGCGCCAGGGTTGGGTTCGAGAGCACTTTGGTGGAGCATCCAGCCGACATCACGCAAGAGGCCCTGCTGGACGCGGTCCATGCCCTGAACAACGATCCGTCCATCGACGGGTTCATCGTCCAACTCCCCCTTCCCGACCACATCGACGACCAGGCTGTGCTGGAAGCGGTGCATCCCGACAAGGATGTGGACGGGTTCCACCCGGTCAACGCCGGGAAAATGGCGCTGGATTTGCCGTGCTTTCTGCCTGCAACTCCCAAAGGGATCTTGTCGTTGCTGGATCGCGCAGGAATTGACACCCAAGGCAAGCACGCGGTCATTCTGGGCCGCAGTTCCATCGTGGGCACGCCCATGGCGTTGTTGCTTCGCCGCAACGGCACGCCTGGCAATTGCACCGTGACCGTTTGCCACAGCCGGACCCAAAACCTTGCGGAGCACACACGTCGCGCCGACATCTTGGTGGCCGCGATTGGGCGGGCACACTTCGTCACCGCAGACATGGTAAAGGAAGATGCCGTTGTCATCGACGTGGGCATCAACCGCATTGCCGATGCAAGCAAGAAATCGGGGAGCCGCCTCACAGGAGACGTCGACTTCGACAACGCGGCGCCCAAATGCAGTTGGATCACCCCTGTCCCCGGCGGTGTGGGGCCCATGACCATCGCCTCCTTGATGGAGAACACCCTCCAGGCCTGCGCCCAAAAAGACGCATGACCTGGTCGGCACAAGACGTGTGTTGGATGACGCGGGCTTTGGAATTGGCCTTGCGTGGACGATTCACGACTTGGCCCAACCCCATGGTGGGCTGTGTGGTCGCCCAAGGCGACAGCTTGCTCGCCGAGGGATGGCATCGACAGCATGGTGAGGGGCATGCCGAGGTCAACGCGTTGGCCCAACTTGACCCCGACTTGGACCTGTCCCAAGCGACGGCCTACGTCACCCTCGAGCCGTGCAGCCACACAGGCAAGACACCTCCATGTGCAGACCTACTCGTGTCCCGTGGCCTGGGTCACGTGGTGGTGGCCATGATGGACCCCAACCCGTTGGTCGCGGGCCAGGGCCTCGAACGACTGCAACATGCGGGCGCCACGTGCGAGGTCGGCTGCCTCGAACAGGAAGCCCTGAAGTTGAACGCCCCCTTTGTGCATTGCATGACGTCACGGACACCCTGGGTCACTTTGAAATGGGCACAATCGCCGGATGGGTTCATGGACGGACGGACTTCGCCGGCCGTCAGCGCCGGAGGGTGGGCAATCACCGGAGCCGCGAGCCGGCGCTGGACCCACACGTTGCGTGCGAGGCACGACGCCCTTTTGGTGGGCATGCGCACGTGGCTCGTGGACAATCCCTCGCTGACCACACGAGACGCACCTGGCCCCTCACCGCGTCCACTCATCCTGACGCATGGTCAGACGACGCGGCCTGCCAATGCCAAGGCAGCCTCTGATTGGGCTGACGTCCCGGTGTTGGTCCATCCCGCTTCCAGCGCCTCTCAACAAGCGTTGGACACCTGGCGACGCGCGGGCTACGACACCTTGGCCATGAATCAATCTCCCATGACCCCTGCATGGTGGGCCGACTTGCGCAAGGGGCTGGGTTGCGGCGCCGTGTTGGTGGAAGGCGGTGCCCAAATCGCCCAGATCGCCCTGTCCACGTCCAGCTGGAACGAACTGCACGTGCTGCAAAGTCTGAAGCCCTTGGGCAAGGGGTTGGCCGCACCAAGCCTCCCAGCGGAACCTCACGCAAGGCGCAAGCAGTGCGGCCAAGACGACCTTCGGATTTGGGAACAGACTGTGAGATGACCGCATTCTTCGTCACCATCGCCACCACTGTGACCATCTACCTGCTTTTCGCAGGATTTGGACGATGGGGGGTTCAAACCTCTTGGGCCATCACCTTGAATTATTTTATGGCCGCTGGCCTCGGCTGGACGCTGGCTGGGGGTGTGCCCGCCATGGGCGATGCGCTGGCAGCGCCTTGGATCGGACCTCTTGCGGCATTGGGGTTGGCCTTTTACCCCCTCTTTCGGCTCACCGCCAAGTGTTCTCAAGAGCTCGGTGTCTCTGTGGCCACGGTGTCGACCAAATTGTCCATGGCCATCCCCGTGTTGGTGTTTGCTCTTCACGACGGCTGGTCCGACATCGGGTTGGGGCAATGGCTGGGGTTGGCCCTTGCTTTCCCCGCAGTTTGGCTCTCTGCCATGGATGGGGCCGCACAGCCCAAAAGCCAGGGTCGCCTGAATATGGCGTGGATGCCTGTGGTCATGTTTGTGGGAAGCGGGACCATCGACACCATGTTTGGCTGGTACTCCGACGACCCCACGATGGATGCGCAAGGCATGCAAATGGCGTTCGCCTCGGTGCCCTTCACTTTGGGCGGCGTGGTGGGGTTGTTGGACCAATGGCGGTCAGCGGCTCCTCGTCCTGCACGCAAAGATATCCTCGCCGGAACGGCGCTGGGCTTTGTCAATTTCGGCTCCCTGTTTTTCCTCCTCCGAGTGTTCGATGGAGAACTGATTCAACGCAGCATGGTCGTCCCCGCGCTCAACTTGAGCGTCATCGTGCTGGCCACGCTGGTGGGCGTGCTGGTTTTCAAAGACATCCCAGGAAGAAAAGCACGGTGGGGCGTGGCGTTGGCGGCCCTGGCGATCGGCGCCATGATGGCCTTGTGACGGAAACTTACTCCCCGCCGTCGGCGTTGTTCAGCTCGGCGTTGCGCAGCGCGCGTTGCATGGGGTTTTCCCCTCCTCCCCCGTAGCGGCTGTAGCCACCGCTTCCTTTGTAGGCTTCGAACCGGGTCGGCTCGGGACGTGGAGGCCACACGTTGTTGCCCATGTCCACGTCGGCTGTTTCCATGTACGGGTCGAGCATGATGCGAACCGCCGGCTGCTCAGTCACGAACACCTTGGTGACGGTCGGCTCACTCATCTTCCAAATCTCCGCAGGGATCTGGCGGATGTCGCGGCTTCCGTCTTCGAATTCGAATTCAACAATCAACGGCATCACCAAACCACCCACATTGCGGAACGTGATTTCGTAAAACTGCTTGCCACTTTCCAACAGGGTGCGGTCCTCTTCGCTGAGTCCGTCGAGAAGCTCTTGCCCCTCTTGACGGTCCAACTCCAGGACTTCGTACTTGCCTGTGGCCGTGTAGTAGTCGTTCAATGTGGGGTCCGCCTCGAGGTAAGATTGCGGCACCCCCCCGTTGGCGTTGCGGAGTTGCGTGATGTCCTCAGGTTGACGTGCATCTGAAGCTTCGCGGAAGGCCGCTTCCACATCCGGGTTTTGGGAATCCATCTGCATCCACTTGATGTCCTCCATGGCGATGTCCACGTGGTCGGTGGTGTAGAACCATCCCCTCCAGAACCAATCCAAATCCACCCCAGAGGCGTCCTCCATGGTGCGGAAGAAGTCCGCCGGTGAAGGATGCTTGAACGCCCAGCGTCGGCTGTACTCCTTGAATGCGTGGTCAAAGAGGTCGCGCCCCATCACCGTCTCGCGCAAGATGTTCAACGCCGTAGCAGGCTTGCCGTAGGCGTTGTTGCCAAACTGGTAGATGGACTCTGAGTTGGTCATGATGGGGCTGATGCGCGTCTTGTCGCCGCCCATGTACTCACGGATGTTCCGGGCGCTGCCGCGACGTGAGGGGTAATCCCGGTCGAACTCCTTCTCGGTCAAGAATTGCACAAACGTGTTCAACCCCTCGTCCATCCAAGTCCACTGACGCTCGTCGGAGTTGATGATCATTGGGAAGAAGTTGTGGCCCACCTCGTGGATGATCACGCTGATCATGCCGTGCTTGGTGCGCGCACTGTAAGTGCCGTCATCTGCCGGACGACCGCCATTGAAGCAGATCATCGGGTACTCCATGCCAATCCATTTGGTGTGCACGGAAATGGCCACAGGGTAAGGGTAATCGATGGTGAACTTGCTGTAGGTCTTCAGCGTTTGGGCCACGGCCTTCGTGCTGTACTGTTCCCACAACGGATTGCCCTCCTTGGGGTAGTAGCTCATGGCCAAAGGTGACTTGTTGCCCACCTTCACGGCCATGGCGTCCCAGATGAACTTTCGGCTGGACGCCCAACCGAAGTCACGGACATTCTTGGCGTCGAACACCCAGGTCTTCTCACCATCGGCATGGGTCTTCTCGGTCTCTCGAGCTTCTCCCTCGGTGACGATGAGCACCGGCTGGTCGTATTCCGACTTGGCCTGCTCGTAGCGGCGACGCTGCTGCGACGTCAGCACACTCTTCGCGTTGCTCAACGTGCCTGTAGACGCCACGACGTGGTCAGACGGCACGGTCAATTCAACGTGGTAGTCGCCGAAGTTCAACGTGAATTCGCCGCTGCCCAAGAACTGCTTGTTCTGCCACCCGTCGTTGTCGCAGTACACCACCATGCGTGGGTAGAACTGGGCAATGGTGTAGATGTAGTTGTCTTCTTCCTCGAAGTACTCAAATCCGCTGCGGCCGCCGTCTTTCATACGGTCGTTGATGTTGTACCACCAATCGATGCTGAACTTGAACTGGCTGCCAGGCCTCAAAGGGCGGGCCAGATCGATTCGCATCATCGTCTTGTTCACCGTGTAATCCAGGGCTTTGCCAGCAGCATCCACCACCTTCTCGATCTTGAATCCACCGTCGAACGTGGGTTCCAACTTGCGCAACTCGTCGAAGGTCGCACGGTCGTCCAACGAAGATTCTCGGATTTTGTAACTGTCGCTGTCGAGTGCACGCATGTTCTGATCCAACTGCAACCACAGGTAACGCAACTCGTCTGGGCTGTTGTTGGTGTAGGCGATGGTCTCAGACCCGTCGATCCGCTGGGTCTTGTCGTCCAAGTGGATCTTCATGTTGTAGTCCGCCTTCTGCTGCCAGTAATCGTGTCCAGGGGCGCCCGACGCGGTGCGGTACACATTGGGGGTGGGGAGGTCTTGACCCAACTGCCGGAAAGCGTTGGTGTTCACACGCTGGGGATTCTCCTGCTGGGCCCATGTCCCAACCGCCATCATGCAGCTCAAGGCTGCCGCCATCCAAATTCTCATGGTCATCTTGATTTTCGGACCTCCAAAATACGCCCACTTGGTCGAATGACTGAGGTCTGGAAGGATTGTTGCAATTTGCTGACATGAATACGAATCGCCTCTGCGTGTGCGCTTGTGTGATGGCCTTGTTGGGGTGTCAACCCGACGCCAACACCCCCTGCGGCACCGAAGGCATTGACGTCCATCAAGGAAGCGTGCTTCGGTACCTGGCCTTGGGCGACAGCTACACCATCGGCGAGGCCGTGACCCCCTCGGCTCGTTGGCCCAACCAACTTGTCGACACGCTGGCCCCAGGCGTGCAAGACGGAGACAGCCTGGCGCCTGCGCGCATCTTGGCAACCACCGGCTGGACGACGGCCGATTTGAAGCAAGGCATAGACGGTGCAGGATTGGATACGACGGCGTGGGATTTGGTGTCCCTTCTTATTGGGGTGAACAACCAATACCAAGGCTTGCCCATCGAGGATTACGCCGAAGAATTTGACGAGTTGCTGGACGCAGCCATTGGCTTGGCGGGAGGCGACAAAACGCGCGTGTTTGTGTTGAGCATTCCGGACTATGGGTACACGCCCTTCGGGCAAGCCAACCAACCGTCCATCAGCACCGGCCTCCAGGCCTTCAACGACACATGTCGGACGCGCACCTTGGCCAAGGGCGTGGCCCACTTCAACATCACCGACATTTCACAACAGTGGCCGGACACCCCGGGCCTGGTCGCCGTGGACGGGCTTCACCCAAGTGGGCTGCAGTACGGCTTGTGGGTGGATTCGTTCGTGGGCGAAATGGCCGACCTGTTTGACTGACGCTGGCGCGGTCAGCCGAGCGACGACTTGGCGCGGTCCCAGTACACATCCATCTCCGCAAGGTCCATCTCCGCAAGGTCCTTTCCATCCCTGGAAACCGCTTGCTCCAGGTGCTGGAAACGGGCGATGAAGCGACGTGTGGTGCGTTCCAGGGCTTCGTCGGGGTTGACGTCCAGAAACCGGGCGTAGTTGATCATGGCGAACATCACATCCCCAAATTCGTCGGCCACCCGCTCGGAGTTGACCTCGGGCGCTTTCAATTCGTCTTGGAGTTCGGTGAGCTCTTCTTGCACCTTCTCCCAAACCTGTCCAACGTGGTCCCAATCGAAGCCCACGCCGCGAACTTTGTCCTGCACCCTGAACGCTTTCACCAAACTTGGAAGCGATCGGGGAACCCCTTCCAGCACAGACTTTTTGCCCTCCTTGAGCTTCAGTTTCTCCCAGTTGGCCTTGACGGTTTCCTCGTCGTTGGCCTCCACGTCCCCGTAGATGTGGGGGTGGCGCTCCACAAGCTTGTCGCTGATGCTGTGGAGGGCGTCGGCGATGTCGTACCCACCTTGTTCCTTGGGCAATTCAGACCCCAACTTGGCGTAGAACACCATGTGCAACAGGAGGTCGCCGGTCTCTTTTTTGATTTCCTCCACGTCGGCGTCCAAAATCGCATCGGCCAACTCGTACGTTTCCTCGATCGTCAGGTGCCGCAACGACTCGAAGGTCTGTTTCCGATCCCACGGACACTTTTCCCTCAGGTCGTCCATGATGTCCAACAATCGACCAAAAGCTTCGAGGTGTTGCGCACGCGTGTTCATGCGTCAAAGGTAGGCGCAGTGTGTGCCTCAGGTTGCACGTTTGACCAGCGGGACGAACCAATTTTTCATCCGTTTGTTGCACCTTCGAATTTGAAATCCGAAGCCTCTTTCACATGAACCTTCAAGACCTCGTGGGACAAATCAAGTCCCAGCCTCGACTCCTCATCCGCTTCCACGCCTCGTGGTGCGGAGTTTGCAAATTGTTGGCCCCACATGTGGAGTCTTTGAAACAAAACGACGCGTACGCCGATGTCACGTTTGTCGACGTGGACGTGGAAGAAAACTTGGATGTGAAGGAGGCGTTTAAAATCAACGATCTCCCCTACTTCGCAGGATTCAAGGACGGCAAATTGCTGGAAGAATTCGCCACCGCCAAGAAGGACCGCGTGACTGAACTCACCGACGCCGTCGCCTCATGAACGCCGCTGAAATCCGGAAGCTCATCGCTGAGCACGACATGGCGGGACTCGACAAGCTCGAGCAAAAAGTCTACGCCTCCATGGACGACGAGGCCAACGACGTGTCCCTGTTGGGCGACACCCTGACCAACATTTTGGGCGCCAAGCGCGTTTTGGAAGAAGCCGAGAAACAAGGAGTGGAGCCCAAAGTGGCCTTGCGCACCTTTTTTAAGGACGTCCGGGGCATCATCGGCTGACGGCTCGTTTAGCAGGGCTCGCCGTACACCGACAACAGCATCAGCAGGTCGACCGACGTCACCTCCCCATCTTCATTGAGGTCCGCAGGGCACACGTCTTCGATGACCCCCATCAGGCAAGTCCCGTCGTCCAGCGTGGCTGCAGGGTCGTAATTCTCTGCGCCCGGCCACGTGCATCCTGTGCACCCCTCTGTTGTGCACGACCCATCGTCCAGCAGCGCCATCGCATCGTAATTGCACGCGAGTTGGAAGGTGCACCCTGCACAAGACTCGCGCTCACAGCTGCCGTCGTCCACCAAGGCCAAGGGGTCGTAGTTGCAGGCAAAATCGTACGTGCATCCTTCCGTCAACACGACCTCACCAGAAAACAGCCCCATGCCGTCCAGGCTGGCCCACCCCGCAAACCAGGGCTCAAGGATGGGATGAAACGCCCCATGGTAGGACGTCACTTCGAGCCTGTCGTCCGTCGCCGTGTAGTACGGTGTCACCGTTTGGCCTGCGGCTGGCCTCGGATCCAGTCCATCGACAAGAACGCCGTCGGCGAGTGCGAAGTCTCCATCCTGGAGCACTTCCAACACCACGTTGCCGCTGTCGGCCAGCCATCCAGTGAGTTCCTCCTGGGCGTCATAATTCCCGTTGTATCGACCTGGGATGACCTCACCCTCCCCACAAACCCGCCAATTGCGCAGGGTCAGGATGCCATACTGAGTGGGCATGATGGCGTTGAAGCCGTCGCACGACAAGTAATGTTGGATTTCAATCCCTGCGTCACTCACCCCGTGCACAATGCTGTTGGTCCAATCGCCCCCTGGCAAGCTGTGGTAGCACGCCGCGTAATCGGCCCCGTTCGTCACCAGCGTGAGGTTGCTCATGGCCGGGGTGCAAAACGGCTCCGCAGTGGGGTCCATGTTGCTCTCCTCGAAGTCGTCGCCTTCCGCGTCGTACACAAAGCTCCGGCCTGGTGGGTTGCTGGCTTGGGCCAACGCCGTGTCTTGAAGGCCAAACCAATGTTGCCCCACGCCTTGCCACCCTTGGTCGCTTTCAAACGCGTCCTCCGCATGGAAAGCCGACATCACACGCCGCACCTCCACCAAGCCTCCGAAAATGTGGAGCCCATCGTCGGCCGACGCCAGCAACTCGATGTGCTCCACCACCGTGCCAGAACCACAGGCCCCAAGTTGAAGCAAATCCGTCTCGTGGCCGTTGCCGCTCTGGTTCCATCCCAGGTTGGTGCTCCCGTGGCGGATGGACAAGTGTCGCAAGATTCCCGAAGATCCGTGAGGATCTGCGTTGCCGCCGTACACGTGACGTTGTTGCCCCGACACGTCCACAACGCCTTCTAAGAGGTCCTCACCCGACCCCACACCGCCGGTGAAGGTTGGCGCATTGGCAAAGGAAAGGTCGAGGTTCAAGGTGTTGGTTTGGGCGCTTCCGCACAAGGCCAAACCTCCCCACATGCCCCGCACATCCAAACTAACTGAGCCGTCCAAAGGATCTCCAAGAAAAGAAAATTGAATGGGACAGTCGGCAGTGCCCTGGGCATCCAAGAACGCACCTCTCGACACGATCAACGCCCCCGGCATGGTGCTGTAGCTCACCGTCTTTATGGAACCAAAGGCAAACGGGATCTCTACCAGGTTCTCGCTTCGCCCCTGACCCCCAGCGCCCAACACCACCGTGCCAGGCTCAATGCGAAGCGTGTCTCCAACGTTGACGAAGACTTCTTCAAGAAGCACGTAGTGGTGGTCACATGTCCACACTTGACTGCCGACTCCTTCACCTGCATCGTCCGTCACCCACACGGTGTCACGTTCCGACACGGTCGGGCACCCGCACACCTGCGCCTTTCCTTGGTGAGGAAACACACAGAGCCCCATCAAAAGGGACCAACACCACGCGAAAAAAAACCGGTACAAGGCGATTCAGTTGAGAACATAAACGTAGCTCAAAATACCCGCATACACTACCTTTAAACCATGGGAATTGTTGAGGTTTTATTGACAATCGGCCTCCTCGGTCTGGGTGTGGCCGGCATCGCCATCAAAATCCTGGTGAAGCCAGGGGGAGAATTCAGCGGAACGTGCGCCAGCAACAACCCCATGCTCCACAGCGACGACGGGGGATGCAGCGTATGCGGCGCCCGTCCCCAAGACGCCTGTCAGGCAGAAAACCCAGCTTAATTTAAGACCTGAACCGCCTCAGCGGTTCACCTCTGGCAGCTCGGACAACCAGGTCAATTGACCACGCATCTTGGGTGTCGCCCAGAAACTGTACGTGTCGGTGGAATCTGCCATGATGAACAACGCTTCAACCGGCTTGCCGGACTGCTGCAAGCTGTCGACCCAAGACGCGCCGTCCTCCGGCCCCAACACCATGCACACGGTGGCGTAGGCGTCCGCGTAAGCCGCACTGGGTGTGACCACTGTGGCGCTCAGCAGGCTGTGCTCCACAGGCCGGCCTGTGCGGGGGTCCAAAGTGTGCGAGACGCGTTGGCCATTGACCACAGTCGTTTTCCTGTAGTTCCCGCTTGTGCACACCGAGGTGTTCTCCACGGGATAAATGGCCTGCAAGGAGCGGCCGACAGCTTGAGGCCGGTCCACTGCGATGCGCCAAGCCTGGCCCTGCGGGTTGCTTCCCCAACACTTCACCTCTCCGCCCAACTCCACCATGGCGTGCGCCACACCTTCTACTTGAAGCACTTCAGCCAACCCGTCCACCGTGTACCCTTGGGCCACGGCATTGAAATCCAGAGAAACCCTGGGGTCGCCTTTGGAGAGGTGGCCAGCGGTCTTTTGGCCGTCGTCGTCGAGCGCCTCGTTGAAATCCACAACATCGGTGCGGAACCTGGCGAATGCGTGTACGCTGTCTACCATGGCTTGGGTCACCACATCTCGGTGCTCTGTGCGGAATCCCCACAGCTCCATCAACGGAGCCATGGCCACGTCAAACGCCCCCTTGGATTCAGTGTGGACGTCGGATGAAATATCCCACAGCAACCCCCAGACGTCGAACGCATCACGCACCTCGAACACCGTGTCGGTACGGGAAAATGCGTTGAACCGAGACAAGGCCGATTCAGGTCGCCACGCATTCATTTCCAAATCCACACGCTCAAGCTCGTCGTCGATGGCTTTCTGGGGCACGGAATCTTGGGCCACGTACTTGATGGTGTACGTCGTGCCTTGGGCCTCGCCTTGGTGAACCCAAAGCTTTCCGCCCATAACAGGATCTTCTGCGCTTCCCCCAGGACCTTGACATCCGAAAACGACAAAGGCCCCTGCCAAAGCAAGGACCTTTGTGGTTCGTGGCGTGCTGAAATCAACCACCGAAGTCGTCGAAACTGACGTTCTCAGGGGGCACACCCCAGTCGTCGCACATCTTCAGCACCGCCTGGTTCATCATGGGCGGGCCGCAGAAGTAGAACTCGATGTCCTCAGGCGCTTCGTGGTCCTTAAGGTGGTGGTCGATGACTGCGTTGTGGACAAAGCCAAGGAAGCCATCGCCTTCGTCGTTCACGTTCTTCTTCTCGTTCCAGTTGTCCCCTTCGGCAGGCTCGGACAACACCAAGTGGAACTTGAAGTTGGGGAACTCCTTTTCAATGGCTCTGAAATCGTCTACATAAAACAGCTCACGCTTGGAACGTCCGCCGTAGAAGAACGTGACCTTGCGGCCGGTCTTCAACGTGTGGAACAGGTGGAACAAGTGGGAGCGCATGGGCGCCATGCCTGCACCACCCCCGATGTACACCATCTCCGTCTCGGTCTCTTTGATGAAGAATTCGCCGTACGGGCCGGAGATGCTGACCTTGTCGCCTGGCTTTTGGGCGAAGACAAACGAAGAACAAATGCCTGGATTCACCTGCATCCAACCGTTGCGTGCACGATCCCAGGGTGGCGTCGCGATGCGAATGTTGAGCATCACGATGTTGCCCTCTGCAGGGTGGTTGGCCATGGAGTAGGCGCGGACGATAGGCTCGTCGTTGACCATCTTGAGGTCCCACAACCCAAACTTGTCCCACTCCGACTGGAAGGTGTTGGGATCGGGATGGTGCTCAGGGTGCGCCGTGATGTCGATGTCTTTGTATTCCACGGTGGTCGTCGGGACGTCCACTTGGATGTAGCCTCCTGCCTCGAAGTCGAGGGTCTCCCCCTCAGGCAAGCGCACCACAAACTCCTTGATGAAGGAGGCCACGTTGTAGTTGGACACCACTTCGCACTCCCACTTTTTGATGCCAAAGACTTCTTCAGGCACTTGGATGTTCATGTCCTCTTTCACCTTCACTTGGCAACCGAGACGCCAGTTGTCAGCAATCTCTTTGCGCGAGAAGTGAGGCGCTTCCGTCGGAAGGATCGACCCTCCACCCGTGTTCACTTGGCACTTGCACTGAACGCACGTGCCACCTCCGCCGCAAGCGGAGGGCAAGAACACCCCGCTGTTGCCCAAGGTGGTCAGCAGCGTAGAGCCCCCGTCTACTTCAAGCGTCTGCTCTCCGTTGATGGTGATTTTGAGTTTGCCCGCGGGCGAGAGTTTGGCCTTCACAAACAGAAGCAGGCTCACGAGCATCAAGATGACCGTGAGGAAGAAGGCGATGGTCAGAATCAGCGTGGTTGTCATGTCTGATCAGATTTCAATGCCCATGAAGCTCATGAAGGCGATGCCCATGAGTCCGGTGATGATGAACGTGATGCCCAACCCGCGCAACGGTGCAGGGACGTGAGAGTATCGGATTTTCTCGCGGATGGCGGCGATGGCCACGATGGCCAACCACCAGCCCACCCCGCTGCCCAGGCCAAAGACCGTGGCTTCCCCGATACTGGGGTATTGGCGATCCTGCATGAACAAGGCGCCTCCGAGGATGGAACAGTTCACCGCAATCAAGGGCAGGAAAATGCCGAGTGCACCGTAAAGCGCCGGGGCGAATTTCTCGACAATCATCTCCACGAGTTGCACCATGGACGCGATTACCGCGATGAACATGATGAAGCTCAGGAAGCTCAAGTCCACGTTGGCGTACTCTGGGTTCAACCACGCCAAAGCGCCCTCCTTGAGCACGTAGTTCTCGAGGAGGTAGTTGATCGGCACGGTGATGCCAAGGACAAAAATCACCGCAAGGCCTAGGCCGTTGGCGGTTTTGACAGTCTTGGACACCGCGAGGTAAGAACACATGCCCAAGAAGTAGGCGAAAATCATGTTCTCGATGAAGATGCCCTTCACGAATATGCTGAGGTATTCCATGGCTTAGTTTTCTTCGATAAGTGCCTCATTGCGGCTGCGTTGAATCCAAATGATCAGGCCCACAGTGATCAAGGCCATCGGAGGGAGAATCATCAAGTTGTTGTTCTCGTAGAATCCACCTTCAGAGATGAACCAGCTCGTGGGCAAAAACTTGACTTGGCCCATGCCAGGGAGCGAGATGGCCCCGCTGCCGAAGATTTCACGGACGATGGAGACCACGAGGAGGATCCAAGCGTAGCCCATGGCGTTGCCGATGGCGTCGAGGAGGGACGGCCCAGGCTTGTTGCCCAACGCAAACGCCTCAAGACGGCCCATGATGATGCAGTTGGTGATGATCAAGCCCACAAAGACCGACAGCTTCTCGCTGATGTCCGGCTGGAAGGCTTTGAGCACCTGGTCCACGATGATCACCAAAGAGGCGACGACCACGAGCTGCACGATGATGCGAATTCGGTCTGGGACCATGTTGCGAAGCAGGGAAATGATGACGTTGCCGCCGATCATCACGAAGAGTACAGACAAGCTCATGATCACGGCCTGCTGAAGTTGCACAGTGATCGCCAAGGCCGAGCAAATGCCAAGCACCTGCACGGTGATGGGGTTGCTGTCGTCAAGGGGATCCTTGAGGAGTTTGCGGTTCTTTTTGCTGAACAAGCTCGCGCGCTTGGTTTCGACCGCGGTGTTGGTGTCGGTGCTCATCGTTGGGCGCGTTGGGTTGCGTTGTTGAAGTACTTGAGGTAAATGCCCATGGTGCGGTTGAGCATTTCATCCACGCCCTTGGACGTGATGGTGCCGCCGGTGATGCCGTCGACGCTGTGCACGTCGGTCAACGCACCGCCCTTCAGGACCGAGAAGTAGGTGGGCCCCACTTCCGCGAGGGTCTTGCCCTCGAACTTTTCTGTGAAGAAAGACTCCTTGATTTCGGCACCCAAACCAGGGGTCTCTGTCTTGTGGTCAAACTTAGCGCCGTAGATGGTCTGCATGTCGCCTTCAAGCGCCACGTAGCCCCAAATCGGTCCCCACAGCCCGGAGCCCACCATAGGCACCACGAAGTAGGTCTCGCCTTCTTTTTGGCATTCGAAGACCGGGAAGGTCAAGTCATCTGCATTTGCCCAGGTCAAGTCTCCCTTGGCGGGCTTGTGCAAGCGGTAGTCCTTCTTGATGTCGATGTTGAAGGGGTCGGTCGCGTCGGTGGTGCTGACGTCGCCTTGCTTCACCGACACCTGCGCGCCGGACGCGTCGATGGACACGCGTGAGGTCACGTACTCTGCAAAGAGCTCCTTCGCATTGTCGCGCTGGGAGTCCACTTTGATGGCCCCGAGGATGTCCATCATCTTTTTGTCGGCCGCGTTGGCCTGTTGAAGAGGCTTCAGCGAGATGGCTGTGGCTGCGAGGGCCGTCCCCACCACCACCACCATCACAATGGCAAAGCCAAAGGTGTAGCCGGTTCCGTTTTTGTTGATCGCCATGGTTGTGCGTTTCGTTCGTTCGTAAGGTTAGGCTGCGGCCACAGTCAACCGCTTCTCACGGCTCTTGATGTTGGCTTCAATCACATAGTGGTCAATGAGCGGCGCCATGACGTTCATGAACAAAATGGCCATCATCACCCCCTCTGGGTAGGCGGGGTTGAAGACGCGGATCATGATGCTGAACAAACCGCCGAAGAATCCATACCAAAGCTTGCCCGTGTTGGTTTGGGCTGCACTGACTGGGTCGGTGGCCATGAAGACCATGCCAAACATGAAACCACCCATCACCACTTGGTGAACAGGGTTGATGGTCATGTACGCGTTGGCCCCGATGAGGTTGAACAACACCCCCATCACCAAACCACCTGCCAAGAAGGAGGCGATCACACGCCAGCTGCCAATGCCAGTCCAAATGAGGATGGCAGCACCAATCAAACAGGCCAGCGCAGATGTTTCTCCAACCGAGCCTGGGATCAACCCCAAGAAGCAGTTGCTCAAAGAAAACATGCCTCCCTGCGCAAACAGCGACATGGTGGCGGTGCTCGCTTCCGACGCCGCGGCACCTACAGTGCCTGCAAGGTGTCCCAGAGCTGTGGCCCCGGTGTACCCGTCCACGAGCATGCCACCGGCTTTGCTGGTCGCCACGTCGTGGATCCAGATTTCTCCACTCAGCTGTTTGGGGTAGGCGAAGAACAAAAATGCACGTGCCGTGAGGGCGACGTTCAAAATGTTCATGCCGGTGCCTCCGAAGACCTCTTTCGCCACCACCACGGCAAACGCCACGGCCAAGGCGACCATCCACAGGGGCACGTCCACAGGCATGATGAGTGGGATCAGCATGCCCGACACGAGGTACCCCTCGTTGATGCTGTGCCCGCGCATGCCGGCGAAGAGGAATTCAATCCCCAAGCCCACGCCGTAGCTGACAACGATGAGTGGGATGACCTTCCATGCGCCCACAAGCACGTTGGCCAAGAGGTCGGAAGATTCGCCCAAGCTCAAGTGATACTGGTGTCCTATGTTCCACATGCCAAACAAAAGGCAGGGTACCATGGCCACGATCACCAAGAACATGGTTCGCTTCAAGTCGATGCTGTCACGGACGTGCGCCCCTGAAGAGGTCACATGACCCGGGGTGAATGCAAAGGTCTCGAGGGAGTCGAACACCACCCAGAAACGCGACAGCTTGCCGCCTTCTTCAAAGTGAGGCTTGACCGATTGGATGAGGTTGTGAATGGCTTTCATGTCGTCTGACTTTATCCAAGTTCCACTTTCAAAGCGTCCAGCCCCTCACGCACGAGCAACTGAACAGGAATTTTCGAGGTGCACACGAACTCGCACAAGGCAAAATCCTCGGGCGCGACTTCGTAGATGCCCAGCTTCTCCATCGCATCGATGTCGTTCACCATGATGCTCTTGACGAGGTGCACTGGGAAGATGTCAAAAGGAAACACCGCCTCGTACTGGCCAGAGACCACAAAGGCGCGGTCCTCTCCGTTTTGGTTGGTGTCCAAGGTGTAGGTCTTTCCCTTGGGCATGAGCCACGTGGGGTAAGCACGGCTGGCCGAAAACTTGTTCAAACCTGGGCTCAGCCAACCTTCGGTAAGCATGAACTTGGGGTCGTGTCCTTCAGGCAACGCCACCACTTGTGTGGCAAACGCGCCCAAGTGGCCGTCTGTTCCAGCGTTGGTGCCTGTCAACACGCTGCCGCTGATGACGCGGGCACCCTCGTTGACGTTCAACCCGAGGTCGTCAAGCTTGGCGCCAACAACAGTTTCCAGATGGCGCGGGTTGTTCATCTCTGAACCGCAAGCTGCCACCACGCGGCGGGCGCTGTATTTGCCTGTGTTCAAGAACGCACCAAGGTTGATGACGTCTTGCAAACCCAACGTCCACAACACTTCACCTTTGTTGATGGGGTCGGTGTGGTGGATTTGCACGCCCACGTTTCCAGCTGGGTGAGGCCCTTGGAAAGCGGTCGTCTTGCAGTTCTTGAGTCCGGCGAGGGTGTTGTCTCCAGCCTGGAGGCCGACGTGCACCCCGCCTGCTCCGGCGAGCTCGGCCAGGGCATCGACGCCCCGTTGGAGGTGGGCCATCTGGCCTTCCACCACCACAGAGGTCGACGCCGCCATGGGCGACGAATCGAATCCGCTCACGTAAATGGCTCGAGGGGTGTCCGAAGGGTTGGCCAACATGTCGAATGGGCGCTGGCGGAATGCCGCAAACAAGCCTGCCTGGGCCAAGTGGGCCACCAGGGCGTCGCGGTCTCCCCCATTCCACACACCAAAGTCACGGTGCTTCTCCTCACCTGAAGCCTCCACCACGACGGCCATGATCCGGCGCTTGGCGCCACGAACCACGTCCTTCACGGTGCCAGCCACTGGGCTTGCAACCTTCACGTTGGTGAACGTCTTGTCGAACACAAGCGCGTCACCCGCGCTCACGGCATCGCCAGCTTTGACAGCAAGTTTGGGGGTCAATCCCGGATAATCGGGAGGTTGAATGGCCACCACCTTGGGTGCCGGCGCTGCAGCACATTCGGTGGAAGGAGCTCCGGCCAAGCGGATGTCAACTCCTTTTTTGATTCGCAAGGTCTTGGACATGTCCAATCGGTTTTCGGGGCGCAAAGGTAGCCCTCACAATCCAAAAGAACGGACCAAGACAACACGCGATTTATCCATGGTCGCAAGGGCAATTCTTGAAAGGATTTGCGACGAACTTTGGGGCATGACTCTCAGTTGGCACTTTCCCCATGGACATTCAAGGCTGTGCGCCTTGGCCTTGGCGTGGGCCAGCGCGATGGTGGTCAGCGCACAACCTTCCACGTTCCCACCCCTGCCTGTCGACGACGCTCGAATTCAAGGGGTGACCTTCCATCCCGTGGGCCAACCCATCGCACCGCCCGTGGTCTCCTTGGAGCAGTCCCAAGAGCGGGGCGTGTTGGAACTGCGGTTTGACGACATGACGGGGGATTACACCCCCTGGGAGGTCCAAATCGTCCACTGCGACCGCCACTGGCAGCCCTCCGACCTTCACCCCAGCGAATACCTGCAAGGATTCTACTCCACCCCCACCGCCGACGACGAAGCGAGCTTCGGGACCAAGGTGGACTTCACCCACCACCTGTTGCGGTTGCCCAACGACGACTTGAGGTGGACCCGTAGCGGCAATTATTTGCTCCAAATCGTCGACCCTTACGACCCTGAACGGCCTTTGGTGCAGCGCAGGTTCGTGGTGTTCGAGGAGTTGTGCGACGTGAACGCCAAGGTGGGCGAACCGTCGGATTTGGCCTTGGTGAGAAGCCACCAAGAAGTGCACTTCACCTTGAAAGAGCGGAACTACAGCCTGTCAGACCCGTACGACCGGTTGACCGTCACCGTGGTGCCCAACTGGACCTGGTCGAGGGCCATCACCGGCATGGAACCACGGTTCGTCAAAGGCGCGGAGATCGACTTCACCCGGTCCGGCCACGTGTTTGAAGGCGGCAACACGTTCCGATTTGTGGATCTCAAAGGCCTCGAGTTCAGCGCAAGAGGCGTCGCACGACTGGAAGAACATCCCGAGGCTTGGCACTTCTGGCTGGAGACGGACGAGCGGCGCACCTACGATTACTTCAGCGGAGGCCAAGACATCCACGGCGCGTCCGTCACCCACAACGACCGACTCGACCCCTACACAGGGAGCGACCACGTGCAGGTGCATTGGTCCTTGGACACCCGGCACCCGCTGGCTGGCAGGGACATCTATGTGGTGGGGGCGTTGAGTCAACACGAGTGCAGGTCCGACTTCAAGATGACCTACAACCCCGACCGTGGCCTGTACACCCTGGACCAAACCCTGAAGCAGGGCTACCACAACTACCACTACGTGGTGCGGGAACAAGGCGACCGCGACTCGGCAGGGCAGCTGCTTGACGTGGAGGGAAGCCACGCCCAAACCAACAACCTCTACACCCTGGTGGTGCATTACGACGACTGGGAAGGCTACGACCGCGTGGTGGGCCTTTCACAATGGGAATCGAGTCCATGAAACAACTGAACATCTGGATCACTGGCGCCTCCAGCGGCATCGGAAAAGCTTGTGCCTTGACCTTGGCCGGAGCAGGCCACCACGTCCTCGCCTCCGCGAGGTCCGAAGCCGCTTTGGACGCGCTGGCTGACGAAGCCCAGGGCCTGGCCGGCTCGGTGTCCACCCTCCCCTGCGACGTCACTGACGTGGCGTCTCTGAACCGATGCGTGGAGTGGATTGCTGACCAATGGAAAGGCCTGGACGTGGTCGTCCCCAACGCGGGCATCGGCTACTTCGACCCGTTGGAAGCTGCAAAAATCGAGGAGTGGCACGCCATGGTGGACGTCAACGTCACCGGGGTGTTGAACACCTTGCACGCGACGCTGCCTCTGTTGTTGGCTTCCAAAGGGCATGTGGTGAACATCGGTTCCTTGGCCGCCCGACAGGTGTTCCCCAACAGCGGCATTTACTGCGCCACCAAGCACGCCGTCCTGGCCATTTCTGAGTCGCTCCGAACGGAGTTCAAGGGCCGACTGGCCATCACCACGATCAACCCGGGTGCTGTCAACACCCCCTTCATCGACCGCACGACCAACGAGGACCTGCGGGCCAACTACCGACCCCAATTCGACGTCGGAATAACCCCTGAATACGTGGCGGAAGCGGCGCTGTTTGCCGTGGAAAGTCGAGGCAAAGGCATCGTTAGCGAGATCACAATTCGCCCAGACATAAGACGCTAATGACGTATAAGTTGAGACTTATCACCTCTTCCATAGGTTGGGGAGGATTGGAGCGCAACTTGCTGGTCATGGCCCAGTGGATGGCCCACACCGGTCACGAGGTGTCGTACGCCGCCGTGGAAGGTTCCCCAAGCTGGGACCACGCGCCGTCGTTTGGGGTCACCCCGGAAGCCATCCCCCATCATCCTCGGCGCGCCACCGTGTTGGATGTCCGCAGGTGGAAGCAATTGGCCCGGGAATCCGACCTGGTGTGGATCCGGGCACCGCGCGATTTGGACGGGGCCAGCCGCGCGTGCCGCCAAACCGGGACCCCCTTGCTCGTGCAGCAGGCCATGCAGATCTCCAAGCCAAAAACTTTATGGTGGCACAAGCGCCGGTACAGAACGGTGGACGCGTGGGTCAGTGGGCTGCAGTCCTTGCGAAATGAAGCCCTGGAGAACGCCCCCCTTCAAGGCCCCCAAACCCACGTCCTCCCCCTCCCTCTGGCGCCTCGGTGGTTTGACACCAGCCGCCCGGATGCGCAGACCGCCCGCCGCAACCTCGGCTTGGCCATGCCTGACAGCGTGAAGCTGGTCGGCACGGTGGGACGACTGGACCCAGGCAAGGGCCAGCGGATTGCCATTCGTGCTTTGGCCCTGCTTCCTGACCATGTTCACTGGCTGTTTGTCGGGGACAACACCGTCAACAACGGCGTCGACGAGGCGACCCACCTGAAGCACCTGGCCGCCGAATTGGGGGTGGCCGACCGCGTCCATTGGCTGGAAGGCCGGGACGACGTGCTGCCGGTGTACGACGCCCTGGACGCATTTGTCATGACCAGCCACGCCGAGACGATTGGAACGGTCACGCTGGAGGCCATGGCACGCCGCGTGCCCGTTGTGGGCTCCCTGGCTGGCGGCACCACGGAATTGCTGGACGAAGGGTGTGGCATCGGGTTTGAATCCCTCAACGACCGCGACCTCACACGTGCGGTCCACGACGTTCTTGACATGGACGACAGCGCAACAGCCGTGATGTGCGACTTGGCCCTGAACCACGCAATGAAATCGCATCCGGACGCGTTGATTCCCGCTTGGAACGACTTGCTTCGCCAAACCATTCAGTCGGCACGGACGACGTAAGTTTGCAGCCACCATGAGCGCTGCCATCCAAGACCAAATCCAACGCCGTCGCACCTTCGCGATCATCTCGCACCCGGACGCCGGAAAAACGACGTTGACGGAGAAATTCCTCCTTTTTGGCGGTGCCATCCAAACGGCTGGTGCGGTCAAGAACAACAAGATCACCAAGTCAGCGGCGTCCGACTTCATGGAGATCGAACGCCAGCGCGGCATCTCGGTGGCCACGTCGGTCATGGCGTTTCACTACAAGGACATTTTGGTCAACCTCTTGGACACCCCGGGGCACAGGGATTTCGCCGAGGATACCTACCGGACGTTGACGGCGGTGGACAGCGTCATTTTGGTCATCGACTGCGTCAAGGGTGTGGAGCCCCAAACCGAGCGCCTGATGGAAGTCTGTCGGATGCGCAACACGCCTGTGATTGTCTTCATCAACAAAATGGACCTCGAGGGCCGCGACCCCACCGACTTGCTCGACGAGGTGGAAGCCAAGCTGAACATCCAAGTGCGGCCATTGTCTTGGCCTATTTCTCAGGGGCAAACCTTCCAAGGCGTGTACAACCTCTACAACAAGAGCCTGCGACTGTTTCAAGCGGACAAAACGAAGGTGGCCAAAGACGTGGTCGCCATCGAATCCCTGGACGACAGCGCCCTGGACGCCCTCGTGGGAGAACACGCCGACACGCTCCGCGAGGACGTGGAACTTGTGGAAGGGGTCTACGACGCCTGGAACCAAGCCCCTTACCTTGAGGGCAAACTGGCGCCGGTCTTCTTTGGCAGCGCGGTGAACAACTTTGGCGTGCAGGAAATGCTGGACACCTTCATTGACATCGCGCCCAACCCCAAACCGCGCGAGACGTCCAGCCGCGAAGTGGCGCCCGACGAGTCTAAATTCACCGGGTTCATCTTCAAGATTCACGCGAACATTGACCCCAAGCACCGCGACCGCATCGCCTTCCTTCGCGTGTGCTCCGGCAGCTTCAAGCGCAACACCTTCTACCAGCACACGCGCCTGACCAAAAAACTGAAGTTCGCCAACCCCGCCACCTTCCTTGCCCAAGAGAAGAGCGTCGTGGACGAGGCTTGGCCGGGCGATGTGGTGGGCCTCTACGACACGGGAAACTTCAAAATCGGCGACACACTCACCGAGGGGGAGGACTTGCAATTCCGAGGCATCCCCAGCTTTTCGCCCGAGATCTTCAAGGAATTGGTCAACAAGGACCCCATGAAGAGCAAACAGCTGGAGAAAGGCATCAAACAGCTGACCGACGAGGGGGTGGCCCAATTGTTCATCCGTGAAGCGGGCAACCGCAAAATCGTGGGGACCGTGGGCGAGCTGCAATTTGAGGTCATCCAATACCGGCTGGAACACGAGTACGGCGCCAAGTGCGAATTCCAGGCCAAACCCTACTCCAAGGCGTGCTGGATTGAATCGGAGAACGAAGACAAGCTCTCCGAATTCCGACGCATCAAAGCCCAGGACATCGTGCGCGACAAAGACGGCCTCGAAGTGTACCTCGCGCCGTCCCAGTTCATGCTGAACATGGAGATTCAGAATTTTCCTGAAATCACCTTCCATTTCACCAGTGAATTCAAGACGGCACAAGAAGAGCGCGCTTGATGCGTTGTACCTTCCACACCGCATGAATTCCGTGCCCTTTCGCCTCGTATTTGTGTGTGCATTCACCTTGTGGATGGGCCTTGCCGCGTCAAGCCAAACCGACAGCCTCCCCGCACAAGTGGTGCAAGTCAGCGGGCTGGTGGTCACTGGCGATTCGCTGTCTCCTCTGCCGTACTGCACTGTGTTCAGGTCGCGGGACCGCCGTGGCACCATGACCGACGCTCGCGGGTTTTTCAGTCTTCCGGCGCTGACGGGAGACACCTTGGAGTTCTCGAGCGTCGGGTATGTGAGCCAACAAGCCGTCATTCCTGAAGGGGGTGAGTTGGCCCGTGTGAACCTCGTTCAACCGATGGGCCGAGACACCGTGGCCATGAAGAATGCATTCGTCTATCCGTGGCCCAGTCGCGAGCGCTTCCGTCAGGACTTCTTGGCCCTCGGCCTGCCGAACCAAGGCCTCGACCCGGCTTGGGACTCCCCAATGGACCCAATGGACGTGTACGACCGCCTCAGTGAGGTCGGCCGCGACGGGCAGTCTACGTCGTCGGAGGTGCTGGCCGCCCAAGCACAACAAGCCGGCTATGCAGGTCAGGCTCCACCCGTAAATTTGCTGAATCCAGTGGCTTGGGCCCAGTTCCTCAAGGCCTTGAAATCCGGCGATTTGCGAAGGCAATGAATTCCCGAAGCTGTCGCATTCTCCTCGCGTGTTGGCTGGGCATGATGTCCGCGGCCGGCGCACGGGCCCAAGGCTTTTTCCTCACTGGCGACGTGCAGGACACCCAGGGCACCCCATTGCCTGGTGCAGCGGTCTTGGTGAAAGATCACCTTCGGCTCGGCGTGACCACCGACGCAGAAGGCCAATACAGCATCGAGTTTCCCCACGCCGGTCCCTGGACCGTGCAAGCTTCGTTTGTTGGGCACGGATCAGATGCGTGGTCCTGGACGTTCGAGCGTGAAGCCGTGCAGCACCGATTCAGGCTCAAGTCAGGGACCAACCTTCGAGAAGCGGAGGTGGTCGGCGACGGCCGCCAAGACGTGACAGTGCAACGCATCGACCCCAAGCTGGCGGGAAAGATCCCCACCCCTCGGGGCACGATTGAGGACGCCTTGCTGCAAGCGCCGGTGAACTTCACCTCTGAATTGAGCAGCGCCTACAACGTACGGGGTGGCTCGTTCGACGAGAATTTGGTTTACGTCAACGACATCGAGGTGTACCGCCCCTTCTTGGTGAGGAGTGGCCAACAAGAAGGGATATAGTTCGCCAACACCGACATGGTGGACCGCATCGAATTCAGTGCAGGTGGGTTTGAAGCCAAGTACGGGGACAAACTGAGCTCGGTGCTGGACATCCACTACCGCAAGCCCACCGAAGCGCAGACACGGACCACCGTTAGCGCGCTTGGCGCGCAGCTTCAACACGACAACGTGCTGGGGCCGGTGCGCATGAACGTGGGCCTTCGCTACCGCAACAACAGCTATATTTTGTCCACCCTGGACGAACGCGGGGAATATGCCCCCACCTACCTCGACGGCCAATGCTACCTGACGTGGGACCCGGACGGGTACGGCCCCTGGGAACTGCAAGCCCTCGGCGTGTACGGCCGAAACGACTACAGCTTCTTGCCGGACAGCCGCGAAACCAACATCGGCACAGTGAACCAAGCCGCCCGGTTGACGGTGTACTACGACGGACGTGAAGAGTCGGGCTACGAGACGGGGTTCGGCGCCCTGGCCGCAGAACGGCGCACCGAACAATCGCGCATCCGGTTCATCCAGTCGATTTTCCAAACGGCCGAGCGCGAGTCCTTCGACGTCCTCGGCCAATACTTGCTCAGCGAATTGGAGCGAGACCCAGGCGGCGACACCTTCGATGAAGGCCAAACGTTTGGCGTCGGCGGCTTCCTGCAACACGGTCGCAACCAACTGTGGGCACGTGTGGTCAGTTCTGCACTCAAGGGAAGCCACATCCTGGAAAAGCACCATGTGGAATGGGGCATCAAGCACCGGATCGAAACGTTCGACGACATCGTGTCCGAATGGAACGTGGTGGATTCGGCAGGGTTCTTCGCGCCGCATCCCGCTGACAATTTGGGCTACCTCGACCCCGAAGACCGTCCCCATCAGGTGATCGCCCTGCCCTATTTCGTGTCCGAACACAACCTGGTGTCAGCCCACCGCAGCACCGCCTTTGTCCAGGACACGTGGGCGCAAGAAACCTCGCGGGGCGACCTCCGAGTTCATGTCGGCGCCAGAATCCATCGGTGGTCGGTGTTGACTCACCCCGCAGCCGGCACGCGCAACACCCATGTGGTGGGCGGCCCACGGGCCAACGTGTCCTTCGTTCCTGCAAGCATGGCCCAGACGGTGCTCCGTATGTCCGGCGGCTACTATTACCAACCCCCGTTTTACCGTGAGATGCGAGGGCTGAACGGGCTCGTCCGCGACGACGTCGCGCCCCAACGCGCGATCCACGCGGTGGCCGGAATCGACCACGAGTTCTCTTCCAAGGGACGTCCCTTCAAGTTTGTGGGAGAGATTTTTTGGAAAGACCTCGACAACCTCATCCCTTACGAAATTGAAAACGTCCGACAGCGCTATTATGCCATCAACAACGCCTCTGGCTACGCCGCCGGCGTGGACATGATGCTCAACGGGGAATTCATTCCAGGCATCCAAAGTTGGCTGCGCATGTCTGCGCTCAAAACGGAGGAAGACCTCGTCGACGACAGCTACGAGGAGTACTTCAATGCCGACGGACTTCAAGTCGTGCCTGGCTACCACAGCGGCCCGTATGCCAACATCACCGACACTGTGGTGGTGCTCCCAGGCATGATTCCCCGTCCCGCAGACCAACGGTTCAGCTTCAGCCTGCTGTTTCAAGACGAGATGCCGCGCAACCCGGACTACAAAGTGTTGCTCAGCCTCTTCTACGGCAGCGGGTTGCCCTACGGACCGCCGTCCTTCAACAGGTACCAGGACGTACTCCGCACCCCGGCATACCGCCGCGTCGACGTGGGCTTCTCCCGGGCCTTGTTCAGCGACGAAGCCGAACGGGACGGGCTCGTGTCCATCGAAGTGTTCAACCTGCTGGGGATCAACAACACCATCAACCACAACTGGATTCAGGACGTGAACGGACGCTATTACGCCGTGCCCAATTTCTTGACCGGCCGCAGGCTGAACTTGAAATTCACCGTCTCGTTCTGACGGGAGCCACGCCCCGCGGTCAGGACTGAATCCTGGCCAAGAAGGTGTCTTCGTCCACGATAGGAATTCCGAGCTTCTCCGCTTTGGCCAGCTTGCTGGGTCCCATGTTGTCTCCGGCCAGAACCATGGTCGTCTTGGAACTGATGCTGCCCACCAACCGTCCTCCGTGAGCGGTCACCGCAGATTTGGCCTCGTCGCGAGACATGGTGGTGAACACGCCGCTGACCACCACGACTTCACCCTCGAGGGCGTCCCCCAACGGCGCTTCCTCAACCACTTCGGTTTGAATGCCTGCAGCCACGAGCCGAGCCACCATCTCTCGGAACGCGGGGTCTGCAAAATGAGACACGACGCTCTCCGCGATGACGGGTCCAATGCCCTCCAACGCCACCACCTCTTCCACGCTAGCTTGGGCGACCTTCTCAAAGGAACCCAGACTGCCGGCCAACAGCTTGGCCACCGTCTCACCCACATGACGTATGCCCAGCGCAAACAAGACGCGTTCAAAAGGGACTGCCTTGCTCTCGGCCAGGCTGACCAGCAGGTTGTCCACCGATTTTTGGGCCATGCGCTCCAGCGGCAACAGTTGATCCGCGCTCAAGGCGTACAAGTCCGCCACGTCCCGAAGAAGGCCCGCGTCCACCAACTGCGCCACGGTTTCTTTCCCGAGCCCATCCACATTCATGGCCTTCCTCGAGATGAAGTGCTCGATGCGTCCGCGCACCTGAGCTGGACAATCCGCGAAATTCACACAATAATGTTGGGCCTCGCCCTCCACGCGTTCCAAGGTGGACCCACACTCTGGGCAAGCCGACGGAAACACCAACGACGGCGGCGCAAACAACCCTTCAGCGTGGGCGGCCTCGCGGTCCACACCCACAATCTTGGGGATGATCTCCCCCCCCTTCTCCACAAAGACCATGTCACCGATGCGCAGGTCCAACTTGGCGATTTGGTCGGCGTTGTGCAAGCTGGCGTGCTGCACCGTCGTCCCGCCGAGTTGCACCGGATCGAGGTCGGCCACGGGCGTCACAGCCCCAGTGCGTCCCACTTGGTACTTCACGTCCACCAATTCGGTGCGGGCCCGCTCGGTTTCAAACTTGTACGCCAACGCCCATCTTGGGCTCTTGGCCGTGTTCCCAAGTCGCTTTTGGTGGTTGTAACGGTTGACCTTGATGACAATGCCGTCGATGGCGAAGTTGAGGTTGTGGCGGGCCTTGTCCCAATGCGCCACAAAGGCCATGATCCCGTCCACCGACGTGGTGACTTCCAAACTCCTTCCCTGGGGCGGCTTAAATCCCCACGTCCCGGTGCGCTCCACAGCCTCACTGTGACGGTCGATGCCAAGCGCCTGCATCGCGCCTCCGTCAACGTTGTAGAGCATGCAATCCAGCGGTCGGTCGGCGACCAAGCGGCTGTCCTGGAGTTTTAGGGTGCCGGCTGCGGTGTTGCGGGGGTTGGCAAACTCTTGCTCGCCGGACTCCCTGCGCAACGCGTTGAGCGCGTTGAATGCATCCCATGGGAAAAAGATCTCTCCCCGGATTTCGAGTGCGGCGGGGGCGCCAGGAAGGAGCTTCAATGGAACCGTCCGAATGGTGGCCACGTTGGTGCGCACGTCTTCGCCCACAGCGCCGTCGCCTCGAGTGAGGGCGCGCACCAGGGCGCGCTCCTCGTACCAAAGACTGATGGCCACCCCATCGTACTTGAGTTCCATGACAAACTCCACGTCCTCCCCTGGCAACGAAGCTTGCACACGTTCCGCCCACTGGGCCACCTCCTCAGCGTTGTAGCTGTTGCTCAGCGACAACATGGCGTGCCTGTGAGGCACCTTCTCGAACTTGTCTGTGAGGTCACCACCCACGCGTTGTGTCGGCGAATTCGCATCGTAGGCTTCGGGGTGCGCCGCCTCAAGTTGGGTCAACTCTTCCAACAACGCGTCAAACTCTCGGTCGGAGATCGACGGCTCAGCAAGCACGTAATACTTGTGGTTGTGGGCGTGCAGTTCAGCCCGAAGTGCGTCAATCCTTTGGAGGGCGTCCATGCAATGAAGGTACCTCAAGTCGGGCCACAACATGCCTTGGCTTGCCCTGCAAGTCTTCCAGGATTTCCACGTGTTTCCAACGGCCTGAATCCGCCAACAACGCAGCCACGCCTTGTGCGTGGGCATGGTGACTCTCCATGCCAAGCCACCCTTCCTTTGAAAGCCCTCCGTCTTCGCACCACCTCACAAGTGCGTGATAAAACAAGAGCGGATCCTCGTCGGTCACGAACAGCGCCAAAGCCGGCTCGTGCTCCACCACCCTGGCGTGCATGTCGGCGCATTCTGCCACAGGGATGTAGGGCGGGTTGGAGACCACAAGGTGGAAAGGCGCACTTGGGCGCGGCGCGGAAAGCAAGTCGGACTCCCCTGTAGTCACGTTCAAACCGAGGGCCTCAGCGTTGGCTTGGGCCACATCCAGTGCAGGTCGGCTGACGTCCCATGCGTGCACTTCCGCATGTGGGACCCGCTTTTTCAAGGACAACGCAATGCATCCAGATCCTGTGCACCAATCCAACGCACATGGGGCAGAATGGGGAACCGTCAAGAGCTTCTGTGCCATCCAAGCTGAAAGCTCCTCCGTCTCTGGACGAGGAATGAGGACGTCTGGGGTAACGCGCAGCGCCATGCCGTCGAACCAGGCTTGACCCAAGACATGTTGCAAGGGCTCGCCCTCTGCCAACCTCGAGGCCCGCACAGCCAAACGGTCCAGCTCCGATTCTGACCAACGCCTCCCTTCGGCCAACCGTGCGCCTCGGGGTTGACCTGACTCATGCTCCATCAAGCGCAACGCCATGCCCTCTCGTTCCTCGACCTCAACGGAATCCAACCGAGAAAGGAGCCATCGTCGGACTTCCGGCTCAACGTTGGCAGACGGCCATGGGCCTGTACCTCGCCGAACCTCGCCGCTCACCCCTGCGCAGGGTTGGCCGCCTGCACCAGCAATTCTGCTGTGGCTCGGTTGGTGGCCAACGCCACGTTGTGCACGTCGCACTGGCGCAAAAGCATGTTCACGTCTGGCTCGTGGGGATGCTTGCCCATCGGGTCGCGGAAGAAGACGACCGCGTCCACAAGGCCTTCGGTGATGAGGGCTGCGATTTGGGCGTCCCCTCCAAGGGGACCCGATGCCAAACGCCGCACAGACAACCCCAGCTCAGCCACCCGACCGCCTGTGGTTCCTGTGCCCACCAACTTAAGGGTCTTGAACCAAGCTTGATGGGCCTTCACAAAGTCCACCAAGTCGTCCTTTTTGCCGTCGTGGGCAATCAACGCGACGCGCTTCAATTCCATGTCCCAAACTTACACCGCATCCTCAAGCGGGTGCGGGGGCGCAGCTTAAGATGCCGTGGCCAGGACCGCGTAGCTGTAAGGGGCCATCTCCTGGCCTTCATCCCAGCCCGTGACGCCATAGCTTCCCATTACAGGGGCCAACTCGGCCTCAGGCAGGGCGAGCATCACGGTTTGGGCATCGGCAGAGAAGTTCAAAACCACCACCACTGTGCTTTCGCCTTTCTGCTTGTAGAATGCGAAGACCGACTCGTCGGCAGACGTGGCCAACAACTTGGGCGCACCCCCAAAGTCTCCATTCCAGAGGGCTTCACGTGTGTGGTTGAGTTCGTTTAAAGTGCGGTAAAAGTCGGCCTTGTCGTAGCCACTCCACTGCACGGTGTCCTTTTCAAAGAACCGCAAGCGGTCTCGGTTGTAAGACTCTTGGCCCGAATACACCAACGGCATGTCCAACAGCATTCCCGCCAACACCGCCATGGCGTCGCCCGCGTCGCCGTAGCGCTCCTCCACGGTGCCGTTCCAGCTGTTCTCGTCGTGGTTGGTGATGAACCCCATGCGGTAGGCGTCGGTCGCAAAACGCTCGGCCTCTTCATGCACGTAATCGCGCAACACCTGGACAGGCTCCTTTCCTTGGGCCACTTGGTTGGTCAAGTGGTGGAAGTGCCACCCGTAGCTCATGTCGAAGGCGCGGTTGTGGTGCTCAGGCTCCTCGGCCTCTGCGAGCATGAACACGTCGGGCTTGACTGCCTCCAATTGGCGGCGGGCCATCTCCCAAAACGGGGTCGGCACCTTCATCGCCACGTCGCAACGGTACCCATCCACCCCGTAGTTCTCCACCCAGTGCACCAGGGCGTCGGCCATGCCCGCGTACAAGCCATTGTCCACGCCGTTTTCCCAATCAAGCTGGGCCACGTCCCACCAGTCGGTGCCCAAGGGGGGCTGCAGGTTCCCAAGGCTGTCGAGCAGGTAGTATTCCTTGTGCGACTCGATCCAAACGCAGTCGAAGGCGCTGTGGTTGGCCACCCAGTCCAAAATCACCCGCAAGCCCAACGCGTGGGCTTCGTTCACGAAACGCTGGAAGTCCTGCAGGGTTCCGTAGTCCGGATTGATGGCGTAGTAGTCCTGCACGCTGTAAGGGCTTCCCAGCGAGGAACTGCCGGGCTCCACAATGTAATTGTTGGCGTTTTCGCCGCCTTTGCGGTTGACCTCTCCAATGGGGTGCACGGGCATCAGCCACAAAATGTCTGCACCCAGTTCCTTCAACCGAGGAAGGTCTGGGATCAACGCATTGAACGTGCCCTCAGGAGTGTGCTGGCGCACGTTCACCTCGTAAATCGTCGCGTTCTTGGTCCACTCGGCGTGCACCAGCACGTCGGCCTGCTCGCCAGAACCCAGCACCTCCACATCGCCGGAGGGGTTGGGACCTCCGCAAGAAGTCAAGACAGCAGACAACAATGCCGAGACGGCCAAGGCACAAGTGTGGAAAGTCAATCGGTTCATCGGGTTCTTTTTGGAGTCGAAAGGTAGCGCATTTGGGACTTGGTGTACATTGAACACCAAGCCCTTTTCTCCATGTGCCAAGCGACCGATCAGAACAACGACGCCTGTCCGCCCTCGTCCACCTCAGGCGCCGGTGCAGGGGCCTTGGGTGTCGGTTCTGGCTGGGCCTCGGTTTCAGCCTCTGGCCTTTCTGGGACAGCTTCTGGCAGAGCTGCCGTGGTGGCTTCACGCGCCGCATCGGCAGCGCGCGCCGCGTCCAGCTCTTGCTCCAACGCTTGCTCCAGCTCTTCGACTGGAGGCTCGAGGCTCACTTCCGTTACAGGCAATGCGCTGAGCTTGTTGCCCAAGGCCTTCACCCCTTTCAACGAAATGAAGCCTCTCAAGTCCAGCACGTCGTCTTCCCGGTCACGGGTGTGTTTGAAGCGGCGGTTGTAGCGGATGCGCACATGCGGGTGGTGCAACGTCGAAGCCACCCACAGCTTGGACTGCTCGTGCTCGCCAATGAATCCAGTGGGGTTTTTGCTGAATTCGGGCAAGAACCGCTTGACGTACCACTCGTCCTTCTCCCCCTCGTAGTACACCACAGACACAGGACGGTCCTCGTCAAACTTCTCGAGGTGGACCATCTTGTCGTCGAAGTGGGTGCTCAGGTCGAAGCTCGAAAACGCATACGACCCGTCGTCCAAGAGCATCAAGATTTTCTCCTCCGCCTTAAAGTCGCCCAAGAACCGGCCCCGTCCATCCGCATTCAAACGACGCACGGTGTCGTCGTACCACACCTCGCGTGCCCCCAAGGTGCTCACGCCGGCCTCTTTCAACTCCACCTTCCGAACCGAGAACTTGGAGACCAAGTTGCCTCCTGCTCCACGGCCCTTGATGGCGATGTCACTGAAGTCGACGTCGAACTTGACCTTCTTCAAGCGGGCTTGGGCGCGCAGGAAGATGGACACCACCTCCGCCTCGCCGTTGGGGTTGGCTGTGAAGTACAAGACTTTGGACTTGGGCGTGCCTTTGGTGATGGGGTATTCTCGGTCGCGGGTGATGGACGTGACGTTAAAACGTTTCACCATGCTTTTGCCCGTTGCGCCGTCCAGGTAGATGACGTTGTAGGTCGTACGCTTGTCCCCACGCTTCCAGACGGCGGCATACAGCAGGTTTTTCCCAAAGAATGCCTTGGACGAAACCTTGCTCACTTGCATGACTCCGTCATTCCGGAACACAATGATGTCGTCGATGTCGGAACAGTCCCCAAGCAGTTCCCCTTCGGTTCGCTTCAACCCTGTGCCCACGAAACCCTCATCGGGGTTCCAGTAAAGCTTGGCGTTCGCCACCGCCACCTTGCTGCGGTCGATGGACTCGAAGGTGCGGAGTTCAGTCTTGCGCTCGCGGCCGGCACCGTACTTCTCTTTGAGACGCTTGAACCAGGCGATGGCGTATTCCGTGAGATGGGCCAAGTGGTCCTTCACGCGCTCGATCTCTTCTTCCAACGACGCGATGCGTTCGTCAGCCTTGAAGCTGTCAAACTTGGAAATGCGCTTGATCCGAATCTCGGTGAGTCGGGTGACGTCCTCGTCCGTCACCTCTCGCAACAGGTGCTTGATGTGCGGCTTGAGGCCTTCGTGGATGGCAGTGAGGATCTCTTCCCACGTTTCGCATTCCTCGATGTCGCGGTAGATGCGGTTTTCGATGAAGATTTTCTCCAACGAGGCGAAATGCCAAGTTTCCTGGAGTTCGCCAAGCTCAATTTCAAGCTCCCTCTTGAGCAAATGCCGCGTGCGGTCGGCGCTGATCTTCAGGATCTCGGTCGCCCCCATGAAGACGGGCTTGTCGTCAAACACGACGCAGCTGTTGGGCGCCAAACTGACTTCGCAGTCCGTGAACGCGTACAGGGCATCCAACATCTTGTCCGGTGACACGTTGTTGGCCAAGTGAACGACCACCTCGACTTTGTCGGCGGTGTTGTCCTCCACCTTCTTGATCTTGATTTTGCCCTTGTCGTTGGCTTTCAAGATGCTGTCAATGAGCGACCCTGTGGTGACGCCGTAGGGCACTTCCCGGACCACCAAAGTCTTGTTGTCCACCTTGTCAATGCGGGCCCGAACGCGCACCCGGTCCCCGCGAAGCCCGTCGTTGTAGTTCTCCATGTCGGCCATCCCTCCAGTTGGGAAGTCCGGGTAGAGTTTGAAGCGCTTGTTTTGGTAGTGCGCGATGCAAGCTTCGATCAACTCAATGAAATTGTAGGGCAGGATTTTGCAGGCCAACCCCACGGCGATGCCGTCCACCCCGCTGGACAACAGCAAGGGGAATTTGACAGGCAACGTCTCAGGCTCCTTGTTGCGGCCGTCGTAGCTGGAGAGCCAAGTTGTGGTCTTGGCATTGAAGAGCACCTCCAGCGCAAACTTGCTCAGCTTGACCTCGATGTAACGCGGGGCCGCGGCACGGTCCCCCGTCAAGATGTTGCCCCAGTTTCCTTGGCAGTCCAACAGCAGCTCGCGCTGTCCAATTTGGACCATGGCGTCACCGATGCTGGCGTCCCCGTGGGGATGGTACTTCATCGTGTTGCCGATGACGTTGGCCACCTTGTGGAAACGGCCGTCGTCCATTTCACGCAAGCTGTGCAAGATGCGCCGCTGCACGGGCTTCAGGCCGTCGTGCTGGTGCGGCACTGCACGCTCGAGGATGACGTAACTGGCGTAGTCGAGGAAGTAATCGTTGTACATGCCACGGACCGGGATCACCCGCTCCATCTCTCCAGATTCGCCTGCCCCTTCTTCCCCGGCAAACTCGTCGTCGCGCTCGTCGCGCTCGTCGTCGTGGTGCTCTTGCTCGCTCATGCTTCCGTCAATTCGTCCTTCTCCACACGGAGGTTCTCAATGATGAATTTTTGGCGGTTGGGGGTGTTCTTGCCCATGAAGAAGCCCAGCATCTCTTGGAGGCTCTGCTCCTTGCCGATGACCACAGGGTCCAACCGGATGTCCTCGCCGATGAAGTGGCTGAATTCGTCTGGGCTGATTTCCCCCAACCCTTTGAATCGGGTGATTTCTGCCCGTGCTCCCAAGTCTCCGAGGGCGGCTTGCTTCTCACCTTCGTCGTAACAGTAGCGCGTCTCCTTTTTGTTTCGCACGCGGAACAGCGGCGTTTGCAACACGTACAGGTGGCCCCGTTTGACCAATTCGGGGAAGAACTGCAGGAAAAAGGTGATCAGGAGCAATCGGATGTGCATGCCATCGACGTCCGCATCCGTGGCGATGACCACCTTGTTGTAGCGCAAGGTGTCCAGCCCATCCTCGATGTTGAGTGCGGCCTGCAGAAGGTTGAACTCCTCGTTTTCGTAGACCACCTTCTTGGTCAGGCCAAAGCTGTTGAGCGGCTTTCCCTTCAGGCTGAACACCGCCTGGGTGGCCACGTCACGGGCTTTCGTGATGGAACCCGACGCCGAGTCTCCCTCCGTGATGAATAGGGTCGTTTCCTCGTTGCGGTCCTTCTTGGTGTCTGTAAGGTGAAGGCGGCAGTCCCGCAACTTGCGGTTGTGCAGGGAGGCCTTCTTGGCGCGCTCGCGGGCGAGCTTCTTAATGCCAGCGAGGTCTTTCCGCTCCTTCTCGCTTTGAATGATCCGGGCCTGAAGGGCCTGGGCGACTTCAGGGTTTCGGTGCAGGAAATTGTCCAGCTCCCGCTTCAAAAACTCAAACACAAAGCTCTTCAACGTCGGACGGTCGGGCCCCACTTCGAGGGAGCCGAGCTTGGTTTTGGTCTGCGATTCAAACACCGGCTCCTCCACCTTCACGGCCACCGCCGCAGAAATGCCGCCACGGATGTCCTGGGCGTCGTAGTCCTTGCCAAAGAAGTCCCGGACCACCCGGATGTAAGCCTCGCGAAAGGCCGCCTGGTGCGTCCCTCCCTGCGGGGTGTATTGGCCGTTGACGAAGCTTTGATAGTCCTCGCCGTAAGCGTCGGTGTGCGTCATGGCCACTTCGATGTCTTCTCCGGAGATGTGCACGATGGGGTAACGCAGCTTGCTGTCAAGCCGATCCTCCAAAAGGTCCTTCAACCCGTGCTCGCTTCGGAACTTCTCGCCGTTCAGGTAAAGCGTGAGACCTGTGTTTAGGTAGGCGTAGTTCCACAGCAGCTTTTCCACATGTTCGGTCCGGAACCGGTACGCCTTGAAGATGTCCGGGTCCGGCTTGAAGCGAATGCGTGTGCCGTTGCGCTTGGTGGTCGACTCCACCTTGGCGTCGTCCGTGAGTTCGCCAAGGACGAAGCCTGCGCGCTTCATTTGTCCCTCTCGCACACTCTCCACCACGAATTCCGTGCTCAACGCGTTCACCGCCTTGGTGCCCACGCCGTTCAAACCGACCGACTTCTTGAACGCCCGGCTGTCGTACTTGCCGCCGGTGTTGATCTTGGACACGCAGTCGACCACCTTTCCCAAGGGAATGCCACGGCCGTAGTCGCGAACACGCACTTCGTCGTCCTTGATTGCCACCTCGATGGTGCGTCCATGCCCCATGGTGTACTCGTCGATGCTGTTGTCGACCACCTCCTTCAGGAGCACGTAGATGCCGTCGTCGGCGTCCTTGCCGTCTCCCAATTTCCCGATGTACATCCCGGGGCGCATCCGGATGTGCTCCTTCCAATCGAGGCTCCGAATGTTGTCTTCCGTGTACTGGACTTGCTCTGCCATATCTGCCTCTAAAGTACCGATGTGCTTCAGGCTTCCACCCCAGGCCAAACCCCAACTTTTCCACACCCCACGCGCCTTTCACTCACCATTCGAACCCTACCTTTCGAGGCATGACAGACCACGCCGACCACCCCAACCATCCCGTGCGCCGACTCGAGCCCGCGGACCTGTGGAATCGATTCGCCGATTTGAACGCCATTCCACGCCCGTCCAAGCAGGAGGGCAGGGTGGTCGAATGGCTCCACGAATGGGCCGCCGCGAAGGGGCTTGAATCGCTTCAAGACGAGGTGGGCAACGTGTTGATCAAGAAGCATTCAACCCCAGAAATGGAATCGCGGAAAACGGTGGTGCTCCAAAGCCACGTGGACATGGTTTGTCAGAAGAACGAAGCCACAGAATTCGACTTCATGGCCCAGGGCATTCGGATGCTTGTGGACGGCGATTGGGTTCGTGCGGCAGGCACCACTTTGGGGGCCGACAACGGCATCGGTGTGGCGACCATTTTGGCGGTGTTGGAAAGCAACGACATTCCACATCCTGCCTTGGAGGCCCTCTTCACCATCGACGAAGAAACCGGCATGACCGGCGCCCTCGGACTCCAGGGCGGTTTCCTCTCCGGAGACATCCTGATCAACCTCGACACCGAGGACGACGACGAAATCAGCATCGGCTGCGCGGGCGGTGTGGACCTCACCTCGCGCGGCACGTACATCCAAGAAGCCGCGGTGACCGACGGCAACGTCGCACTCGAACTCGTGGTTCGCGGGGCCTCAGGAGGTCACAGCGGCATGGACATCCACAAAGGCTTGGCCAACGCCAACAAATTGGGCAACCGCGTGGTGCTCGAAGCCCTCGACCACGTGGACCTGCGCGTCGCCTCGATTCAAGGAGGGGGCCTGCGCAACGCCATCCCGCGTGAGTCCAAGACCACCTTGGTGTGTGCCCAGGAGGACCTCGCCGCCCTGGAATCGGCCCTGACGGAAAGCCGCGACACGCTGAAAGTGGAGTACGCCACCACCGATCCCGACCTCTCCGTCGAATGGACCTCCGCGGCGCTGCCGGGCCACGTGATGGGCGAAGAAGACCAGTATGCTTTGTTGCTCGCCATCCAGACGTGCCCTGTGGGCATCCACCGAATGAGCCCCGACATTCCGGGATTGGTCCAAACCTCCAACAACCTTGCACGGGTGGACGTGCAGGACGGACAAGTGGAAATCCAGTGCCTCAACCGAAGCAGCGTCGATTCTGAAAAGGACGACCACGCGCGAAGCATCGAAGCCGCGTTTGCGCTGGCGGGATTGCAGACCGAACGCAGCGGAGCTTACCCAGGCTGGACCCCCAACCCGAGCAGCGAAGCTGTGGCCATGTGCCGCGACTTGTACGAGAAGCGCTACAACGAGGCGCCTCGCGTTTTGGCGTGTCATGCCGGGTTGGAGTGTGGGATTTTGGGGACCAACTACCCCGAGATGGACATGGTGTCCTTTGGGCCCAACATCCGCGGCGCGCACAGCCCTGACGAATGCGTCCAAATCAGTTCTGTCCAAAAGTTCTGGGGCTACTTTCTGGAGGTTTTGAACCGCACCCCAGAAGCTTGACGACATGAGCCAACCCGCTGCCCGCCCCCTCATCCTCGTCACCAACGACGATGGCATCACCGCACCTGGCATTCGCAACCTGGTGGAGTCCATTGCCGACCTCGGTGACGTGGTGGTCGTGGCGCCCAACAACCACCAATCTGGCATGGGCCACGCCATCACCATCAGCAACATCTTGAAGATGTGGCCGCACGACTTTGGCATGGAGGGTGTGCGAGCGTACAAGACGTCGGGCACGCCGGTGGACTGCGTCAAGCTCGCCATCTACAAGATTTTGGACCGCACCCCAGACATCCTGCTCAGCGGCATCAACCACGGGAGCAACAGCTCCATCAACGTCATCTACTCTGGCACGATGGGCGCGGCGGTGGAAGGTGCGCTGGAAGGCATCCCCTCCGTGGGCTTTTCGCTGTGTGACTTCGCCGAGGACGCTGACTTCAGGGGCGCCTGCCGAGCGGTCCGGACGGTCACGGAGAAGGTGCTGAAAGAAGGCACGCCCAAGGGCACTTGCCTGAACGTCAACATCCCCAAGGTGGCCCCAGAGGCCTTGAAAGGACTGCGCATTAGCCGCCAGGCCGCGGGACACTGGGCTGATTCATTCGAAGAACGCACCGCGCCTGGTGGGCGTCCATATTACTGGATGACAGGCAACTTCACCGACGTGGATTCTGGAGAAGACACCGACGAGTGGGCCTTGCGCCACGGGTACGTCAGCGTGGTCCCTGTGCAGTACGACCTCACGGCCCATCACGCCATGGCAGAGTTGAACCAATGGCACCTCGGTTTTGACAGCTGACCGGGCCAAATTCGACACGCTGCCTTTGGGCCTGCTTGCAGGATTGGTGGGCACAGCCCTTGGAGGTTTGCTGTTGGGCCAATGGTGGGCTTGGGCGAACGGCACCTCGTTCCAACATTTCTACAAAACCGTGGTCCTGGGCAGCCAGATTTACCGCGACAGCATCTTGACGGCGAGCACGTTGTTGAACGTGGTCTTGTTTTGGGTGGCCAACCGCATGGGCTGGGAGCGCATCGCCCAAGGCTTGCTCGGAGTGATTTTGATCACCGTGCCCTTCATCGTCTATTTCCAATCCAACGCAGGCACCCTTTGACCCATGGGCGCACCTCGTCCCTTGAACCGTCCTGGTCAATTCCACGTGTTTTTCTTGGTGGGTGAAGCCTCCGGGGACGTGTATGGCGCAGGGTTGATTCGAGCCCTTCGGACGGAGGCTGAGGCTCTTGGGCTGTCTTTCACCTGCACGGGCTGGGGAGGCGACGCCATGGCCGAATCTGGCATGGACGTCTTGACCCATTGCAACGACATCAACCACATGGGCTTTTGGGAAGTGTTCAAACACCTCCCCTCCATCTTAGGCAACTTCAAGCGCGCCCAGCGAGACATTCAAGGCGCCGAGCCTGACGTCGTCGTCACCATCGACTTCCCTGGCTTCAACATGCGCCTGGCCAAACGGCTGAGAAAAGCCCAACACCCGGCCTTTCGGTTGCAATGGGTGGCGCCCCAGATTTGGGCTTGGAAGGCGGGGCGCGTGCACGCCCTGGCGCATGACTTCGATGCCGTGGCGCCCATCCTGCCGTTCGAACGCGGCGCCCTTGAATCGGCCAAGGTGGAGGTATGGGACGAAGGGCACCCCTTGCTCGACATCGTCCAGCCGGCCTCGTCCGAGAATACACCCTCCCATGACCTGGTCTTGTTGCCTGGCTCACGGGCGCAGGAGCTCGATCACCACTTGGAGGTCATGGTGAACGCCGCCCAGCAAGGCGCTGCGCAGGGGTTGTGGTCGCTGCCAGACGTGGTAGTCGCGGGCGCCCCGGGCCGATCCATGGCCGACTACCGCCTCGCCACCGCAGCGGGCATCCAGGTGCGTTTTGGACACACTCAAACCCTGCTCCAAGGCGCCCAACTTGCGTGGGTGGCCAGCGGAACCGCCACGCTCGAAGCGGCACTGCTCGGCACGCCCCACGTCGTGGTGTACAAGACAAGTCGGCTGACATACGCACTGGCCAAACGTTTGGCCCAGGTGGCCCACATTGGGCTCCCCAACCTTCTCGCAGGCAGGGAGATTGTGCCGGAACTGATCCAGGACCAGTTCACAGCCACCCAATTGCTGGACATCTCCCAACGTGGGTTGTCAAAGCAAAAACAGGAGTTTCAAGCTTTGAGGGATGTCCTCGGCGGTCCTGGTGCCACAAAGCGGTTGGCCAAGCGCCTGTTGGCCCAATTCGAGACCACCTGAAGCCGGACGGTCAAAAGCCGACCAAGGTTTGTCCTTTGGGAAGCACCACCTTCAGCACAACTTCGGCCGTCCACGGGACGTCTTTCTCCACCTGCACCCCGTCCCAACGCACTTCTCCGGTGTCTTCATCGTAAACACCTCCTGCGGACGGCTCGACGCTCACGGCCCAACCAGAAGACCAGGGAAGGGCCTCCACAACGCTGACGCTGGCCACGCCCGGTTCCAGGTTGAACACCTGAAGCTGCCGGACTTGCTTCACGACGGTCTTCCCACTCAGCCTTTTGGTGCCGCTCTCGTCGCGCAACAAGGCGCGTGCAATGCGTACCGTTTCATCTGCACCGAGCATCACGTTCAACGAATCGCCCCATGAAGGCATGTTCAGCGGCATGACGCCAAGCATGGCGCCGTTTTGAAACGCTCGCCCCTCGCCTGACAAGAATCCCGCGTCCATCCACGACTTGGTGTGGCACGACCGAAGCGCTTCTTCACCCAAGGAAGCGTTGGCCAACCAGGACGGGGTGGCGGGCAGCACGTGGCTGTCGAGCAAAACCCGGGCGGGATCCCCCGCACCTGACACCCCCACCCTGCCCTTCACATCGTGCTGCCAATTGCTGGACTGGGGCGCCTGGATGTTCAACACATCTTCCCGAGCGCGGTCGTCGGAAAGGCCGCTGTTCACCCACGCCACATTGGCTGAGTATCCGCCGTAGGACATGGCCGACTGTCGTTTGAGTTGGGGGCGTCGCGCCAGGGGCATGGCCGCGCCCAAAGGCTCACCTGTTCGAAGGACGAGCGACACGTCTTCCCAGTCGAGCCCGGTGGTTTGGACCACACGCGCAAAGCGCTCCACGCTGAGGGCGTCCTTGCCCTCATCCCACGACACGTCGTAACTCGACACCCATCCAGCGCGGCGCGTGGCCACGTGCACACGCAAGTCTCCACGACCTGTGCCGGCAAGAACCAGCTGCAAAGCTTGAGATGGCACGGCGGCGCGCACCTCCAAATCTGCCAGGTCTTGACGGGCCACATCCAATTCCAGTTGAAGCGCACGAATGTTGCTAACAAGGTCCACCCGCTCCAAGGACAACTCCCGGTGCTTTTGGGCCAGGTAGTGGCGCATTTCCTCCACGTCGTCCACCAGCAACACTTCTCCACCACCGCCAATGTTGCGGTTGTATTCCAAGAACACGCGTTCTTGGTCCAGTGCCTGCAGCAAGGCCTCCTCCAACTCGAGGGCCAACGTCCGTCCCTCCACGTCGCTGCGCGCCGCACCCAGAACGCTTCCCAGGTCAGGCAGCACCTCAAGCTTGGATACAGTGATCAGCTCGAGCCCCCTGGGAAGTTCAATTTGTGCGCTGGCTACGTCGATGTCGTCGGGAAGGTTGGGCAACGTCACCCGCAGTTCGTCGCCCTGCCCTTGCACCGACGTTTCAAACGACATCACCGCACCCACTTCGTGGCATGTTACTGCATCGAGCAGCCATGGCTGTTCACCCTGGGCCCAGGACATGCCGGGACAGATCCACACCCATAACAACCCCAAAACCCATGCGCACAAGCGCGTCGCGTTAGAAACCATGTCGTTCAATTTGGGCTGAAAATACAACGCGTTTTTCGCGGGATTGGGACCGTTCAAGGCGCGCAAACCACGGTGTCGGTGATCCCGGAGTACGCCGCAAACCAGCCCAAACCGCCGTCCACCGTCGTCGAAGCAGACGTAGGCAACGCAAAGGGATTGCCCTGGTTGGCCAGGCTGTTTTCAAAGTCACGAAGGACTTCAAACACCTGGTAATCGATCGCTTCCATGCGCACCACCACCGTGTCTCCCACCTTCCAAAAGCCCTCCTCACCAGGCGTTTCCTCCACCCCAGGCTGAGGCGATCGAAAATTGGCAAACGGAAATGTCAGGCCGTCGACGAACACGTCGTCGAACACGCTGCCGAACGGGTAGATAAAATCCTCCCCCAGGTTTTCACGTTTCGACGACCAACGGTAGGCGTCTCCAAACCCAACCGGGTCCGTGAACTGCGTCCAAATCAGACCCAGTGAATCGTTGGTGGACGACTCCGGGATGTCAAACCACACGCTGTCCAGCGCAGGCAGAGGCCGGAGGCTGGCCGACGCTGCCAAGTCATAGGACTGCGCGCTGTCTGACCACAAGGCTTGGATCTGGTATTGCTTGCCCACCTCGCCGTACGTCTCCGGTGAAGCCAATCCCGTGTAAACACAGAACTCTGCGTTGGCAAGTACCTCGGCGTCGAAGCCCAAAAAATCCGCCGCGGCGTCCAACACCTCAGGCGGGAGGTCTCCCGTGCAAAGCGCCGGCAACGGGACGGTCACCCCGTCCACCGTGCAGGTCACCTCGGCGTCCGCCACAAACAAGTCGTTCAACGTCGACAAATCCACCGGGTCGAAGTAGCCCTGGGTCGTGGTCAGGATCACCACCGGCGGCTCACCCAAACGGACAGAAGCCTCCATCACACCCTGCGGCGTCGCGTCGGGCAAATCCACCTCCACCAGCGTTGTGCAACTGGCCAATGCCACAGCAAATCCCAAGGCCCAGGTGGCGGAATGTTCAAGGAGGCGATGAATCATGCTGCAAAATTAGGTGGTCACCAAGGGGTCATTCCCGGCGCGTTGGTGAAAAAACCCGAAGGCCTCGTCAATGTTCTCGAAAGCACCGCCCTACTTTTGCGGGCAATTCACAACCATGTTGAATCGACGCCACCTCAGGATCAAGATCCTGCACGTTCTTTTTGGCTACTATCAAGGCGAAGACCGCGACCCCAAGCGCTCCCGTCAAGCCTTGGACCACAGCACGCAGAAGATGCAAGAACTGTACCTCATGTTGCTCGACATGGTGGGGTCCATGCAAGCCCTTGCCATCGAACGCATCGAGGCGGGCTACAAGAAGCAACTTCCCGCTCCAGAGGACCTGAACCCCAACACCAAGTTTGTGACCAACAAACCTTTGCGTGTGTTGGCCAACAGCGAAAACTTGCGCAAAGCCTGCGACGTCCACGGCGTGGGGTGGGCCAACCGCCAAGATTTGCTGAAGGCCATCTTCAGGACGTTGCTGAACCACGAGGAGTACACCGAGTACATGGCTTCGGAGGAGCGCGGGTTCCAAATGGACCGCGAAAGCCTCGTGAGGATGTTCCGCAAGCACATGGTCAACTTCGACCTGTTCCAAGACATGCTGGAAGAGGAAAGCATCTTTTGGGTGGACGATTTGGACCTCGCGGCGAGCATGGCCATCAAGACCATCAAAACCATCAAGGAAAGCGACGAGGAGGTGGAATTGTTGCCACTGTGGCGAGACGACGACGACGACAAGGCCTTCATGGAGGACCTGTTCACACAAACCCTGGCTTTGGGCGAGGAGAGCGAGGCCCACATCAAGGAAGGCGCACAAAACTGGGAACTCGAGCGCATCGCCACCACCGACCGCATCCTGATGAAGATGGCGTTGGCCGAAGCCCGGACTTTCGAGTCCATTCCCTTGAAGGTGACGCTCAACGAGTACATCGAACTGAGCAAGTACTACAGCACGCCCAAGAGCCACGGATTCATCAACGGCATTTTGGACCAGCTGTTCACCAAGTTGAAGGAAAGCGGGGAAATCAAAAAAGTCGGACGCGGCCTCATCGAATGATGTCCTGGAAAGGTGCCTTGACCTCGATGGCCCTGGTGTGCGCCTGGGCAGGATGCGGCGAACACGACAAGGTCGGCACCCACATGATTGTGAATCCCGCCACAGCCTCCAACGTCGAGGCTGAAGTGGAACGTCCAACCCTCGCGTTTGCAGACACCGTGATGGCGTTTGGCATTGTCAGCGAGGGTCACGTGGTGGAGCATGTGTTTTCGTTCACGAACCAAGGCCCCGGGAATGCGGTGCTGGCCGACGTGAGCACCACCTGCGGCTGCACCGTGGCCAAGACATGGCCCAAGACGCCGCTCGCCCCTGGAGAAAGTGCCTCGATTGAAGTGACATTCAACACCCGGGACAAGTCCGGACCGCAGGACAAAATCGTGGCCGTGGTGGCCAACACCGACCCGAGCGTCACACGGCTTCACCTTGCAGGCACGGTGGTGTCCCCCCGCTGACGGAGGACGCCGTTTGGTGGGTACCTTTCCGCCATGATTTCACACCTTCTTCTCCAAGCCGCGTCAGGCGGCGGTGGCATGTCCACCTTGTTGATGCTGGCCGGGATGTTTGCCATCATGTACCTCTTCATGATCCGTCCTCAAATGAAGCGACAGAAAGAGGCCAAAGCCTACCGCGACGCCGTCAAAAAAGGGGACCACGTCGTCACCATTGGCGGGCTTCACGGCAAGGTGATTTCAGTCAGCGACAAAACCGTCGCGGTTGAACTTGAATCGGGCAAGGCCCGCGTGGACAAGAACGCCTTGTCCCCCACCGGTTCTGCCGAAAGCCAAGAATTGGAAGCGAAGGCCCAATGACGGCCGAACGAAGCATGCCCTTGTGGGTGGCAGTTGTCCCGGTGGCCCTCTTGGTGGCCCTGCTCGGGGCGGACGTGGTCTTCTTTGGGGAAGACAGCTCCTACGGCTCCAACCAAATCGCGCTGCTCCTGGCCGCATTGGCCGCGGGCGGACTCGGAATGGCCCGGGGCACGACCTGGGACACCATTCGCGACACCATCGCATCCAGCATCGGCACAGCCACCGAAGCCATCCTCATCTTGCTGCTCATCGGCGCCCTCAGTGGCACTTGGTTGTTGGCGGGCATTATCCCGGCCTTTATCCATTACGGCATGATGATCCTGCAACCACAGATTTTCTTGTTCGCGGCGTGCATCGTGTGCGCCATCTTGTCTCTCGCCACAGGGAGTTCGTGGGGCACCGTCGGCACCGTTGGCATCGCGCTGGTGGGCATCGGCCAAGCCCTCGGATTGTCTGAAGGCTGGGTGGCCGGCGCCATCTTGAGTGGGGCGTACTTCGGGGACAAAATGTCGCCCCTGAGCGACACCACGAACCTCGCACCTGCCGTCGCCGGCACCGACCTCATCACCCACATCCGTTACATGGCTTACACCACGGGGCCCAGCATTGGCATTGCCCTTGTGGTGTTCTTGGGCGTGGGCTTGGGCGGTGGCGCAGCCGACAGCGGAGCCGAATTGGCCCCGGGGTTTGCCGAAGCGGTCTCAGGCGCATTCCACATCCACCCTGGCTTGTTCTTGGCGCCTGTGGCCGTCTTGGCTATGATTGCACGCAAGGTGCCCGCCGCCCCGGCCTTGTTCGTTGGGGTGTTGCTTGGCACCCTCACAGCCGTGGTGTTTCAGCCTGAGGTGGTTCGCACGGTCGCGGGAGGAGATTGGGGATTTGCCGCGGCAGCCTATATCGCTTCCATGCAAGCCATGGCCCTCGACGTATCGATTGTCACGGGACACGACCTGGCCGACGAGCTTTTGAGCTCCAGCGGCATGGCAGGCATGCTCAACACGGTTTGGTTGATTGTGTGCGCCATGACCTTCGGGGCCGCGTTGCAAGCCACAGGCATGTTGGCGCGGTTGACCCAGGCCCTGGTGGGTGGGGTGAACAGCGTGCTCGGCCTGGTGGGACGGACAGTCGGCGCGTGCTTGGCGTTCAACGTTTTGGCGTCTGACCAATACATCGCCATCGTGGTGCCTGGAAAAATGTTGGGCGACGCTTACAAAGACCAAGGTTTGGCGCCCGAGAACCTCAGCCGCACGCTCGAGGACGCGGGCACGGTCACCTCTGTGCTCATTCCATGGAACACCTGCGGGGTGGCCCAAAGCGGCATCCTGGGGGTCGCCACCCTGGCGTACGCTCCGTACTGCATTTTCAACTGGGTCTCTCCGTTGATGACCATGCTGGTGGCCGGGTTGGGCTGGAAGGTCCGCCGGTTGAACCGGGGGTGAACGTACCGTCGACTCGATTGTTGAGACCGCATGGCCGACCAACCCCTCGTCCACCCTCCCCCTGACCAACGCCAAGACGCCTTGGTCTTGACTGGCGCGGCCGAGCACAACCTCAAGTCGGTGGATGTGGAACTGCCACGCAACAAACTCGTGGTCTTCACCGGGGTCAGCGGAAGCGGCAAATCAAGCCTCGCGTTTGACACCCTGTATGCGGAGGGTCAGCGGCGCTTTTTGGAAACCCTGAGCGCCTACGCCAGACAATTCCTCGGCGGGCTGAAACGTCCTGACGTGGAATCCATCACCGGCTTGAGCCCTGTGGTGGCCATCGAGCAGAAAACGGTTTCCAAAAACCCGCGCTCGACGGTTGGAACCGTCACCGAGTTGCACGACTTCCTGCGCCTGCTTTACGCCCGCGCAGCCGACGCGTACTCCTTGAAAACCGGGGAGCCGATGGTGCGGTACACCGACGCGCAAATTGCTGAGAACATTTTGACGCGGTTCGAAGGCCAAAAATTGCTCCTCCTCGCTCCCATGGTTCGCGGCCGGAAAGGACATTACCGTGAATTGTTTGAGCAAATCATGCGCCAGGGTTACCTCCGGGCGCGCATCGACGGCGAGCTGGTCGAGCTGGAACCAGGGCATCGGGTGGACCGCTACAAGGTGCACGACATCGAGGCTGTGGTGGACCGCATCGTGGTTCGGACCCAGGACGAGGCCCGCATCTTGAAGTCCGTCCAGACGGCTCTTGCCTTGGGCAAAGGGTCCATGGCCGTCATGGCGCTGGACGGCGACGAGCCGGTCCACTTCTCGAGGAACCTCATGTGTCCAACCTCCGGGTTGGCCTACCCTGATCCGGAACCCAACTTGTTCAGCTTCAACAGCCCCTATGGCGCCTGCCCCGCATGCAACGGGTTGGGCAAAGTGGCGCAGGTGGACCCGGCAACCTTGGTGCCCGACCCCAAGGTGTCGGTGAAAAAGGGAGGCATCGCCCCCTTGGGCAAACTCAAGGACAACCTGACTTCCCGCATCGTCGAGGCCATCCTGGTGAACCATGGCATTTCTTCGACCATGCCGGCGGGCGAAATCCCGGAGGCCGTGATGGGCGAAATCTTGTACGGAAGCGACAAGGATGTCAAGCTGCAAGACCGCGGCGGCGTGCGGGGCGGTTCTGTGCCGTTTGAAGGCCTGGTCGCGGCCATTGTGCGCTCCGCAGTAAAGGCCAAATCCGTGCCCCTGCGACGTTGGGCGCAATCGTTTATGCACCGGGTCACCTGCCCGTCGTGCGAAGGGTACAGACTGAAACCTGTGAGCCTCCAATTCAAACTGGGCGGCCGCAACATCGGCGAGCTGGGAAAAATGGACCTGCTGGATTTGGCGGCCTTCCTAGAAAACCTCGACGGACAACTCTCCGAACGCCAAGCCACCATCGCCAAGGCCCCCTTGAAAGAAGTCCGTGCGCGCCTGGGCTTCTTGCTCGACGTGGGGTTGGGCTACCTCAGCCTGGACCGCCCCACGCGCAGCATCAGCGGAGGGGAGGCGCAACGCATTCGTTTGGCCACGCAAATTGGAAGCCGGCTCACCGAGGTGCTGTACATCCTCGACGAGCCGAGCATCGGGCTGCACCAGCGGGACAACCGCAAGCTCATTGACAGCCTGTGTGCCCTGCGCGACGCCGGCAACTCTGTCTTGGTGGTGGAACACGACGAGGACATGATGCTGGCGTCCGACCACCTCGTGGACATCGGACCAGGTGCCGGGGTGCACGGCGGACAAATCGTCGCCCAAGGGCCGCCGGACCAACACCTGGCGTCGGACTCGCTGACCGCCCAATACTTGAACGGCGTCAAGCGCATCGAGGTGCCCGCCAAGCGCCGAAGAGGCCACCGCAAAAACCTCATTCTGAAAGGCGCAACGGGGCACAACCTCCAGTCGGTCGACCTCAAATTGCCTCTGGGCTGCTTGATCGGCGTCAGTGGGGTCAGCGGAAGCGGAAAGAGCTCGCTTGTCAACCAGACCCTCTTGCCCGCGTTGCTGAACCATTTGCACGAGGACATCCGCATTCCCCTCCCCCACAAGAAAATCACGGGTCTGGACCACATCGACAAGTGCATCGCGATTGACCAGAGTCCCATCGGGCGCACACCGCGATCCAACCCCGCCACTTACACGGGGCTGATGGACCTGATTCGAACGCAGTTCACCTTGCTTCCTGAAGCCAAAATCCGCGGCTACAAAAAGGGCCGCTTCTCATTCAACGTGGCGGGAGGCCGCTGCGAGACGTGCAAAGGAGCAGGCGTGAAAACCGTGGAGATGAATTTCTTGCCCGACGTGCACGTGCCGTGCGAGGCATGTCAAGGAAAACGGTTCAACCGAGAGACCCTGGAAGTGCGCTACCGCGGCAAGAGCATCGCCGACGTGCTGGCGATGACCGTGGACAACGCGCACAGCTTCTTCGAGGCCATCCCCAAGATTCACCGCATCACTTCCACCCTGCAGTCGGTGGGTTTGGGTTACATCACTCTGGGGCAACAAAGCACAACGCTGAGCGGCGGAGAAGCCCAGCGCGTCAAATTGGCGTCCGAGCTCGCCCGCATCAGCACCGGGAGCACCCTGTACATTCTAGACGAGCCCACCACGGGTCTGCACTTCAAGGACGTGCAATTGCTCATCGACGTCTTGCACAAGCTCGTGGACCAAGGCAACACCGTGGTGGTGATTGAACATCACCTCGACGTGCTGAAAGTGTGCGACCACCTCATCGACGTCGGTCCCGAAGGTGGAAAGCACGGCGGAACCATCCTTGCGCAGGGCAAGCCCGAGGCAGTCGCAGCGTGCGAAGAGAGCCACACAGGACGGTTCCTCAAGCCACTTTTGGCCTGACCCATTTGGAACCAAGACCATTCCGTGCCCATCTTATGGGACATGAAGCGACAACCAAAACGCACTTGGTCCGAGATCAAAAGCAACGACAGCTGGTCGATTTTCAAAATCATGAGCGAGTTCGTCGAGGGCTACGAAACCCTTCAGCGAATTGGCCCTTGCGTGAGCATTTACGGGTCGGCCAGGACAGGTCCTGACACCGACACCTACAAGGCCGCACGCGATGTGGCGGTGGCGCTCGTGGACGCCGGATTCGGCGTCATCACGGGCGGCGGACCTGGCGTCATGGAAGGCGGCAACCGCGGCGCCCAGGATCGAGACGGCGTGTCCGTGGGGCTCAACATCGAGCTGCCATTTGAGCAATCCCACAATGACTACATCAACCCCGACACCTGCCTGCACTTCGACTACTTCTTCGTGCGCAAGGTGATGTTCGTGAAATACAGCCAAGCCTTTGTGGTGATGCCAGGCGGATTTGGCACCATGGACGAATTGTTCGAAGCACTGACATTGATGCAGACCGAGAAAATCGAGAAGCAACCGATCATCCTGTACGACAGCACGTTTTGGGGTGGCTTGTTGGATTGGTTTGAGGACACCATGAAGACCAAATACAAGACCATCAGCCCCGACGACCACAAGCTCTTCCACGTCGCCGACACCCCGTACGAAGTGGTCCAAACCATCGTGTCCCACCACGAGCGCGCCAAATTGCGTCCGAATTTCTGACACGATGTCATCCATCGGGGGCCAAGCGTGACGCTTCTGTCAGCCTTCGCCTGGCAGACTCGGACTGGCACAAGAATTGACAAAGAAAGGACGTCGCCTGAGGGCGGCGTCTTTTCATTTGAACACACATCAACATGGCACAACAAGGCACCATCAACGTCACGACGGACAACATCTTCCCCATCATCAAGCAGTTCCTGTACAGCGACCAGGAGATCTTTTTGCGTGAGTTGGTCTCCAACGCTGTGGACGCCACCCAAAAACGCAAGATGTTGGCGCAGCTCGGTGAAATCGCAGAAATCACCGACACCCCTCAAGTCGAAGTCCTTTTGGACGAAAAAGCGGGCACCATGACCATCCGGGATGCAGGCATCGGGATGACCGCAGAGGAAATCGACAAGTACATCAACCAAATCGCGTTTTCTGGCGCCACCGACTTCTTGGAGAAGTACAAGGATGCCGACGCAAAGCAAGCCATCATCGGACACTTCGGTTTGGGCTTTTACTCCTCCTTCATGGTCGCCGACCGTGTGGAGATCGTCACTTTGAGCCAACGAGATGGTTCCCAAGCGGTGAAGTGGAGCTGCGACGGGTCGCCCAACTTCTCCCTGGAAGACGTCGACAAGGCACACGCGGGCACGGACATCGTGCTGCACGTCTCTGAGGATGCCAAAGAATACCTCGGCCAGGCACGCATCCGCGAGATCCTGAACACCTACTGCAAGTTCATGCCCGTGGATATTGTCCAGGGCACCAAGTCTGAGTTCGTGGACGACCCCGAGGGCGCCAAAGACGAGGAAGGCAACGTCAAAAAAGTCAGCATCGACGTCCCCTTCGTGGTCAACAAAACCGAACCCGCCTGGACCAAGAAGCCGGCGGATCTCCAAGACGAGGACTACAAAGAATTCTACCGGGACCTCTACCCCATGAACTTCGAGGACCCGTTGTTCCACATCCACCTCAACGTCGACTTCCCCTTCAACTTGACGGGCATCCTGTACTTCCCCAAGTTGAAGAAGCAGATGGACCTGCAGAAGAACCGCATCCACCTCTACTCCAACCAGGTGTTCATCACAGACAACGTGGAGAACATCGTACCGGACTTCCTGACCCTGTTGCACGGGGTCATCGATTCACCAGACATCCCGTTGAATGTCAGCCGCTCCTACTTGCAAGAGGACGCCAACGTCAAGAAGATTTCCGGCCACATCAGCAAGAAGGTCAGCGACAAGCTCGCGCAGATGTTCAAGAAAGACCGCCCTGCGTTTGAAGCCCAATGGGACGACCTGCGCGTGTTCGTGGAATACGGCATGCTCACCGACGAGAAGTTTGCAGAGCGCGCACAAAAGTTCTTTTTGTACAAGGACAGCGAAGGCAAGTGCCACACCCACGAGGAATTGATGGCCGCGGTGGGAGAAACCCAAAAAGACAAGCACGGCAAGGTCATCCTCCCCTACACGCCCCATGTCGAGGCACAGCACAGCTACGTGAAGGAAGCCACCGACCGCGGCTACACCGTGCTGGTGATGGACGGCCCGCTGGCCGCGCACGTGGTGAGCAAGTTGGAACAAACCCATCCCGAGGTGCAATTCAAGCGTGTGGACGCCGACATCGCCGACAAGCTCGTTGAAAAAGACGAGGAATTGACCTCGGCTTTGGACGACGCCCAGCAGGACACGCTGAAGCCCATCTTGGAAGGGGCCTTCCCTGGCGAAGGGTACAAGGTGCAGTTCGCACCCATGTCACCAAGCGCGGCCCCTCTTGTCATCACACAGAGTGAATTCATGCGTCGCATGAAGGAACAACAAGCCGTGGGCGGCGGTGGTTTCCAGATGTTTGGGGACATGCCCGACAGCTATGAAGTTACGGTCAACGCCAACCACCCCTTGGCCACCAGCCTTCTGAACGAAACGGACGAGGACAAACGCAGCGCCCTGGCCAAGCAAGCGGCCAACCTGGCTCGCCTGTCTCAAGGCCTCCTCGAAGGAGAGGAGCTGACGGCGTTCATCCAGGATGGATTCGCCCAACTGCACCAAACCTGATGGCCTACGCCAAGTGGATTGGTGGCGCCGTCGGGTGGGCTCTGGGCGGGCCCATCGGCGGCGTTATGGGTTATTGGCTGGGCAAAATGTTCTCAGACGACAGCTTGGCCATGGACGGCGGGATGCCGAGTGGCGCGGGTCATGCATCCACCGGAAGAACGCAAGCGCGGACCAGGGCCACCCAAGCGGGGGACTTCGCCCTCAGCATGGTGGTTTTGAGCGCCGCAGTGATGCAGGCGGACAACCGCGTGCTGAAATCCGAATTGGACTACGTCAAGTCGTTCTTCAAGAGCAACTTCGGACAAGCGCAATCGGAGCAACTGACTTTGGCCCTTCGGGAAGCCCTGAAGAATCGGGTCGACGTTCGGGGGGTCTGCATGCAAATCCGGGCCAACATGCCCCACGCAAAGCGTTTGCTCCTGTTGCAATACCTCTACGGCATTGCCCGTGCAGATGGAAATGTGGACCCGAGGGAATTGGACCTCATCCGCGGCATGGCGTCTGCCTTGGGGATCAGCGACAAGGACCGTGCGTCGATTGAGGCGCCCTTCCACAGCCACAAACCGGACCCCTACACCGTGTTGGAAGTCGACCAGAGTGCGACCGACGCAGAGGTCAAGAAAGCGTACCGACGGCTCGCACTCAAGTTCCATCCGGACAAGGTGCGTGACATGGGCGAGGCGTACGCCAAGCAGGCAGAGGCGCGCTTTTTGGAGGTGCAAGACGCCTACGAGCACCTGAAAAAAGTGCGCGGGTTCAAGTGAGTCCGGAATGGGCCGCAAATCGTGGTAACTTGTTGGCATGATTCGAATGGAACGCTTTGCGGCTTGCCTTCTTGCCGCGGCCATGCTGGGTTTGGCACCCGCCGACGCTTTGGCCCAAAAAGGGAAGAAAAAAAAGGGAAAGAAAGGCAATGCGGCCCAAGTCGATGGCGCCAAGAAAGGCGGCAAAGACAAGCTGAAATCCGTAGGAGAATTCACCGAGGACTTCAAGGCGACCGAGGGGCTCTTCGACCTCTACCAAGACACGGTGAAGGGGAGCATGTACATGCATGTGCCCGCTTTGGCGCTTGACCAAGAGTTCATCTACTTCTCGCAGGTGGAGGACGGTGTGGTTTCCAGCGGGTTCTTCCGCGGCAGCTACCGGAGCAGCAAGGTGGTGACATTCCACCGGCACTTCGGACAACTCGAAGTGCATGCCGAGAACACCAACTTCCACGTCGACCCAAACAATGCCCTGAGCAAAGCGGCCCAAGCCAATCTGAACACGCCTATCCTGGCCAGCGTCAAGATTGAAGCAAAAGACAGCACCGGCTATGTGGTGTCCGCCGACGCCTTGTTCTTGCGCGAGGACTTGCAAATGATCAAGCCGCCTTCACGCCCTGGACGGAAATCGGCGCTGGGCAAGTTGAGCAAGGCCAAAAGCAAGGTGGTCGACGTGGCGAACTACCCCATGAACACCGAACTTTCGGTGGACTACGTGTACGACAACGGCAGCCCCTCGGTGGGCGGGCCTGAATTTGAAGACGGCCGCTACGTCACCGTGGGTTACCGCCACGCGTTGTTGTCGATGCCAGAAGACGGATTCACCCCACGCGCGGACGACCCACGCATCGGATTTTTCACGACCGAGGTGGAAGATTTGACGGGCGTGACCGCCACGCCGTGGATGGACATGATCCACCGCTGGAGGCTCGAGAAAAAAGACCCCGACGCGGCCATGTCAGAGCCGGTGAAGCCCATCACCTGGTGGATTGAAAACACCACGCCAAAAGAATTCCGCCCCATCATCAAGGCGGGCGTGGAGAAGTGGAACCAAGCATTTGAGCCCCTCGGGTTCAAGAACGCGGTGGTCGTCAAGGTGCAACCGGACGACGCAGACTGGGACGCCGGCGACGTACGCTACAATGTGCTGCGCTGGACCGCATCCCCGTCGCCCCCCTTCTCAGGCTATGGCCCCAGTTTCGTGAACCCACGCACCGGTGAAATCCTGGGTGCGGACATCATGCTGGAATACGGAGGCATGGTGGGCCGGCTTTGGCGCTTCGACGTATTCACAGAAGCAGGCATGTTGGAAGCCGGCATGGACGAGGAAGCCACGCAATTGGAGGCCGAGTTGGAGCAGCGCCCTGCGCGTGAGGTTCTTGCAGAACACATGAGCCGGTGCCACGCCGGCGCGGTCATGGGACGCAACAGCCTGTTGGCCGCCGCGGCAATGCGGTCGTACAAGTTCAACGACGAAGAGCACGCCGAGTTTGTGCGTCAGACGCTGCACCGTTTGGTGTTGCACGAGGTGGGCCACACCCTGGGCATGAGCCACAACATGCACGCCAGCACTATGCTGAGCCCCGAGGAACTGAAGGACGCTGCGAAGGTGGCTGAACACGGCATGTGCAACTCCGTGATGGAGTACCCTGCCATCAACTTTGCCCGCAACCCAGAAGAACAAACCCGCTTCTACGACGACAGCCCCGGCCCCTACGACAAGTGGGTCATCGAGTACGGCTACAGCGTGGGGCTGGAAGACGAAGCTGAAGAGGAATCCCGCCTTTCAGCCATCCTCTCCAAGTCGACAGACCCTTTGCTTCAATTTGGCAACGACGCAGACGACATGCGCAGCACCGGACGCGGGATCAACCCGGACGTCAACATTTACGACCTCAGCAGCGACCCAGTGGCCTACGCGGCCGAGCGATGCGAACTGGTCAACGACCTGCTGCCTTCCATCGTTGAGAATTTCGCGCCCGGCGTGGACAGCCACCAAGAAGTGGTTCGTGGGTACTACGCCCTGACCGGGGAGTACGCCACCCAGCTGCGTGTGATGACGCGTCAAATTGGCGGCGTGCGCTACAACCGGGCCACCCCAGCACAACTGGACGGCGCCCCCCCCTACACCCCGGTGTCCGAAGACGACCAACAAGCCGCCATGAAGGCCTTAAGCACATACGCCTTTGCGCCCAACGCCTTCGACGCCCAAGCCGACGTGCTGGCTTATTTGCAAGCCCAGCGTCGCGGATTTGGGTTCTTTGGTGGGGGCGAGGATCCAAAAATCCATGCCCGGGTGGCTCGAGCCCAACGCGGGGCCTTGGCCCACTTGGTCAACCCGACGGTACTCATGCGCATCCTCGACAGCGGCCTTTACGGCAACACTTACGACCTCGCGGAATACATGGACGATTTGACGGAGTCCATCTTCAAAGCGGACTTGCGCACGTCCGTGAACACCTACCGCCAAGGACTGCAGCTGATGTACGTCGAAGCGTTGATTGCCACACTTGGCGAGAAGAGCCGCTTGACTGGCGTGGCCCAAAGCGTGGTCTTGGCCCAGCTGCGTCGCATCGACCGGCAACAGCGGGACGCCTCGTCGCCCAACGGATTGACCCGTGCCCATCGCGCGCACGTACGGCACCTGATCGACGTGGCCTTGGACCGCTGAGATTGTGCATAACATGAAGAAGCAGGGCCTCGGCCCTGCTTTTTTTTGCGCCCAACCGCGAGTAGCTTCGGCACATGGATCCGGAAGATAGGCGGTTCAAAGTCATGGGGGGCACATTGACTCACGACGTCTGTGAGTACATCGCCGCCATGACCCAAGAATCGGAAATCGAAGTCCACGTCGGCTGCGACTCCCAAAACCACAAACGCCACACGGTGTATGTCACCACAGTGGTGTTCCGCTTCCCCAACAACGGCGCCCACGTCATCTACAGAAGGGAGCGCATGCCCAAGATCTTGGACATGTGGACCAAGTTGTGGGGAGAGACGGAGCGCTCGGTCGCGCTGGCCAACCTCATCCTTGAAGAGTGCGACTTGCGCGTCGCCCAGATTGACCTGGACTTCAACAGCGACAGCCAACACGCCAGCCACAAGTTGGTGAGCGCCAGCTCAGGCTACATCACGTCGCTGGGCTTTCAGTCCAAGGTGAAACCGGACCTGCTCATGGCGGCTTGGGCCGCCAACGTCCTGTGCCAGTGATCAGCTGAGGTCCTTGCCCCCGAATCGCTTCAGCAACAGGTCCGTGCGGTAATCGAAAATGCCCTGGACCCGGCCGTGCACAAGCCACCCAGTGAGCTTGTCTCCAAGCCATCCCCCATTCAATTTGTAGTGCAAGATGTCGTCCATTTGGACGCCGCCTTCCACTTCCTTAAAGTGATGTTGGTGGTGCCACAGGGCGTACGGACCAAACCGCTGCTCGTCGACGAAATACGACCGGTCCTCGCAGTGCGTGATTTCGGTGACCCATGTCATGGGGATGTTCAGCAGTGGGCGGACGCGATACCGGATGATTTGGCCCGAGTACGTACGGCGCTCGTTCTCTGTCAAAATCTCGAACCCCATGTCTGGCGGGGTGATTTCATCCAAATTGTCAGGAACGCTGAAAAAGGCCCACGCTTCGTCGAGCGAAATGGGCAAAACCATGGAAGTGCGCAATTCGTGCATGGCAGGGAAACACGCTGAAGGCTCCTGAGGTTCATGCCCTGCGAAACGGGCATGAAAAAAGGGGGTCCACCGTTGCAGACACCCCTTCTACGATTCACAACGAGGTCGGCTCTCGCCTTTGACCTCACTTGTAATTTACATAAAAAATCGGAGTCATGCAAGGCTGGGTTGGAGAAAAAGACCTCCTTGGTGCAGAACCTGAGACCTCCGCGACGACCCGACATGCCGAGTCGCAATAATTTTGAACGAGATGCCGACAGCCCCAACATCTCGAAGGATTGCCATGTGCCTGGCACTTCTGTTGGCCGCGCCTTCCTTCTCTGCGGCACAATCGCCATGTGTGGAGGTGCCTTTGGGATTCCGCCAAGACATTCGGTTGCCAGATGCGTGGGAGTCGGCATGGGAAACCACCTGGCCCAACGCGCGTGAGGCCATGGCCTTTTGGCGGAATGACAATTTCATCGAAGTCCAACAACTTTGGCTGCGGGCGTCCCCTTGTGCCGACATGTGGCAGGCCGGCCAGGCCGGCCACAACCTCCCGCCGAGTGCACAATGGCTTCCTGCGTTGGTGTTCGACACGCCTGAGTGCGGCGACGACGTGCCCTGCGGCTGCCCTCAATTGCCTGTCGACTTTTGGTCCACCCTCGGCGGCGCAGACTCACCTGAAGAAGCCATGACATTGGCGTTGGCCTTCGGTCCCTCCGACCTGTCGGCCGAGCGCATTCGCACGGGCGTGCGGCTGCTGGAGAATTTGGACTTGCCGGTGGTCCACGTCGTCCAGCACGGTGAGACCGTGTACAGCATCTCTAGACTCTACGGAGTAAACCCAACATGCCTGGGGCCCTGGAATGGCGTGTGGGACAACCTCCAAGCGGGCATGCGGCTCCGAATTCCCTCCCCATGAAATGGTGGGCATCTTGGGGCCTGATGTGGGGAAGCTTTTTGGCCGTGTGGGTGGCCTTGGACACCTGGATGCCTGCCCCACCTTGGCGCATGTTTTCGCAACCGGAGGGCCGAGTCGCGCCAATGCTCCCCAAGCCAGTCCAGATCCTTAAATTGCCTGAGAGTCCGAATGCGTCTTTCCCTTTGACAACTGGGGTTGACGTGGAGCGGTTGGACTCGGTGCCATTGTCCCCTTCTTGGAAAATTGCCGGTTCTGCGCGGGCGTGGTTTCAGTTGGGGACCTTTTTCCAGAAACTTGAGCAGACCCACCGAATGCAAGTCGACGTCTACCATTGGGGAGACAGTCAAATTGAAGGCGACCGCATCACGGGCGCGTTGCGTGAACACTTCCAGAAAGAACATGGAGGACAGGGCGCCGGCTGGGTGATCCCGTTGACGCCTGCCTCCACGTTTGCGGTCAGGCAATCCACCACAGGAGAGGTACACAGGGTGGCAGGGTTTGGACCGCGGCGCGACGCCGAAGCCAGAAGGCTGCCCTTTTTTGCGGTCAACCGGTTCGACTCGGCCTCGACATGGACCCTCCGACGCAACCCCATGGCGCGCGCGCACTGCCAAACGTGGTCGAATATGGCGATTTGGCAGGCATACGAAGGCCAATGGGACGTTTCGCCTGCGACCGACGTCTCCCCTTCCGGACTGGCTCTGTGGCAAGAGTGGATAAGCGAAGAAGGCCTGGATGGAACGACATGGCGGACTGCTGGCGCCACGTTGTTGGGTGCCAACCTCACGTCAGGACCGGGCGTATACGTCCACAACTTGGCCATTCGAGGAGGTTCGGGCACGTTGTTTGACGACGCTCCCGATGCCGACTGGAACCTCCTCCAAGAACACACCAACCCTGCCCTGGTGGTCCTTCAATTCGGAGGCAACGCCGTGCCCTCCATCTCAAACGCGAAAGGTGCGAGACGCTACGCAATGAAAGTGGGCCAAAACATCCGGCACATCCAAGCCCAATGGCCAGGGGTGCCCATCCTGTTCATCGGCCCCTCCGACATGGGGGAAGACCTGAGCACCTACCCGGGCCTCCAGCACACCGTGGCGGCATTGAGAGACACCGCTCTGGCCAACCACGCCCTGCATTGGGACCTGCAAACCGTCATGGGCGGCCCTGGGTCGATGAAGCGCTGGGTGGACCAACGATGGGCCGGAGACGACCACGTCCACTTCTCTATCCGAGGGGCTCAAGAAGCCGCCCAAAGGCTCATCCAAGCCCTTGCGCACGAGCGGGCCTTGTGGGCCAACCGAAGGGTCCAGCCGGCCAAACTGATGGCCCCATGACCATGTCGTTCACGTCTTGGGAATTTTGGCTGCTGTTCGCGTGTGCGTTCATGGCATCGACCTGGCTGAATGGGGCAAACTCGAAACTCTCCGAGGCATGTGCGGTCCGGCTTCGCAGCGCCCTGCTGCTGGCGTTCAGTGTTGGATTCTACCTCTTGGCCGCGGCCCCATGCGCCTTCATCTTGGCCAGCTCGGTACTGCTCAATCACGGCCTTGGCAAGCTGATTCAAAGACAGCGTGGGCCTGCGCGCGCTTGGACGACGGCATTGGGGGTGGCCTTCAACGTCTTGGGACTGGCGGCCTTCAAATACGCGTTCTTCATCGACGACACCTTCGACCTTGGGCTCCTGACCTCCGGAACATTCAGGTTGGATGCCTGGATGCTGCCCCTGGGCATTTCGTTTTTCACGTTCCAAGCCATCAGCTTTCTCGTGGACGTGCACCGACGCACGCTGGCCAAACCTCCGGATTTGCTGGCGTTTGCCACCTACCTCACGTTCTTCCCTCAGCTCGTGGCCGGCCCCATCGTACGGGCCACATCCTTCTTGCCGCAGCTGGCTTCCCCAACCTGGAATACCTCGCCTGCTGCCTTGAAGCCGTTTGTGATTCTGCTCGCGCAGGGTATGATGAAAAAGGTGCTGCTGGGGGACGTCGTGGGCACTTGGCTTGTGGACCCCGCATTCAACGACCCCGAGTCCACGCCCACTGCATGGATCTGGATGGCCCTGTACGGCTACAGCCTGCAGGTGTACGCGGATTTCAGCGGATACACCGACATGGCCCAAGGCATGGCTGGTCTCTTGGGCATCCAATTGCCTCGAAATTTCAACTTCCCCTACCGTGCAACGTCTCCGGCAGACTTTTGGCGCCGTTGGCACATGAGCCTCTCCCAATGGTGGCGGGACTACGTCTACATCCCACTGGGAGGCAACCGGAGGTTGTCCATGGTCACGTGGGGATTTTTGTTGGGGATGGTGGCCTGGACGGGAATGGTTTGGGGGTCGTTTGGAGGAGGACTCGTGCTCTCGGGCGGCTTGCTTTTAGCGATCGCATGGGGACTCATGTCCACCACAGCTCACACCCGAATGGCCACCGCCGCGAACGTCCTGTTGGTCATGCTGCTCGGCGGCTTGTGGCACGGGGCCCACGTGAACTTCGTGACGTGGGGCGCCGTCAACGGTGCGGCTTTGGTGGCATGGATTGTGCTTTCACCTTCGACCCAAAATCCTTGGCGGCGTGCACTGGGGTGGCTGTTTACGTTTCACGTGGTGGTCTTCAGCCGAATTTGGTTCCGTGCGGGAAGCCTGGTGTTCTGGAATCAAGGCGACGAGACGATGCAGCCCGAGGGCGCGTGGGACACCGCCTTGGCGATATGGGCCAACTTGACCACACCTGCGATGTCCACGATGGACCACACGGTGAACCCCACCACGTGGGCTGCGTTGGGACTCATGGCATCAGGATACCTCCTTCACCTCATGCCCCGTTCAGTCTGGGCATCCTGGGAGGCCTTCGTTCAAAAGTGGCCCTTGTGGGCGTGTTGGTGCCTTTGGATGGCGTGCGCCGTCCTCGCAGTTTGGGGCCAGCAAGGTGCAACTCGGCCCTTCATTTATTGGCAATTCTGAGGCCGTGCTCAGTGCGCAGGGTGGGCGGCAGGCTGCACCTGTTGGTACGCGCTGCAAGTCTCCGCCTGGGGAGCACAAGAAGCCAGTGTGGCCGCCAGGAGGGCAGCTCCAATGAGGCAACCAAAAGCCGATGCGAATCGAGATTTCATACATGCAAGTTGGAGGTGTGGGTGCGGAAAGTCAAGCCTTTTGGTGCAGCTTTCAAACAACGGGCCGTGTACTTTTGATGCATGGAAAACAACCGCATCCTCCAAGGTGTTCTCGGCCTGTTGTTGGGCTACAACGTGGTGTTTTTCACGGCGCATATGCAAGGCCAGGCGCGTGCCCTGGCGGAGGCGCTCGCGGAGGTGCAGTCGATCTTGAACATTTTTGAACTCATTGCCGTGATGGTCCTGTTTGTGGACCTGGTGCTCCGGTTTGACCACATCGCCTCACGGTGGCAGGTGCCTCGGGTGACCGCAGTGGGTTTGTGCCTGACGGGCATGCTGTTCAAGTGGTTCATCCTCTACCTCCATCTGAGCTACCTCGTGGACTGACGTCCAACTGGAAAGGTGCTCCCGTCAGTCTTCGTCCAAATGGTAGTCCATGTCCTCCACGGGCATGGTCCTTGGCATCATCCGAAAGACATGATAACGCTGCTTCACGTATTGGATGAACTCGTATTGTGACCAACGTTTCAACTGCTCGTCCCCCGGGTCGCAGAACCGAGCGAACGATTCGAATTCCCAGGGCTCAAGATCCACAATGTCGTAGTCCACGTACTTGGTGAAAAGCTCCTGGAGCAAGGCCCGCCGGCGGTCGTCGTTTTCCAATTGCTCCACTTGGCGCTTGCTGATGGCCTGGCGGGAAAAGGCCTCGTACAAGAAGGTGATTGGGCTCTGCATCGCATTCACACCCGACAGCCGAAAGTCCTCTTCGTTGTAGCCCAGTGCTTGGATGTCTCGCACAATTTCCTGGAGCGTCCGCGGGGCGATCACCTCGGCCGTGCCAACTTCCACCTGCAGCATCCTCAGTTTCACGTCAAGCCTGGAAGGCGAGTGGACCACTTTTTCCAGGCTGTGATACCCCACGGCGCCAAAGACCAACGTGTCTCCCGGTTGCACGCGCACCAAAAATTCCATGTCCTGGCCAATGAACTCCCCTGCACTGCTCCGGCGGTTGACCAGCATGGACGACGGAATCCAACGATTGCCCTCACCGGACACCGAGCCAGATACGACCCAGGTGGTGTCTGACGATGTTTGCGCCCAACCGGAGCTGGCCCACACAAGCCACCCCACCATCACGGCCATGAATCCAAGACGCATGTCCACAAAGTACGCGACTGCAGGGCTTCCCTCCCCCCTCCTTTCACGTATCTTCCGAACGTGACCGACAAGGCCTCCTCTGACGCACGGGCGCGCGCCCGGAACCTGGCGAAGTCCTCCATCCATGGGGTTCCCTCATGGACGGCCGAATCCCTCGCTGCGGCGGTGTTGGCCGGCAAACGCGATGCCCTCGCTCAAGCCATCACATGGGTGGAGAGCACGTTGCCTGAACACCAGGCGCGCAACGAAGAACTTCTTCGTCGGACCCACCGTTCAGATCGGGCGACCCAACGGCTTGGAATCACAGGCATTCCTGGCGCGGGCAAAAGCACCTTGATCGAGCAGCTCGGCATGGACGCCATCGACCGGGGTCACCGCGTGGCGGTGCTGGCGGTCGACCCGTCGTCCACACGCACAAAAGGCTCACTTCTTGGCGACAAAACCCGCATGCAGAGCCTCTCCATGCATCCAGACGCGTTCGTCAGACCCTCCTCCGCTTCAGGCACGTTGGGAGGGGTTACCCGGGCCACGTCTGAAGCGATTCAACTCTGCGAAGCGGCTGGGTTCGATCTGATTTTGGTGGAAACTGTCGGCGTTGGGCAAAGCGAAGTCACCGTCCGAGACATGGTCGACATCTTCGTACTCACTCTCATTGGCGGGGCCGGCGACGACGTCCAGGGCATCAAGCGCGGGGTTGTTGAAATGTGCGACATCCTGCTTGTGCACAAGTGCGACGGCGACCGGGTCAAATCAAGCCAGCTCACGGCCGCCGCGTACTCCCAAGCCCTACACCTCTTGCCGATGCCACCCTCAGGCACCCCTGCCCAAGTGGTTCTGGCGTCCAGCCTGACAGGAGAAGGCATTGGCACCCTCTGGGACAAACTCCTCGAACTCCGAGACACATGGACTGCCACTGGATGGTGGACCCGGCAGCGCGCCGCACAACGGCTCACAGCCATGCACCGGCACGCGAGACAACTCTTGGTTGAGCAACACATGCAAAGCAACCACGGCCTCTGGGAGCAGCAAGAAGAACGTGTGACCGCAGGAACCGAAGGGCCATTTTCAGCAGCCCGGCAGTGGGTGTCCAACGTGCTCCCCCCCCCCTCCGACAAGAACCAACCCTCGTAAAATCGTGATGTGGATCGCAAGTTTGACAGCTCTGGCGTTGGGGGGCTTATGGTCTTGGTGGACCACCCACAAGACCGGTGCATCCGGCGACACCACTGTCCCTCGACCAAGCCAATTGGCGAGGTTGGAGCAGAGGTTTCTGCACGTTCGAGACGCCACCATGCGGCTCAACGAAACCGCGCTTCAACGCGAGAAACTGCAAGAACAGCAACAATCCTTGGAACAATTGAATCGCATCAAGGAAGGCGTTCAACTCCTGCTTGACGCGCTGGAACGCAACATGGAGCGTCACCAAGAATGCACCCCTGCGGAAGCGTTGATGTTGGAGCATCAGTTGGCCGACACCAGCAAGGTCTTGCGCGACGTCTTGGACTTGGAAAGGCATCCCCACCAGCCTTCAATCGACTGGATTCCCAAACTGAATCGCATCGAGGAAACCCTGTCCAAATACGCGGAAATTAACCAACACCAATCAACTGACATTGAGCTTGATGCATTGGTTAATTTAGATCGTTTGTTTCAGTCAATAAAGCCCGCCGAGGAAGCCTGAATTTTGGCAATGGCTTCCGCCAACGGAAGCTGATCCTGGTGGCCTTCCGCCATATCCTTCAAGGAGACCACGCCCGAGGCGCGCTCGTCCTCCCCGAGGACCATCACCCAGCGCACACCGCGGTCGTTGGCGTACTTGAATTGCTTCTTGAACTTGGCGGAGTCTGGGTAAAGTTCACTGGACAACCCGGCCTGGCGACACGCTTGTGCGGCGGCCAGTTCAGCCTTCACGTCACCCGATTCCATCTGGGCGACCATCACGTCGAGGCCGACGTTGGACAAGGCAGGCCAACCGTCCACGTGGTTGAGCACATCTTCAATCCGGTCCGCCCCAAAGCTCACCCCAACGCCACTTACCCCCTTCCAACCGAAGATGCCCGTCAAGTCGGCGTATCTGCCTCCCCCACAAATGCTGCCCACAGGGGCGCCTTCCACCACCACCTCGAAGATGGCCCCGGTGTAATAGTCGAGCCCTCGTGCAAGCAGTGGGTCCACATGAAGGTTTCTTTCAGGCACGCCAGCCCGCTTGGCCCGACACACCAGATCCTCCAATTCTTGCAGGGCTTGAGTGGCGTTTTCCCCTGCTCCGAGCAGCTCAGCCATCTGACCCAACGCAGCATGGGCGTCGGACGCCTTGCGAATGTCCAAGAGGTTCTCAATCATGGCCATGGCAGAACCAGGAATGCCGCGGGACTCGAATTCCCTGGCCACCCCTTCCAATCCCACCTTGTCGAGCTTGTCCACGGCAACCGTCCAATCTGTGAACGAGGACGCAGGCACGCCGCTGACTTCCGACAAGGCTTGCAGGATGCGGCGGTCGTTGATGGCAATTCGGAAACCGGGCACGCCGAGCGCAGACAGGCCTTCGTGGAAGATTTGCACCAGCTCGAGCTCCGCCAGCGTGCTTTCCGTGCCAATGATGTCGCAATCGCACTGGGTGAATTCCTGGTAGCGCCCTTTGCCAGGTCGGTCTCCCCGCCATACGTTTTGGATTTGGTATCGCTTGAATGGGAACGTCAACTCGTTGCGCTGCATGACCACGAACCGGGCGAAGGGCACCGTGAGGTCGTAGCGCAAGGCCTTCTTGGAGATGGACGCGGTCAGGGCTTTGCTGTTCTTGGAGGCCAAGAGTCCCTCGTCCGCTTTGGCGAGGTAATCTCCGTTGTTGAGGATCTTGAAAATGAGCTGGTCTCCTTCCTCTCCATACTTCCCCGTGAGCGTCGACAAGTTCTCGAATGACGGGGTTTGGATGGGCACGAATCCGTGCTTCTCAAACACCCCTCGCAAAGTGTCAAACAACCATTGCCGGCGCGCCATGGCGGTCGGCCCAAAATCGCGTGTCCCCTTGGGGATGGAAGGCTTGCTCATCGGGGATAAAAATAACTGAGGCCGCTCAGCGCTTCAGCCGGCGGCGGTACTGAATGAACAAGGTGACAATCAAGACCGCGGTTAGAATCCAAATGACTTGCATGGTCGCAACATACAAACCAATTTCGCGGCATGGGGCGAATGGAGGCAATTCAAGTTTGGCGTGGACATCAAGGGGCCGTTTACGACCTCACATGGGATGTCGAGCGGCACGTTTGGCTCTCCGCTGGAGGCGACGGCGTGGTGGCCGCATGGACCCCTGGAGAAGAGCACGGCTCGGCCGTGTTTCAGCATGCTTCGCCGTTTTACGCTGTCTCCAAGTGGGGAGGTGCGACGGTCGGAGGCAGCTCCGACGGCAGCTTGTTCACGGCCGAAGGGGCGGAAGTGAGGCAGTTCGACGTGCACCAAGCACCGGTGCTGGCCCTGGGGACCACGCAAATTGGACTTCACGCCTCCGGCGACGCCCACGGAGTGGTGTGCCTTTGGGCGGCGGAAGGTGGCCGGTTGGACATGCAACACGCTTGGCCCACGTCGTTCGGAAAAATCAGGCACATTGCATCCCACCCCGACGGCCTCATGCTCGCCACAGGGTCGGGCCAAGTCGTGGTCATGGCGGACGACGGCAAAGTGGTTTCAACCGTCCAGGCGCATGCTCGAAGCGCCTATTGGGCAGGCGTTCATCCGACCAAGCCTGTCACATTGAGCACCGGGCAGGACGGCGAACTGGTCGCCCACGACGGCCAACAGGAGGTGCTGCGCATGCCTGTGCACAAATCGGCCGTGTACCGCGCACGGATGCATGGGAATCACCTTTGGACTGCAGGCCGGGACCACGACGTGAAAGCCTGGGACTTGAATTCCTTCGAAGCCGTCCACAAGCTGCAGACGCCGCACACACGGTCGGTCAACGCCCTGGCGATGGGTGGCGTCGATGGAACGCATGTGGCCACCGGAGGAGACGACAGGTCCATTAAGGTCTGGCACGCCAGCCTGGACGACACTCACCACTGAATGGGCGCACCTCCCCAGGACTGAAGCGCGGCGTTCACTTGGCTGAACGGGCGGCTTCCAAAAAATCCGCGGTACGCCGACAACGGACTCGGGTGAGGGGACCGCAAACACACGTCCTCTGCCCTGTTGCCTTCGAGCCGGACCAACACCGCTCGGTGAACCCGCTCGGCTGAATTGCCCCAGAGCACCCATACAAGGCGCGGCTGAACGGCGCACAACGAGGCCAACGCATGAACCACCGCGCTCTCCCACCCCAGGTTTTGGTGTTTCCCAGCCGCCCCAGCTTCGGTCGTCAACGCGGAGTTGAGGAGCAACACCCCTTGCCCTGCCCAATCCGAGAGATCTGCAGGACGGTCCGCAGGCAAGCCCAGGTCTTCGCTGCGTTCTTTGAACATGTTTCTCAGCGAGGGCGGCCATGGCAGCAAAGGATCTTTCACACTGAACGCCAAACCATGGGCTTGGCGTGGGCCGTGGTACGGGTCTTGACCGAGGACCACCACACGAACCTCGTGGGGAGGCGTCAAGTGCAAGGCGCGCCAGAGTTCGGGGAGTTCGGGACAAAGGCGATGCCTTTTGGATGCCTCCTGCACGGCATGGATCAATTCCCGCTCTAGGCCCTTCGCACGCTCTGGGGAAACGCACCACGTCGGCCAATGTGCTTGCCATGCTTCGGGCATGACCGGCCATGAACGGACGCTGGATTTTGACGAATCAGGCATGGGTGTGGAAAAAGTTCCTGGACTTTTCGAGCAGGCACTTTCAATGGGACAATCTAGGGGGTATTTTTGCGCTTTCCCACTTGAAAATGACCTCACAAGAAGCCCTTCCAATTGACCCCAAGATTGCGAACCGCATGCGGGACAAAAAAGGCAAGGAGCTTTATGGGTATCAAGTCCAGGCGATCAACAACATCCTGTCGCGCCTCCAAAAATTCCCGGAAGGATACAACCTGCTCTACCAGCTTCCCACAGGAGGCGGCAAGACGGTCATCTTCTCGGAACTCGCCAAGAGGTACATCTTGGAGACGGGCAAGCGCGTACTCATCTTGACCCACCGCATCGAATTGTTGGGCCAAACCTCGGCGATGCTGACCGAAATCGGGGTGCCCAACAAAATCATCAACAGCAAGGTCAAGGAACTCGACGACAGCGGCGACCACTGGTGCTTTGTGGCCATGGTGGAAACGTTGAACAACCGCCTCAACGACGAGCGGATTGGGTTCGAAGATTTGGGGCTTGTGGTGGTCGACGAAGCCCATTACAACAGCTTTCGCAAGCTCTTCAAGCACTTCAGCAAGCAAGTGTTGCTGGGCGTCACGGCCACGCCGTTGTCGAGCAACATCAAATTGCCTTTGCACGACAACTACGCCGAGTTGATCGTGGGCGAATCCATCGGCAACCTGGTTGAAGACGGCTTCTTGGCGAGGGCAAAGACGTACAGCTACGACGTGAATCTGCGCGCGCTGAAAGTGGGCATCAATGGAGATTACACCGTCAGCTCCTCGGAGCGCTTGTACGGCAATTTCCTGATGCAAGAGAAGCTGCTCTACGCTTACGAGGAAAAGGCCAAGGGCACCAAAACGCTCATCTTCAACAATGGCATCAACACCTCCAAGCAGGTGCAAGCGATGTTCGAGGAAGAGGGCTATCCGTGCATGCACCTCGACAACACGCACAGCGAGAAGGAGCGTCAGGACATTCTGGAATGGTTCCACAAGACCCCGGACGCGGTCTTGTCTTCGGTGTCCATTCTGACCACGGGGTTTGATGAACCCACCGTGGAGACCATCATCCTGAACCGGGCGACCAAATCCCTCACCCTTTATCACCAAATGATCGGCCGAGGTTCTCGGGTTCTGAAAAACAAAAAGAATTTCACGGTAATTGATTTGGGGAACAACGCTCGCCGTTTTGGCTTGTGGGATGCCCACATCAACTGGCACGACATCTTCAAATCGCCCCAGTCCTACATCGATGGGCTCTACTCGGACGAAGAAATCGAAGAGGAGTTCGTGTACCAAATGCCCGAGGAACTCGCCGTAAAATTCAAGGGCGGCCCCATCACGACCTTCGACATGGCCGAAGCCTACGTGGAAGTGACGCGTCAAGCCCTTCGCCCCAAAGAGGCCATCAAGCGCAGCATCGACCAGCACATGGCCATGATCCAACACGCGTCAGAGGACTACTGGGACGCCGCAGAGCTTGTGGATTTGCTCGCCGACGACATCAAGTTCCGAGTGAAGCAGTACGCCAAGTGCATTGCCAAGGCGACCACCAATTACAAGAATTGGTTGGAGGAGGAGTACACGCGCAACCTGAAAACGGCCTTGCGCCACGCCTTCAACGACAACTGACATTTGTCCATCCTGGGGCGACGTTCACAAACTGAGCCGCTTCAAAAGTTTCGCACTTGCGTCCTTCCCCCTACCTTCCAAGGCATGCTGGACGGCATGGTTGTGGTTTTCTCCTTTGCGGCAGGCTGGGCGCTGATGCGTTGGGTGCTCGAGCGGCGGCGGAGCCGTGCGTCCCCCACCATTTCCTCGGCTTCTGTGCCAGAATGGTTGGAACGGCACCAGCTCTTGCACATGCAATCGCATCTGGCCGCGCAACACCACCACGTCAAGGCACGCCGACAGGATGCGGAACGCAAGAGGCTCCACCTTCACCTCAGCCCGCACTTCATGTTCAACGCCTTGACCTCGGTGCATTGGTTGGCGGCAGAAGGGAGATGGAAAGAGGCGCTTCACACGTATGTGGCGTTCAAAGGCCTTTGGCACAAGCACTGGAATGTCCAAGAGTCTCCTGTCCATTCCCTCCAGGACGAGCTGGAAACCCTGGAGGCCTGTGTCGTCCTCGAATCCACACGCCTAGGCCGGGCCGTCACGTTCACGAACTGCATGCATCCCGCCATCCCAGCATGTGCACAAATTCCTGCCTTGCTGCTTCAACCGGCTTTGGAAAACGCCTTGTGGCACGGATTTGACGGCAGCGTGGAGGCGCCTCAAGTTCGACTCGAGGCCACCCCCATGGAAGGAACGCAAGGGTGGGTGGTCTTGACGCTGCTGGACAACGGCGTGGGCCTCGGCGCTGGCACAGACGACGGAGCTTCAGAAGGTCTTCAACTCGTTCGCGAGAAGGTCCAAACGGTGGCTGAAAACGCCGATGTACATTTGGGGGCGGCGGCTTCCCCGTGGTCGACGGTGGCGCGCATCACACTTCCTCTGACACTGCCAAAGAGCGCAACTGCGGCAGGCGCGGCGACGGCGCAGCGCCAAGACTTCCTTGAAGCCCATCCCTGAAATCAAGCCACCCCACAGCCGCAACCATGGCGGCGTTGTCGGTGCAATAGGCAAATGGCGGCACGTACACGTTCCACCCATGGGTTTCCGCAAGCCCGGCGAGCCTGACCCGCAGGCCTGAATTGGCACTGACCCCACCGGCGATGGCCACCTCTTGGATGCCCAACTGGATCACTGCGTCCATCAAAGGGGCACACAACATGTCCAGGATGGCGGCCTGGACTGAGGCGCAGATGTCCGCTTTGCGGCGCTCCACAAACGTGGGGTCAGCCGCCTGCTCTCGCTTCAAAAAATGAAGCACCTGGGTTTTCAATCCGCTGAAGCTCCAATTGAACCCTTCCATACGGGGGCGCGAAAAGGCAAAGGCCTCGGGGTCCCCTTTTTGGGCAAGGCGATCGACGATGGGGCCGCCGGGATAGGGCAAGCCCATCAATTTGGCCACCTTGTCGAAGGCTTCACCTGCGGCGTCATCAAGGGTTTGGCCCAACACCTCCATGTCCCCTGGGGCGTTGACTTTCACCAATTGGGTGTGTCCGCCACTCACCGTCAAGCATAGAAACGGGTAGGCTGGCGAGGGCTCTGGCTCCAACACGTGAGCCAGCACGTGGGCCCGCATGTGGTGCACAGGAATCGACGGCACGCCCAGCGCCCAAGCGAACGCCTTGGCGAACGACGTTCCCACGTGGAGTGAGCCTTGAAGGCCTGGACCCAAGGTGTACGCCACCGCATCCAATTCATGGGCTTTCACCACGGCCTTGTCCAACGCGGCTTGCACCACAGGATGGATTTTCTCGAGGTGCGCCCTCGATGCCCATTCTGGCACGACGCCCCCAACTTCCGAGTGGAGCGCTTGATTGGCCACGACATTGCTGAGCACCTGCGGCCCACGAATCACTGCTGCCGACGTGTCGTCGCAAGAAGACTCGATGCCCAGAATCAAAGGTTCGTTCGCATGTGTCATGACGGGTTCAAAATTACGGCGCGGTTTCTGCAGAAGCTATCTTCGACATGCCCAGCCTCCCCATGGAACAGCCCAACTCACATCACACCCCCACGAAGCCACGCCGGCGCCGCGCAGCATGGATGGTTGTCGGGGTTGCAGGTGTTCTGTTCGGCATGGTGGCGGGGCGAGACATTTGGCTCCCGTGGACGGTTTCTTGGGCAGTCCCTCAGCATTTGCACATGACGGTGAACAGCATGGAGACCTCACTGTTCCCCTTTGCCCTTCGCATCCATGGGCTCCACCTGACCGACACCTCGATGGGGTGGAACGTCCGGGTCCGCGAGCTGGACGCTTCAGGCGTCGCATGGAGGTCAGGCAGGTTGCATGTTGATCAACTCGACTTGGACAGTGCCTTGTACTTTGCAGATGTTCCAGCGCCCGCAGAACCACAAGCTGACCTCTCGTTCGATGTGGGCGTGGACGAACTGCGGTGGAATCACCTTCATGTCGCCACCGCTGAAGACACGGTGTCGTGGGACAACGGGATGGCCTTGGGAATGACCCTGCAACCTCACCACCGTCAGGTGGACCGATTGAGTTGGGACACATGTCAATGGAACTCGCCAGCCCTTCCTCAGGCTCTGGTGTTGGGGCCATCTTCATTGTCTGTCCAGGACGACTTGGAAGGTTGGCGGGTGGCCAGCGACGCGTTGCTGTTGCCAGGGATTCAATTCAGCGGTTCGTTGGGATGGCCCCTTCGCGGAACCCACGGCCAAGCCCAAATCAATTGGCAGCAGGTCCCTCCTTGGCTGTTGCAATTCGCCGGCCTGGGTGGTCTGGAACCTTGCTGGAATGGGGTTGATTCGCCGCCATCCTCGTTGACGTGGAGGATGACCCCTGATTCCTGGGAGCTTGCAGGACAAGGACCTTGTGGATTGACTTTGGAAGCGGGAGGCAATTTCTCAGCTTGGTCTGCGCAAGCCCGTGCGGACCAACTCCCCTCCGTATGGAAAGACGTGGCAGGTGTCGACGCGTGCGCCTTGAAGATCGAGGGTCAAGATTCGACGTTCACATGGTTTGCAGATGCCCTCCCCGCGCTGGCGACCACAGGCAAAGGACACGTGTTCTGGCCTTCGATGCATCTCGAACTCCAAGCGTCGATTTCCACGCTGGGGCGCTTCGTGCAAGGTCCCCAGGAATCACTGACGGCGGCACTCTCCTGGGACAACGTCTTGGATTGGGAACTCGCCCAGCCTGGGGCGATGCACCCTTGGCGATTGTGGGGGAAAGCTGGCGAAGGAGAAACGACCTTTCAGTTGGACCCCACATGGCCCACTGACGCCCCCGTGCGTGGCAGGGTCACATGGTCCCAAAACGACACGCCGGCGTATCAACTCAAGGCGAACCTCGGGGAAGGGATGCGTCGCCTGGATGCGCGGGCAGGCTTCGCACCCGACCAGGGTGAATTGACGTTGGACATCCGCGCGTCCCACACACAGGCCGCTTTGACCACCGACGTCGCCCAAGTGGACTGGAGGTCTTGGTGGCAAAGCGTTGCCACACGGAGTCAAACCACCTGGCCCACCTTGCAGGGATCAGGGAGGCTCACACCAGAAAGCCCTTGTTGGGCTTGGCTTGGCGAAGAAGCCTCTGCGCGCGTCACCTGGGACGTGAAATCCAACCCGCAACACATGCACGCGGCAATTCAAAGTGATTCGGTGCGTTGGAATGGCGAGTCCAAGGGGGGCTGGATGTTGGAAGCGCTGGGGCGTCCGGAAGATTGGCGCGTGGATGTGCACGGTCAGAGCCCTTCTAATTCCCTTCAGGCCGTACTGAAAGCCGGGGCTGACTGGGTCCTGAATGTGGAAGGCGCGCACGTTGCAATAGGCACGTGGAACACGTCGCTGAAAGCCTCACATGAAGGCCAAGAGTGGGACATGCAGCTGAATGAAGCCGCATGGACATGGCCTGACCTGAATCCAAATTCTCCCGCCCTCTCCCTGACCGGCCCCGTGGCATGGACCGCCTCTTCGCAGCGCTTGTGGCCGTCCCAGGTGAACTTGGTGGGGGAGCTGGGAGAGGTCGCTGTGGTTCCTGGATCAGACCATGCGGCCTTCCAGAGCTCAGCAGGGACGGACGCCCTGCAGTTGCTTGAAGCGTCGCTCGGACTTCAGGCCGAGGCCCTGTCATGCCAGGCGCAATGGTCGGAAGGAACACTTGCGCTGGACTTGAACCTCGATCGGGCACGTTGGAACAGCGTCGACCTTGCCAAAGCGGAGGTGGCGGCCACATGGGCCGACCAGACCGTCACGTGGTCCCTTCGGGGCTCAGACAGCACCCATGCGGCGCTGCTCGATGCCCGTGGCAACACCTCGCTCCTCCATCCTGAGCAGCTTCGTGCCCGCCTTTCTTTGAACGGTGCCCCTGCAACGTGGGGACAAGCGTGGGTGCCAGAGACATGGTTGTCGTTCGATGGACGTGTGTCTGGCCAAATGGGCGTGGGAGGCTCGATCTCCAGGCCTTCACTGCAAGGCGCCCTGGCTTTGGACTCCGTGCGGCTGACGGTGCCCAACATGGGCACCTCGTTTGAGGTGGACGGCCCTTTGCGCATCCTGCCGGACGCGTGGCTGGTGGACCAGGCCCGAGTGCGTGATGCCCTGGGAAATGACGCCACATGGACCGCCGCGTTGTATCATGAGGCGTTTCGCGACCTCAACGTCGACGTCCATGCCTTCGACATGTCTGGGCCGATGCGCATCCTGGATTTGCCCAAGGACGTCGACCTGCCATTCTCGGGGGTGTTGGACGCGGACGGCGAGGCGTCCATGTTTTTTTGGAACGACCAATTCACGGTTTCGGGCGACGCCCGCATTCTTGGGGACTCCGATTGCCAAATCTCTCTGGTTTCGGAGGGTGAGGCGCGTTGGGAAGACCTAGTGACGTTCGTCGACCCCGCCGCGGCGGATTCCATCCCGGCGACGGAATCCCAAGGCCCCGCTCAAGGCGTCACGTTGTCGTTGGACCTGGACATCGATCCGGCGGCGAAAGCGACGTTGGTCACAGACCGGGACAACAGCGTGAAAATGGGCGGTCGGACGCAGGGCGGCTTGTCCTTGGTGTTGGAAGACTGGGAACGTTTGACCCTGGCGGGCGGCTTGGAGATTGTGGAAGGCGATTGCGAATTCGTGTTGGGGCCCTTTTTGTCCAAGGACTTCGCGCTTCAGCCAGGCGGAAGGCTCACTTGGGACGGTGACCCCTACGCGGGACAAATCGACGTTGAAGCCCTGCACACCCTCCGGGCCAATGTCACCCCGCTCGTCGGCGAAATCAACGGGCAAGGACGTCGCATGGAACACGTCCAGGTGTCGTTGCTTCTGGACGGGGACATGCTCCAGCCCGACATCGACTTCGCGCTCGGCGCTCCGGATGCAGAAAACGTCGTGCAATCCGCCATGGCCAGCGTGTTGGTCGACGACGCCGAGCGCACCGCCCAAGCCATTGCGCTTCTGAGTCTTCAGGAGTTCTTGCCCAACCAATTCAACAGCTTGAGCTTGGGCACCGAAGGGCTTCAATCCAACAGCGTTGACATGTTGACGTCCCAGGTGTCTCGGTGGCTGAGCAACTTGAACGACGACGTGGAGATTGGGTTGTCGTACGACGCAGCGGGCGCGCTGTTGACGGAAGAAGAAAGCCAGCAGGACGCCTTGCAGCTGGCCATGAAGGCGGCCTTTTTGGACAACCGGTTGCACGTCGAAGGTGAAATGGGATCCAACCCGACCCTGGAAAGCCTGGGGGGTGCCAACCTTCAGGAGGTGCGCGTCATGTACGAACTCAACCCGGACAAGGGCCTGCAGTTGGTGGGGTTCTCTGAAAACAGGACAACTCAAGGCCAAATCGGGAGCCAATCGACCCAAGGTGTGGGCATTCGCTGGCACAGGTCGTTCAGCTGGATTTGGCCGTGGCAGAAACCCAAGTCGGACGGCAATCAGCCCAAGGAGGAAGGCTCCACGCCTTCATAAGTGTCCACCAGCCCAAGATCCTCTTGGTGCTGGAGCCAGCAATCGATGAGCCAGCCTTTGGCCACCTGCGGATTGCGAAACACCCGAAACGGGATGTCGCTGGAAAAAAAGACCCACCGAATGTGGTGCCGCAACGCCGTCAACCCTGAAGGCACCACCACAGCGCGGGCCACCACGTTGGTGCTGGCTTCTGGCGTCATCCAAAACGACAAGACCTCTTGGTCGAACATGTCAATGTCCTTGGGCACGAGGTGAAGCACGGTTCCTTCATGGGCGGGGCATTCCCTTTGACGTTCTTCCTCGATTCTGCGGGCGGTGGATTCATCCAGGATGTGGCGCGGCGCATGGTCCACCGTGCACATCCCTCCGGCCCAGGCGTACTTGGCTCGTTCGCTGCTGAATGTCAGTGCATGCTCCACGAAAGCAAGATGCACCTCTCATGCCCCCATTTCAACCCGGCTGACACCAACATGTCCACACCGCGTTGGGCATTGCGTCAGTCGCAGGTGTACTCGCTCAGTGGGCTTGGAGAACAAAAGTTCAACGCCGCTGTGACGTCGCCCACTTGGAGATGCTGGATGGTTTGCTTGGTGTAACCCAAGCCGAAGACCCCGAGCTTTGTGCGCGAAGCCCAGAGGCCGATTCCGCCCTGGATGTTGGTCCACAAGGGACGGTCCTGGACGATGCTGTTGGTCGACTCATTTACGTCGAGATAAATCGCCAAGTCCTGGTTGGCCACTTGCAACTCAAAGTCGAAGGCGCGCTCCATTTGGCTGTTCGCGTCGTAGCGTCCAAGCACGCGGCGGATGCGCGGGTTGGCTTCAAGGCGCGAGGCCAACTCCGTGAACAGACGCTCGCACTCGAACGGCTCGTCGATCGTTTGGAGGTTGGCGGGGTTGCTGATTTTGCGGGTGCCCAACGCCAAGTACAACGTGCGTTCCCGGGTGCTGTCCAGGAACGTCAATGCGTCGTCGGCGTAGTAGCGCTCTTCAAAATGCACCGCCAAGGAGCCGTCGTAGCGGCTGGCCCCCGGCGAGGTGGACCACTGGAACGGGAAGTCCGGGTACGTGGCCGTTCCGTCCGGGTTGACGGACGCAAACCCCATCTTGTAAGAAGACAGGTTGGGTGGCGGGCGGTTGATGCTTCCGACAGAACTCTCCACCATGGAGGTGGTCGCTTGGAGGTTGCTGCCGTCGGGCAACGTCGCTTCCAACCGATACAGCATGTCGTCCCGCAGCCCCTCGTGCATCGTGGGGGTGAAGTACACGCGCTGGCTCGGCCCAAAGAAGACGCCCTCCGTGCTCTTGTTCTCAAGGACCGTGTCGCGGAGCGTCCACTCCCGGCCTGTAGCCAGCTCGTTGCCCACGATCTCGCCTGTGCCAGAGGGGATGAGTTCAACGATGCGGGCCGCCACACTCCCGGCGGGGTATTCAGAGCTGTCTGCGATTTGGGCGGCCGCAAGCTGGTTGCCCTCCCCTAGCCACGTCCGGTTGATTTTCACCCACTGCGTGTCCGACTCCAATTCCAACAACCCGTACACCACGGGAATGCTGTCGTAAGGGGCGGTCAAATCCACCTCCGTGCTGCACGCATTCCACAGCGTGGCGGACAACACCACGGTCGCCAGGACGCCCCAGCCGGTTTGGATTGGTCGAATCATGGGGCAAAATTACGCCTTCCCCCCTCCCCCTGTGAGGGACAACAAAAATTGGATGGTGTCGACGCCATCTGCGTAGTCGTCGAGCTTGGGGTTCTGGTTGGCGCCGCACGGCACCACACGCAAAGATTCGCTTGACGACAGCGTCTCCCATGCCTCCCCGTCTGGCCGAACCGTAACCACCTGAAGCTCGTCGGAGCGGGAGTCGAGTTGGGCCCGCACCTCATGAAGCCCGTCGTAGCGCTCCAAGTACAATGTGCCGATGGGCGAAACGAGGCCATCCCGTTCTTCTTTCACCAGCACAAATCCGTTCTCGATGAGGTCCTCTCGGTTCAGCAGCCAAACTGCTTTGTGGTAGTCGTAGTTGTTGGCGTATTTGCCGTGCTGGGCCAAATGCCCCCAATCCATCCACGCCGCGAAACAGCGGTCGAGGTTGAAGTCGGAAGGGATCCAAAGTTTGGTCACGCTGCGGCAGCCCATCCCAAAATGGGCAAACACATCTTGGCCCAGCGCCTTCAACTCCGCCTCACCCTCCTCACCATCGAGCACAGCAACGGAGGTGCGTTGGCCTCGGAAGAGGTGGGGCAAGTGGCCGAAGTAAGACTTGAAGTATCGGCCTGCATTTGGGCCTCCAGTGGCGACGACCGCATCCATGCCCTTCATCATCCCGTCGTGGAAAGTGACCCGCGCCTCCAACTCTGGACAAAACGCGCACCATTGCTGGAAGGCCCAGCGCGGCAGCACCGCGTCGTGCTTCGACAACTTGACGTGCACTTCGTGGCCCGCCAACACCGCACACATGAGGTCGTGCCACCCCACCATGGGCAAGTTGCCTGCCATGATCAAACCCACGGACAACCCCGTCGGGCCGTCGGACCAAACGTACATGTCACGCCAACGCGTGAGTTCTTCGGCACGCAGGGCCTCGCCGTGGGCCTGACAGGCTTGGGCGACGCTCTCGGAGGTGAACCACCCGTTTTGGGCCTCTGCCGAACGCAGGGTTTGGTCGTCGCTGGCAGCCTCCTCACGAAGCCATTCGCCGAGTTGAACAAGACCTGAGAAGAGTTTGTTGACATCGTACATTTGACACCCAAAGGTACTTGCCATGGCCATCATGATTACAGACGAATGCATCAACTGCGGTGCATGTGAGCCCGAATGTCCCAACAACGCCATCTACGAAGGAGGCGCCACTTGGAAATACAGCGAGGGCACGGGTTTTTCTGGATCAGGAGATCACCCGTCGGCGGGTGCGGTAAACGCCGACGAAGAACATGAGTCGGGCAACCCAGACCTCTACTACATCGTCACCGAGAAGTGCACCGAATGCGTGGGCTTCCACGACGAGCCGCAATGCGCTGCTGTTTGCCCTGTCGACTGCTGCGTCGACGACCCCGACCACGAAGAAAGCGAAGATCTCTTGTTGGCCAAGAAGGCCTTCATGCACTTGTAAGAAAACACGAGATGTTGCGTTCTTGCAGCATGACCTTACGTGCCCTGTTGGCCACCGCCTGTGTGCTGACCCTTCCCTTGCTCTCCCAATCCCAAACCATGGAATTGGCCCGGGTGCAGGCGGCCCACGCCTCCCTCCGTCAAGCCCAACACCAAGACGACCGCTTGGCCTTGCACAGCCAGCTCCAAATGTTGTGGGTTGAAGCGGCCGAAGCCGGGCAGCTCATGGACGTGGATTGGACGTTGTGGAACGAAGCCGTGGTCGACCTCGGCGAGGGCCCCGACCGCTTGGTGGTCTACACCTGGAACGTGGAATTGGACGACCGCACCCAACGATATGGTGGGTGGGTCGCCCAGGCCGCCCCTGAATCGGAGCTTGGGTACACCTGGACGGCTTTGTCCCACGATCTCGAAGTCGACCTCTTGGACAACAACCGCATGCACCGCCACGACCGTTGGCAGGGCGGCTTGTACTACGACGGGGTGATGACCTTGGACAAGAACTCGCCGGTGTACACGCTGCTCGCGTGGGACGGTGCCGACGGGTTGACCAACCGCAAATGGGTGGAGACCGTCGACCTCCGAAACGGACGGGTACGATTTGGGTCGCCACGCTTTGAGTTGGCGGAAGGGTTGAGAAAGCGCCACATGATGGCCTACGCCGACGCGGTTCAGGCCGTGCTCCGGATTGAGCGGGAGCCGTTGCGCATCATCATGGACGATTTGGCGCCTCAGGACCCAGCCTTTCAAGGTCAACCTGCGTTTTACGGCCCCACACTCAGCTACAACGCTCTGACCTGGAAAAATGGCCGCTGGCACTTCCAAAAAAACATCGCGGTGGCCAACCCTGAAGACGGCCAAAACCGGGAGTACCGGGACCCCAGCTTGAGTCGTCGCCGCCGCAACCGCTGAGCTCGCAAATCCTCACTGCGGCTTGCGCCATGCCTCTTGACCAAGCCAAACTTCCGTCGCCCCAGACCCGTAACGCCGCGGATCCGCCGGGCGGTGCGAACAGTCCGGATGGTGTTGCTCCAGACTCGTGTAGATTTCGTGACGCAAGACGCCTTGACCCACGCCGTGGATGAACACAATGCGCCGGAGCTTCTCTCGTTTCGCAATGTCCATCATGCGGTCGAAGTGCTCCATTTGAAGGGCCAGCTTGGCCCGATCGGGCAGCCCGCTTTGGTCCTCCACCAATTCATGAATGTGGAGGTCCACTTCCATGTGGGCGTCGCGCCGCACCATGTTTGTGGCTTTTGAGTTGTGGTACTTCACCTCAAATTCCTTCTGCAAGCTGCGCATGCGCTTCTCCCCCACCTCTTGCACCAACAACTTGGCCAAATCTGGGACGTTGTCGCCGTAGCTCTTCGCCTCCTGGTCCGGGTCGGGTGCGGCCATCAACTCCCGCACACCCACGGTGCGCTCGAAACCGTCTTCGTCCTCGACGACCACCTGCTCACCCTCCACGCGAACCACGGTGGCCGACCCCACATCGTTCAGAAACTTGACCCGGTGTCCTGGCTGAAAGCTGCCCATCACGCGCGTCTTTGAAGTACAACTTGGCACGTCACTGCGGGTCCTTGATGGAACGGACCCTCGTCGAGCATCTGCTCGCAACGCGCATTCCAGACCAGGCGCGCGTCGTCCTCGATCTCCACCAAGTCCTCGACAAACGTGCGTTCGTGAAACAACATTTCCAGCATTTTTGGGCCGCCTGAATTCCGGCCCAATTGGTCGCGGTGGAAGCCTTCCACCACGAGATGTCCGCCGGGCTTCACCCAGGACCAAGCGCGCCGATGGAACGTCGCGCGCAACTCGGGGGGCATGTGTGCGAACACCAGTCCCACCACGTCAAACATGCGGTCGAGCTCCACCGTCATGGCATCTGCCACCTGAACGGACAGCCCCACGCCTCGAGCTCGGGCCAGTTGTTGGGTTTTGGACACCCCCGTCTCACTCAGGTCGAAGGCGTGCACGTCCCACCCCTGCTCCGCCGCCCAGACCCCATTTCGTCCTTCCCCGTCGCAAGGAAGGCATACACTGCCGGCAGGCCGCAACGCCATCATCGAGGCCCAAAACACGTTGGGCTTGAGCCCATAAACCGTGTCGTGCGCCTTGTATCTTTCGTCCCACATGTTCATGTCCCGAAGTTCGGCAGGCGGCCTCTACCTTGCATCATGCATCTTGTGAAAATCGCATTCCTCACCTTGGGGATGATCTCCATCGAAGCGGGATTCCAGGCCTCCGCCCAAACCTCTTCCCCATCCTCCGACAGCCTGCTCATTCGGCAAGTCTTCAACGAAGTGCTCTCCCACGGGGAAGCACACGAGAATTTGCGGGTGTTGTGCAAAGACATCGGGCACCGGCTCAGCGGTTCGCCGAGCGCCGACCGCGCCATGGTGTGGGGGCAACAACGGATGAACAGCTACGGGGTGGACACCAGTTACATCATGCCGGTGGAGGTGCCTGCATGGACCCGCGGCGACGTGGCAGAGGCGCAAGCCCTCACGGCAGACGGCACCGCCATGGACCTCCACATCACTGCGCTCGGGGGGTCTGTTCCCACGCCCCACGACGGATGGATTGAGGGGCCGTTGCTGGTGGTCCGTCACTTAGACGCCCTGGACACCTTGGACGCCCGAGGAAACATTGTGTTGTTCAACCGCCCCATGGACCCCTTGCTCATCAACACGGGTGCAGCTTACGGAGGCGCATTCGACCAACGTGGTGGGGGCGCCAGCGCCGCCGGCGAAGCCGGCGCCATTGGGGTGCTGGTGCGTTCCTTGACCCATGCCTTGGACACCCTGCCCCATACGGGCTCGCTGCGCTACCAAGAAGGGGTGGACAAGCTGCCCGCTGCCGCCATCTCCACGGTCGACGCAACCTCCTTGGCAAGGCTCCACCGCAAGGCTCCTGGCGCCGTTCAAGTCAAGATGCGCTTGAACAGCGAAGACCTGGGCACGGTGGAACAAGGCAACGTGGTTGGGGAATGGCGAGGATCGGAGTTTCCCGATGAAATCATCACCTTGGGCGGCCACCTCGACTCGTGGGACATCGGAGAAGGCGCACACGACGACGGATCCGGCGTGGTGCACACGCTGGAAGCTCTGCGCGCCTTGAAGGCCATTGGATACACCCCGCGTAGGACATTGCGGTTCGTGCTGTTCATCAACGAGGAGAACGGGAACCGAGGCGGCAAGCGTTACGCGGCCGTGGCGGCCGAAGAACACGCCTCAGGCTTCCGGCATGTCGCCGCCATGGAGTCGGACGCTGGAGGCTTTGTGCCACGCGGCGTGCGGATGGACGCACCCGACGATGGCGTCGCCATGGTGCGCGGTTGGGCGGAGACCCTGGAGCCGTACAACC
>CAJWII010000002.1 GCA_913041065.1 uncultured Flavobacteriales bacterium
TGATGGCAGAGAGGGACCAACCGGTGGCCGCCACAAAGGCCCAAATCGCCACCACGCCAAGCACACTCCCCACGCGCAACAAACGTTGTTGTCTTTGCAACAAGAAGAAAAACACCAACGACACCAAGGAGACGTGGTACCCACTGACAGCCAGCAGGTGAGACAGCCCCAGCTGCTGCAGGGCATGCTGGACATCATGGGGCACGGATTTTTTGTCACCTGCGAACATGCCCAACGCAAGACCTGATTTATCTGTGCTGAGCTCTCTCTTGACCCAAGACCTCCAGCGGTCAGCCAGAGATGGAGGGTATGAACGCCTTGACTCCAAGTTGGACACCCCGAGCAACTGACCGGTACAAACCACTCCCAAAGAAGCCAAATGCGCCGAAAAATCAAAGGCATCAGACAAGTCAAACGCCTGTGGCGACGTCACCCGAATCCACTTGGGGCCGTCCATGCGAAGTGCGGTGTCCGGCATGCTCAACCACAACGTCCCCCTTTGGCCAAGATCATTCTGACAGAGAAACACCCCATGTTGCGTTGACCTGCCTAGGGAAGCCGTGAAGGTGGGACTGCAATCGAGGCACATCAGGGTGGGAGACGTGGTGGCTTCGAGGGTCATGTCCGACTCCGACGTTGTCAAATTCCAATTGCCAAAACCCCAACCCAACAGAACGAACGGCGCAAGCCGACGCCACTCGGCCAAAGGGACCAACACATGCAACATTGCCAGGACGCCCCATGTCAGGACAGGCAACGGAACAGGTGAATCTTGGAAGCAAGCTGCGCTCCACATTCCCAAGCCGAGTACAACGGTCCAACTCACGGACCAATCTATGTCGATCGAGGGCCCTGATTTCGGCCCACTGGACCGACGTCGGGACGTAATTCAGAAGCGATCCGAAAGGGGCAACTTTAAGTCGCGTGCGCGTTTTACGCCTTGGACGAAGTGGGCCCAAATCACGCTTTGGTCCCACCACCCGACCAATTCAGCCTCGGGGCTCGCTAGCCTTCGCAACATAGCGCGCTGCCGCAGCACCCTGGGCAACGCGAGGTAGAACGCACCATGGGCCTTCCCAACCGCCAGGAATTGCTTCCACTGCCCTTGAGACAGCATTCGGCAGGCGGCAATTCCATCCAAGGTCATTCGACGAAAGGCAAACAACGGCCACGCGCCGCGCCTGTTCTTGACCATCACAATGAGGTTGTTTCGGAAGTTCAGGTAGGACTTGAAGGGGCTTGAATTCTGCAAGGTTCCTCCGCCCAGATGCTGCACCGACACCTGGCCCACACACCCGATGCGGTGTCCCAAGTTTTGAAGCCGCCAGCACAAATCAATTTCCTCCATGTGCGCGAACAAAGCACCATCCAAACCGCCCGCCTCGACCCACGCCGACTTGCGCACAAACAAGGCTGCACCCGACGCCCAGAAAACTTCCCGGTTTTGTTTGTGCCACGCGTCCACGGGCTCCACCTCATTGAAAAGGCGTCCCAAGCAAAACGGAAAACCGTCTTTGTCCATCCAGCCTCCTGCTGCACCAGCATGCTCGCACAAAGAGGGGTTGGTGTCCTGAACCACGAGGGGGCTGGCGACCGACCAACCACGTTCGTCCATAACGTTTAAAACAGGATCAATCCAACGAGACACAATGCGAACGTCCGAATTCAAGAGCACACAAACGTCGGCATCCACTTGGGACAGCGCCTTGTTGTACCCCTCCGCAAACCCCCAATTGCGACCCAACGCGATCGTCCGCACCTCGGGGTGGTTCGACTCAAGCCAAGCCAGGCTGTCGTCGGTGCTGCCGTTGTCTGCCACCCACACCTCAGCATCCTCAAGCGAATGCGCCAACACGGAGGGCAAGTACGTCTCCAAGTGGTCACGGCCATTCCAATTGAGGATGACCACTGCGATGCTGCGATCCTGGTGGGACAAGATGCTCATCTGGGGTTGTAGAACAAGTCTTCAGGCTCCTCCCGTGAAAAGGCGTCGCGGGGGTTCAAACGGTTCTCCATCGACTCAGACACCCGAAGGCGGTTCTCACGGGATTTGAGCTGCGACAACCAGTCTTCATTCTGGCGTTCGCCCAGCATGTCGCTGTGAAGGAGCTCGAAACACTCAGACACCACATGAGGCGCAAAAAACAGAAAACGCTTGTTGTTGAACCGCCCTGCTTTGTGGTAGTGCCAAATCTCGTAAGGATAATATTCCGTCTCGTGGTGGCGCTTCACCACCGTATTGGGCTTGCCAAACCGAAGGTAAATGTTGCCCATTTCGGTCATGCTTCCTTGCCCTTGCTTGCAGTCGCCGTACATCTCGTCAACGTAGGCCACACGGTCCATGAATTGTCTGTGACGCGTGGACGCCTCGGCCAACGAGCGGCTCCGTTCAAGCCAAAACCCCGACACGTAAGACTTCATCCGAGTCATGTCACCATCAGGGACCAACACATTCAAAATCGTGCTTTGCTCGTTGGTGGTCGCCAGGGCCAAATGGTCGTGCATGTGCCTCACCAGGTCGTCCAATTTTTCAAACGCATCCAGCGAAGGGAGGAGGGGAGCAGGACCAGCCTCGACCGCATTCGGTTTGCTTGGGTCACGCCTTGGCGCGAGCATCACATCACGCGACACGATGACGTCGCCCTGTTTCGTTCGGGCTTCCAATTTGAGAACGGGCCGCTGCACATCTGGAACCGTGTTGGACGTCGGGAGTGATTCAAAGACAGGAACCACGGCTTGCGCCTTCAAGCGTTTGTACTTCGTGAATGCGGCGTCCCAGTTGCCCTGGGCGTCGGCCCAGCCGTATGCCAGCAAGAACAAAGAATCTTGCCCAACGACGTCGTCTATCTTGTGCAGTTCCACGTAAATCTTGGCTGCGGCCTGGTCTTGGGAGATGTGCTTCCCCACAGATGGGATCAAATCCATGCCGCTGTGCACCATATTCGGATCAGATAATCCAGTTGCTTTGGCATGCGTCGCGACAACCATGGGGTCTGCAATCTCAGGCATCCCACCAGGCGAAATACGATATGTTAAATTCGACGAGAGGAGCGTGACATGGTCGCGCACCACAGACCAATCCACAGAACACGGACCATCAAACACGGGAATCCGGTCCACATGAAAATGAGAGAGCGCTGAAGATTCCGGCACATCGGGACGAACCTCCAGACTCGATTTGCGGAATCCCAACACCTCGTCCTGCCGAGACACAACAACGGTCAACGTCACCGAATCACCAGAGGCCGTCATGTCAGATTCCCAAGCGGTTTGAACTTCCAGATACGCTTGGCCATTGGGCAAACGTTGTACCAGCGCGTCTGTGCGCCAATCTTGTTGTGCCAGTGCAGCTGTGCCAAGCTTAAGGCTCATGGCGAAGCAAATTCCTTGCAGAAGCGCACCACGAACAAATCGGGAGGTTGAATCTGGTTTGTTCACTGATCCAAATTTACAAGGTGTTGCACAGGTGATTGCACGCCCTGACGTAAACCCAATTCAAGTCAAAAAAAAGTGCCCACACCGTGGACACTTTCTCGGCGGAGGCTGAGGGATTCGAACCCCCGGTACCTTTCGGCACGCCGGTTTTCAAGACCGGTGCAATCGACCAACTCTGCCAAACCTCCCGGACGGCAAAAGTAGCACATCCATTTTCAAATTCAAGCTGGGGCCTGGCATTTTCGCCAAAGCCCCTCCTGAATGATAATTAGCATTATGTAATGTAGAGACGGTAAGCCCAGATCACTGACCCAGTGCCTTCAGCTTCGCGCTCATGTCAAGCAATTTGTCGTCGTCCCCTGTGCGGGCATATACATCACGCAACGAACGCATGGTTTCCAAGTCGTCGGGGTCCACGACGTGGGCAGCTTCCAAGTAAGGCTTCGCTGTTGCAAAAAGTGCCTTTGCGTCATCTTCCATTTTTTTCTGGGTGTCAGACTCCGTCTTGGTCATGCGGGGCTTCCACATGTCGTTGGCTTCGTTGATGCCTTGAACAGCCTGGTTGAAGTACAAAGCGCCCAGGTTGTAGTTGGCGTCGAAGTAGTCGGCCTTCACTTCCAACGCCCTGAGGTACGCGTCAATGGCTTCCGACGCGTTGCCCAAGTTGTCCAAGACAGACCCAAGGCTGAACCACAAAATCTCATTTGTAGGATCTTGCTCTGCCGCGAGCGCCAGATTCTCCTTGGCCTTGTCGAACTCTTCGTTCGTCAGGTAAATGTTCAATTCCTCAATGATCAGGGATTGCTCACGTGGATAGGCCTTCCTTGCATCGGCAAGCGTTTGAAGGGCCAGGTCTTCTTGGCTTGAATTTCGGTACAAGTTGCTGATGAACAAGAACACGTTGGGCACCTGGTACTGGATGTCAGCGCACGCCTGGTAACGTGCCACAGCCAATTCCACATTGCCCGCCTTCTCGTAACACAGGGCGGAATTGTACAAGGCCATGGTGTCGGTGGCTTCAAAGGCCGAGGCGATTTCTGCGCTCAGGTCGAAGAACCCTCCTGCACGTCCAAAGTCACCCGAGTTGTATTGCGTGATGCCGGCGTTGCTCGCCGCCATTTGCACTTGGCCCAGCCCGATCTGGCACTCCTGGGCGTATGACCCTTTGGTGTCCAACTCTTTTGCCTTCATGTAGCTGTCTTTGGCGATGTTCAAGGCATCTGGGAACGCCGCAAACAAGGTGCTGTCTTTGCTGATGTTCAAGTAGATCTCCCCACGGTAGCGCCAGGTCTTGTTCTTGACGTTGGCCTTGGGGTTCTCGATCGCCTGCTCGATGTAGCTGGCTGCCGTGGCATAGTCGCCTTCTTTGTTGGCGTTGTAGGCAGAGACCACTTCTTTCTGGGCCAAACCTTGGAATGAGATGGCCGCCAAGGCCATCAGAGTTGCGAAGTTCCGCATGTTTTTGGGTTTCAATTCGTCACAAAAGTACGTCGACGGGTCATCGGTGGTCAAAGGCCGTGCCAAGCTCAAGCTTCCGCACTCGGGGTGTCGCCAGACGTGCCTTCTGGCGCGTCTCCTTCGGTTTGTTCGTCCTCTGACTTGGGGACCTTGCACACCGCCGCGATGGAATCTTTGCCACGAAGGCTGATCAGACGTACCCCTTGGGTGGCCCTGCCCATCAAACGCAATTCGTCCACGGCCAAACGGATGGCGATGCCCGACTTGTTGATGATCATCAAGTCGTTCTCGTCCGTCACATTCAAGATGGAGATGAGCTCTCCCGTCTTCTCGGTGATTTGCAAGGTCTTCACCCCTTTGCCGCCTCGGTTGGTGACACGGTAGTCGTCCACCGCGGAGCGCTTTCCGTAGCCGTTCTCCGACACGACAAGGATGTCGCTGGACGCATCTTGGATGCATACCATGCCGATCACTTCGTCTTCATCGTGCGCCAACGTCACGCCACGCACCCCCATGGCGGTCCGTCCCACGGCACGTGCTTTCGATTCGTGAAATCGGATGGCCTTGCCTGAGCGCAAGCCCAACAAGATTTCGCTGTCGCCGTTGGTCAAGCGCGCCGACAGCAGCTCGTCCCCTTCACGGATGGTGACGGCGTTGATGCCGTTCGTCCGTGGGCGGCTGTATGCCTCCAACGATGTTTTCTTGATGAGGCCTTTTTTGGTGCCTAAGATGACGTAGTTCTCGTTGACGTAGTCCGCATCCTTCAAGTCTTGAACAGGGATGTACGCCAGCACCTTGTCGTCTTGCTCCAAATTGATGAGGTTGACGATGGCGCGCCCCTTCGACTGCTTGCTGCCCTCGGGCACCTCGAAGATGCGCATCCAGAAACAGCGGCCTTTTGCCGTGAAGATGAGCAACCAATTGTGGTTGGTCGCCGTGAAGATGCTCTCCAAGAAATCTTCCTCACGGGTGGTGCTGCCCTTCGATCCCACTCCCCCCCTGCCCTGGGCTCGGTACTCCACAAGGCGCGTGCGCTTGATGTAACCTGCATGGCTGATGGTCACCACCACCTGCTCGTCGGGAATCATGTCCTCGATGCTGAGGTCGGCGCTGCTGTATTCAATGGTGGAACGGCGCTCGTCTCCGAAGCGCTCTTTCACGTCCAACAACTCGGTTTTGATGATCTCCATGCGACGCTCCACGCGGTCCAAGATGTCCTTCAAATCCGCGATGACCGCCATCAACTCGTCGTACTCCGCACGGAGCTTGTCGCGCTCCAGCCCAGTCAACTTCTGCAGTCGCATGTCCAGAATCGCACGGGCTTGAACTTCGCTGAGCTCAAACTTCTCCATCAGCCCGTTTCTCGCTTCCTCGGGCGTTTTGCTTGCCCGAATCAAGGCGATGACCGCGTCAATGTTGTCAAGCGCGATGATGAGCCCTTGCAGAATGTGGGCCCGCTCCTCCGCCTTGCGAAGGTCAAACTGCGTGCGACGGACCACCACTTCGTGCCTGTGCTCGACGTAGTGCGCCATCATTTGCTTCAAGTTGAGCAATTCCGGACGGCCTTTGACCAAAGCAATGTTGTTGACCGAGAACGACGTTTGAAGTTGCGTGTACTTGTACAACTTGTTGAGCACCACGTTGGGGATGGCGTCGCGCTTCAGTTCGTAGACGATGCGCATGCCGTTCCGGTCCGACTCGTCCCGGATCTCGGAGATGCCCTCAATTTTCTTGTCGTTGACCAAATCCGCGGTCTTCCGGACCATGTCGGCTTTGTTCACCTGGTAAGGAATCTCCTCCACAATGATCATCTCGCGACCCGTCTTGGTCTCTTCAAAGCGCGCCCGCCCGCGCATCACCACACGGCCTCGGCCAGTTTGGAATGCGTCATGCACCCCTTCAATGCCGTGGATCACCCCCCCTGTCGGGAAGTCAGGCGCCTTGACATGCTCCATGAGGTCCTCCACGGTACAATCGGGGTTGTCCACCAAGTGCACCATGCCGTCCACCACTTCGCTGAGGTTGTGGGGAGGCATGTTCGTGGCCATCCCCACGGCAATGCCTGCGGCGCCATTGACGAGCAGATTCGGAATCTTGGAAGGCAACACCGTGGGCTCCTTCAGGCTCTCGTCGAAGTTGGGACGGAAGTCGACGGTCTCCTTGTCCAAGTCGGCCAACATCTCCTCGGCCACTTTGCGCAGACGTGCTTCGGTGTAACGCATGGCTGCCGGGTTGTCTCCGTCGATGGACCCAAAGTTTCCCTGCCCGTCCACCATGGGATAGCGCAAGGACCAATGCTGGGCCATTCGGACCATGGTGTCGTAGACCGAGCTGTCTCCGTGCGGGTGGTACTTTCCGAGCACCTCTCCCACAATCCTCGCGGACTTTTTGTATGGCCGGTTGGACAACACCCCCAGGTCGAGCATGCCGTAAAGCACCCTTCTGTGCACGGGCTTAAGTCCATCGCGCACATCGGGAAGCGCCCGACTCACAATCACCGACATCGAGTAGTCGATGTAGGCAGATTTCATCTCGTCAGAGATGTTGATTTGAATGATTTTTTCTCCTTCAGCCATGGGTTCCAATTCGTGCCTCCGCGTTCCGCGTGGCACCCTTGTTTTTCAACCTGACCAAATACCTGGTCAGCCAACTTCAAAAATACCTTTCCCCCACGCCCTGCGCAGGAATCAGGCGACTTCAATTACTCACAAATGCCCCAACAGCGATGTGAATAACCTGAGGGGAAATCAAAGCGACCTCTGAGGGTGAATCCTAGTTTTGAGGTTGAACTTTCATTGAACATTGATGGACGCAAAATTTTCAGCACGGGTGCGAGAGGTGATTTCGCTGAGTCGTGAAGAGGCCCTTCGTTTGGGCCACAATTACATCGGGGTCGAACATCTGTTGCTGGGCATCATCAAAGAAGGAGAAGGCACCGCAGTGCGCATCCTCGAGGGGTTGAATTGCGATATGCAAAAGCTTCGCAAACTTGTGGAAGGTTCCGTCCGACCCAGTGGCGCCAAAGCCGGTGGCGCGGGCAACATCCCTCTTGTTAAACAGGCCGAAAAGATTTTGAAAATCACTTATTTGGAGGCCAAAATTTTCAAAAGCCCCATCATTGGGACGGAGCATCTCCTCCTCAGCATTCTGAAAGACGAGGACAACGTGGCAACCAAGAGCATTCACGCATTCAACATCGACTACGACGTGGCAAAAGAAGAATTTGAAAGCTTGCTTTCTGAAGGAGGCGCTCCCTCCACCCCAAGGGCAGACCATCCCATGGCCGACGGCGGCGAACCCGCAGACGACGGACCGGGCAATTACGGTTCAGGGGGAAGCAGCGATGGCCCATCTGGGCGCAAGGGTGACCCCAAATCCAAGACCCCAGTCCTGGACAACTTTGGCCGTGACCTCACGCGCATGGCGGAGGAAGGCCGCCTCGATCCTATTGTTGGTCGGGCTAAAGAGATCGAACGCGTCAGCCAAATTTTGAGCCGCCGCAAGAAGAACAACCCCATCTTGATGGGAGAACCCGGCGTCGGGAAATCGGCCATTGCTGAAGGCTTGGCGTTGCGCATTGTCGAAAAGAAGGTGAGCCGCGTGCTGTTCGGCAAGCGGATTGTCACGCTCGATGTGGCCTCTCTTGTGGCTGGAACGAAGTACCGTGGACAATTCGAGGAGCGCATGAAAGCGGTGATGAATGAGCTCGAGAAGTCCCCGGATGTCATCCTGTTCATCGACGAAATCCACACCATTGTGGGCGCCGGAGGCGCAAGCGGGTCGCTGGACGCGTCCAACATGTTCAAGCCTGCCTTGGCAAGGGGGGAGATTCAGTGCATTGGCGCCACCACCTTGGACGAGTACCGCCAACACATCGAGAAAGACGGCGCGTTGGAACGACGCTTCCAGAAGGTCATGGTCGAACCCACCACGATTGAGGAGACCACCCAAATCCTTCACAACATCAAGGACAAGTACGAGGAACACCACAGCGTCAAATACACCGACGAGGCCATCAACGCATGTGTGGCACTCACGAGCAGGTACATCACGGACCGACACCTCCCAGACAAGGCCATTGACGCCTTGGACGAGGTGGGAAGCCGGGTGCATTTGACCAACATCCACGTGCCTGAGGAAATCGTCAAGATTGAGGAGGAAATCGAGGAGGTCAAAAAGGACAAAAGTCAGGTCGTTCGCTCCCAGCGCTACGAAGAAGCGGCAAGGTTACGCGACAAAGAACGCGTGCTCAACGACCAGCTTGAAAAGGCGAAGCGCGCATGGGAAGAGGAATCCAAAAACCAGCGGGTGACCGTCACCGAAGCCCATGTCGGCGATGTGGTGGCCATGATGACTGGCATTCCGGTTCAACGCATTGCAGAGAAAGAAAGCGGCAAGCTCGCACGCATGAACACCGACTTGGAGGGCAAGGTGATTGGCCAAGACGACGCCATTCAAAAGGTGGTCAAAGCCATCAAGCGCAACCGCGCTGGCTTGAAGGACCCCAACAAACCCATAGGTTCGTTCATTTTCCTCGGCCCCACAGGAGTCGGCAAGACCCAACTTGCGAAAGTGTTGTCTCGCTTCATGTTTGACAGCGAGGAGGCCCTCATCCGCGTCGACATGTCTGAGTACATGGAGAAGTTCGCTGTCACCCGACTGATTGGAGCGCCTCCGGGCTATGTGGGCTATGAAGAAGGTGGACAACTCACCGAAAAGGTGCGTCGTCGCCCCTACTCCATCGTGCTGCTTGATGAAATCGAAAAAGCGCACCCCGACGTGTTCAACTTGTTGTTGCAGGCGTTGGACGATGGCCAATTGACCGATTCCCTCGGCCGCAAGGTGGATTTCCGGAACACGGTCATCATCATGACATCCAACATTGGTGCGCGCCAATTGGCGGAATTCGGCACAGGTGTGGGCTTCGGCACGGCGGCCAAGCAAGCCAACGTCACCTCAGACCGCGACTCCGTAATCCAAACAGCTTTGAAACGCGCGTTCGCGCCTGAGTTCCTCAATCGGATTGACGACGTGGTGCTGTTCAAGAGCCTGAAGCGGGAGCACATCCACAGCATCATCAACCTTGAACTTGATGCCTTGAAAAAGCGTGTGGTGGACCTCGGCTACGACTTGGAAATCACCGACGCTGCGTCGGACTTCATCGCCGACAAAGGCTACGATGAGAAATACGGCGCGCGTCCCTTGAAGCGGGCCATTCAGAAGTTCCTCGAAGATCCCTTCGCGGAGGAAATCATCAACAGCGAAGTGCAAGAGGGCGACTTGCTTCGCGCCGATTTGGAGAAAGACAGCACCGAACTCACGATTTCTGTGATCAAAGGTGGGCTGCTCGAGATGCCTGAAGGCGCTGAGGAAGCCTTGAAAGGAGATGTGAACGAGGACAAACCCAAGAAGCGCAAGTCCAAGGGCACGAAAAAGGCCGAATCTCCCACCACTGACGACGACGCCAATAAAGACGCCTGATGGATTGGAAGACGTGGACCCTGCAGACCTTGCAGAACAAATACGTGGCGGCCACCTTGTTGGCTGTGGTGTGGTCAACGTTTATCCATGACTTGGGCATGCTCTACGTTTGGCGAGAGTCTCGCGCCTTGCATCACCTTGAGCAAGAGCTTTTTGAGGTCAATCAACAAAACGAAGGGTTGAGGCATCGCCAGGCCGACATTTTCGCCAACCCCAAGGCCCTTGAGCGCTTCGCGCGACAACGATACTTCATGCGCCGTCCCAACGAAGAAGTCTACAGAATTGTGAACGAATAAAGAGCATGGGCGACTTGGCCCCAACAACGTTCCCAGGCCTGAGGCACCAAGAGCAAGGTCCACATCAGTCCAGCAAGACCACCAGTCAAGTGCGCGTCATGCGCCACCCTTGTGTCTGACACGTTGGCCATGCGCGATTCATACCAGAAGAACAGCACGCCAGCAAAAGCTGCAGGGATGGGAATCACGAAAAAAAGCAACAGCATGTGCGTCGGGTGAAGCACGATGTACGCCACCAGCACGGCACTCACCGCCCCCGATGCCCCGAGGCTCCTGTAGCGCGGGTTGTTTTTGTGCTTGATGAGGGCAGGAAGACTCCCTGCCACCAGGGAACACACGTACAAACCAGGCAGACCAGCCAATCCCAAAAATCCCAGATCGGTCTGCACCGTTCGGCCAAATTCGTACAACACAAACATGTTCATGGCCAGATGCATCCAGTCGGCATGAACGACGCCGTGTGACAGCACACGCCACCACTCCCTATGTTCATAAACACGAAAAGGAATGAGCATCCACCGTGCCTTGTCAGAAGAATCCATCCACCTCCAAGACGTCACGCACGTGGCCATCACAGATAAGGTCAAAAAATCCACGATTCAAGAGCTGTGGTCGGCGACAATCACCCAATCGCCATGGATTCGCTTCCAGAGCAAAGTGTACATGCCCTCGGCATTTGTCTGGCCTTCCTTTTCAAGGTGCCAACCTCCGACCAGCCAACCTGAGCTTCGTGAAACCCGCACCCATTTGTCGTTGCGAAAGGTCAGCGTGCCCATGTCCGCCTGCGTGGGGTATCCCAATTGGTATCGCTCCAGAGTCGCCGAATGGCCTCGTGTGATGCCGGATTTCCCCACGAACAACAGGCTGTCGCTCCGCCAGTATCCCTGCATGAAACCTTCGAGGTCCCCCTGGTTCCAAGCGTCCATCTGCGACGTCATGACTTGGGCCACTTGATCTGGCATCCCCCCCACTTCAATGCGCGAAGCCTGGGCAGACCCCTGCGAGCAAAGGCTCACCACGAACATCGCCGCACACATCACGCGCTTCCCGGTCATCTGGTGGAGCATCAGACGTTGAATCGGAAGTGCATGATGTCCCCGTCCTCCACCACGTACTCCTTCCCTTCCACGCTCAACTTGCCAGCTTCCTTCACCGCCTGTTCGCTGCCCAGGTCCACAAAGTCACTGTACTTCATGACTTCAGCACGGATGAATCCCTTTTCGAAGTCGGTGTGAATCACGCCCGCCGATTGGGGGGCAGTGAAACCCTTGCGAATGGTCCATGCCCGAACTTCTTTCTCTCCAGCCGTGAAATAGGTCTGCAAGGCCAACAGGTCGTAGGCAGACCGGATCAATTTGGCCACCCCCGGCTCGTCCAACCCGAGGTCGTCCAAGAACATGGCCCGCTCCTCGTGGTCCTCCAACTCGGCGATGTCCGCTTCGATGGCGGCACCCAACGCAAGCACCCCGGCTCCCTCCTGCTGAGCGACCTCTTTGACGCGGTCGACATGTGCGTTCCCAGAAACCACAGAACCCTCGTCCACGTTGCAGACGTAAAGGATGGGCTTGGAGGTCAGCAATTGCATTTCCGACATCAACGGCTCCTCAAACTCCTCGAGTTCCAATCCACGTGCGCTCAACCCTTGCTCAAGGTGGGCCACCAACCGGCTGTAGAAGGTCATTTGCTTGACAGCCTCTTTGTCTCCAGTCTGCGCGGCTTTTTTCACCTTGGACATCCTCGATTCTACAGTCTCGAGGTCTTTCAGTTGCAGCTCGGCGTCGATCACCTCTTTGTCCCGGATGGGATCCACACTTCCGTCGACGTGCACAATGTTGTCGTCCTCAAAGCAACGAAGCACATGTAGAATCGCGTCGGTGGTCCTGATGTTTCCTAGAAACTTGTTGCCCAGTCCCTCGCCTTTGCTAGCGCCCTTCACCAAGCCTGCGATGTCGACAATTTCCACGGTGGTTGGCACCACATTTTGAGGCTTCACCAATTCTGCCAAGGCGTTCAAACGCGGATCGGGCACCGTGATCACACCCAGGTTGGGCTCAATTGTGCAGAAGGGGAAATTCGCACTCTGGGCCTTCGCGTTGGAAAGGCAGTTGAAGAGGGTGGATTTTCCCACATTGGGGAGTCCGACGATGCCGCATTGCAATGCCATGATGGGGTCTGTTTTAAGGGGCTGACCAGGTCCGCGAAGGTAAGCCTAGGATACGTTCCGGAGGGGCATTGGGTTTTTCCAAAGTTTATGCACAAACCACGGCCTTCGCGTCCACCATCTGGTAGTTTTGTGGCATGAATTACGGAGAACTCCAAGCTACCGCCAGCCAAGTCCGTCGGGACATTGTTCGCATGGTCCACGCTGTTCAAAGCGGCCACCCAGGAGGTTCTCTAGGGTGCACCGACCTCTTGGTCCAATTGTACTTCGACACCATGAACGTGAACCCATCGTCCTTCGACATGGATGGCCGCGGAGAAGACCTGTTCTTTTTGTCCAACGGGCACATCAGCCCTGTGTGGTACAGCGTGCTCGCCCGCCGCGGGTACTTCCCTGTGACGGAGTTGGCCACGTTTCGCAAATTGAACTCGCGCTTGCAAGGCCACCCTGCCACGGAAGAAGGGTTGCCCGGCATTCGCGTGGCCTCAGGTTCACTGGGCCAAGGACTCAGTGTGGCTTTGGGAGCTGCCCAAGTCAAGAAGCTTGCTGGCGAGGAGACATGGGTGTACTCGCTGCACGGCGATGGGGAATTGCAGGAGGGCCAAATTTGGGAAGCGGCGATGTACGCCGCCCACCACAAGATTGACAACATCCTGTCTTTTGTCGATTGCAACGGCCAGCAAATTGATGGCCCCACAGACGACGTCATGTCTTTGGGCGACCTCGCGGGCAAATGGGCGGCCTTCGGATGGCACGTGCTGTCCTGCGACGGCCACGACTTCGAAGACCTGCAACGCACCATCCAAGCGGGCCATGCCCGACGCGGCACCGGTCAGCCGACTGTTGTCCTCATGAAGACGGAAATGGGCAAAGGGGTGGACTTCATGGAAGGCACCCACAAGTGGCACGGCATCGCGCCAAGCGACGAGCAACTCGACTTGGCGTTGGGCCAACTGGACTCCACACTGGAAGACTACTGATTCGGGACCACGCCTGTTCCCCATGAAGCCTCGACCCATGAAGCCGTTGGCGCCTCGAGCCACCCTGCCTGCCATCTGGAAGATGGGGGTGTTGGGTGTCGCCCTGTGCTGGTTCTCAGGCTCGGGTTGGAGTCAGGTTTCCACCGACGAAGAAGCGCTTCCCACGCGGATCTTGTTTGTCTTCGACGCGTCGAACAGCATGAACGCCTTTTGGAGTGGTGACCGCAAGATTCAAACCGCCACACGACTCCTGAGCGAGACGCTCAAAGGCTTGCACCAAAGCGACGAGTTGGAGCTCGGACTGCGCGTGTACGGACACGGCACCAAGCATGTGCCAGGAGAGCAAGATTGCGACGATACCGAATTGGTGGTCCCTTTTTCCAGCTTCAACAACCTCATTATCAAGCAGTCCCTGTCTCGAATCAGGGCCCAAGGCACCACACCCATCGCCCGCTCTTTGGAACTGGCGGCGGACGATTTTCCCGAATCGCCTGGCAGAAACGTCATTGTACTCATCACAGACGGCATCGAGGCTTGCGACGAGGACCCGTGTGCGGTATCCAGGGCGCTCCAAGCCAAGGGCATCACACTGAAGCCATTTGTGATCGGCATGGGCATGGACGACTTGATGGCAGAGAGTTTGAATTGCATCGGCAATTTCTACGACGCGGCAGATCCACAAGCTTTTGAACATGTCTTGCAACTCGTGCTTGAACAAGCCATGCACAACACCACCGTGCAAGTGGACTTGCTGAACCGATCTGGGGAGGCCACCGAAAGCAACATGGCGTATTCGTTCACGGACTCCCGCACGGGTGTGCACCACCCGCAATGGGTTCACACCCTTCGTTGGGGAGGCGGCGCCGACACCTTGTACATCGACCCTCTGCCCTTGTACACGCTGACCGTGCACAGCTTGCCTGAAGCTCGACTCGACAGCTTGTCGCTGAAGCCCGGTGTGCACAACACCATCGCCGTGCCTGACATGGGGACAGGCCACCTGACGCCGCGATTCGCGCGCGGTGTGCGAACAGACTATGGCTCAGTGGATGTGCATTGGCACGTGCAAGGCGCATGTGAACCGTTTTTCAGCAGCGACGTTGGCACTCGCACCCGGTTCCGCGCGGGAACTTACGACTTGACGTTTGGGACGAACCCTCCAGTCATCGTAACCGGCGTTCAAGTCGAGGAAGGCCAAGACTTGAAGGTGGAAATCCCCGCGCCCGGCTCCTTGGTGTTGCAGGCCGCCACCAGTGGTTACGCCGTGGTCATGGAGGCACAATCCCTCCAACCCGTTTTGCAATTTGACGCGTCAGACTTGGCCGGAATTCACACGTTGCAACCAGGCGAGTACAACGTGGTCTTTCGGGCACGAAATGCGCGCGGCACCCTTTACAGCATTCAGAAAAACTTCACGGTTGCTTCAGGCACCACAACCACAATCAAACTCCATGGTTGATTCACATCACATCCTCCTCAACCCTACTGAGAACAAGGACACACGTTCTGGCTTCGGCCAAGGCCTGCTTGAAGCCGGCCAAGCCGACAGCAACGTGGTGGGCCTTTGCGCAGACTTGACAGGTTCGTTGAAGATGAACGCCTTTCAGAATGCGTTCTCCGAACGTTTTTTCCAAGTGGGCATCGCCGAGGCCAACATGATGGGCGTCGCCGCGGGCATGACCATTGGTGGCAAAATCCCGTTCACAGGAACCTTCGCCAACTTCTCCACGGGCCGGGTGTACGATCAAATTCGCCAAAGCATCGCATACAGCGAGAAGAATGTGAAAATTTGCGCCTCCCACGCGGGATTGACTTTGGGAGAGGATGGCGCCACACACCAAATCTTGGAGGACATCGGGATGATGAAGATGCTCCCCAACATGACGGTGATTGTCCCTGCGGATTACGAACAGACGCGCCAGGCCACCTTGGCCATCGCCAAGCACCACGGTCCAGTGTACCTCCGGTTTGGCCGCCCCAAGGTGCCCGTGTTCATCCAACCTGAAGCGCCTTTTGAATTGGGCAAAATTCAGCGAATCATCACAGGATCCGACGTGACCATCGCCGCATGCGGCCACTTGGTGTGGGAAGCCGTCCAAGCCGCGGTGGAACTCCACAAAGAGGGCATTTCAGCGGAGGTCTTGAATGTACACACTGTCAAGCCCCTGGACGAAACCACCCTTGTGGAATCGGCCAAACGCACCGGTGCTGTGGTGGTGGCAGAGGAGCACCAGCGTCTTGGCGGTTTGGGCAGCAGCATCGCCCAGTGCCTGGCAAGCCACCACCCCACCAAGATGGATTTCGTGGCGGTGGAAGACCAATTCGGCGAATCAGGCACACCGAATCAATTGATGGCCAAGTATGGCCTCGACGCGAAGACCATCGTCAAGAAGACCCGTGCGTTGCTCGGTCGCTGATCCACGTCAGGTGTGCACGAAAACGGCCGACTGCGGAAGTCGGCCGTTTTTCTAGGCTTCAATCGTCAAACCCCAGCACTCACACAGAGGCGATCTCCAGGTCTGCGATGGCCTTGTACAATTTGTCAGCCAGGTCTTTTGAACCTTCCACCAAGGGCAAGCGAACGTATGCTTCACAGATGCCGAGGTGCTGCAATGCAACTTTCACCCCCACTGGGTTGCCTTCTGCGAACAGCAAATCCATGATGGGCGTCAGCGCTTGGTGCGTGTTTTGTGCTTCTTGGATTTGACCAAAGGCCGCCTGCTGAATCATTCTGGACATCTCGGCAGGGTAAGCATTCCCCATGACCGAAATCACGCCTTCAGCGCCCATGGACACCGTAGGCATGGCCAAGGCGTCGTCTCCTGACCACACGGCGAAGTCTTTGGGCCTTTGAGACAGAATCAAACCAATTTGCCCCAGATCTCCACTGGCTTCTTTGATGCCGCACACGTTTTCGTGTTGGGCAAGTTCAATTGTGGTCAAGGCGGTCATGTTGCTTGCCGTCCTGCCGGGCACGTTGTAGAGCACGATGGGCCTGGGTGCGGCTTCAGCCACGGCGTTGAAGTGCATCACAATGCCCAACTGCGAGGGTTTGTTGTACGCCGGCGAGGCCACCAAAAACGCGTCAATGCCTTCCAGGTCCCATGTGCGGATTCGGGCGCACAACTCCAAGGTGTTGTTCCCAGACACCCCAACAACGATGGGCATCCTGTTGGCGTTGACCTCCACCACAAAATCCACCACACTGCGTTGCTCATCAGGGCTGAGAGTTGGCGTCTCCGCAGTGGTGCCGAGCACCACCAAAAAGTCGCAGCCTCCTGTGGCCAGGTGCTCCACCATGCGCTGCAACGCAGGGAAGTCCACTTTGCCGTCGCCGTGAAACGGCGTGATCAAGGCCACACCCAACCCTTGCAACTTCATGTGTGCGCTCATTGGAAATCGATCTTGCTCAAATATTCAAGCGTCTTGGAGGTGTGGGACTTCCACTCCTCCATGGGGTCCTTCAAAATCACGTCCACCTCTTCCAACTCATCCTCATCCTCCACGGGTTCTGGCACAATTCGAAAATCCAAATCCTCGCACCACTCCGTGCCATCGACGCCGACTTTCATGCCCGCAGTGCTTTTCCGCATCACAAACTTCAGCGGCAAAACAGGCTCCAACTCCAAGTCAATCAGAATGTCGAAGGGCGTGTCGGCAAAAGCCTCAAATTCCTTGACTGGCCAGCCATGCCAATTCAAATCACTTTTGCAGAAGTAGCCTGAGTCCAACTTCTTGACCAGCCAGTTGGGGGTGTTCTTTTCATCTTCTTCCACGTAGCTCAAAAAACCCACGCGCTTCACCCCGTATTTCTCCTTGAGCATTTTCCCGATGGCCTTCACCTCTCGAAAGTGGGTGTGGTCACGCTCCAGGTACACAAGCCCCACGCTCTTGGCCCGGTACAAAGACACCGCACGCCGTTCTCTCTCCGGAGAATCCAAACGCGCCAAGCGCCAACGGAAAATTCGCTCTTTCAAGGACACAGCCATCAAAAATACACCTTCCCTTACCCTGCGTGTGCTCCCGTCAAGTCCGCATTCCTCCCCAACAACGTTGAAGTTTCCCACATCCCCCACGAAAAAACTTGATTCAAATTGGCACGGTTCGAGATCTCCTTGGCGAAATTTCCATCATGCAGCAACCTTTCTTTTCCCTCGAGCGCGCCGGAGCCGCGTTCCCCGCAATCCTTTTGGCCGTCATCGTCTTGCTTTCTTCATGTTCCAACAGCGCTGGCACCCAAGTCAAGACACCTTTCTCAGGCAAGAAGTACATGTCTGATGCGCGCCACTTCCGAGGCGTGGGCATGGGACAAAGCGCCAACCTCAACATCGCCAAGAGCAAGGCTGAGCTTGAATCGCGGAAAGCCATGGCTCAACAAGTGCGCACCAACTTGAAAGTCGTTTCAGACGCTTACTCCAGTGAACTGGTTGGGAACCAAGCATCAGAGACCGTTGAGAAATTTGAGTCACTCGCGCGGGAAGTCACCAACAACACGATCGGAGACATCCGTCAACTTGGGCAAGACATCCGGCAACTTGAAGACCAAACCTACCGAGTGCATGTCGCCGTCGAGATCAAGAAGAAGGCGATGTTCCGATTCCTCAAGGACAAGGCCCGTAATGACGCCAAGATTTCTGAGCTCGCCCGTGCTCAGATGATCACCATGCTCGACAAGGAAATCGAGCGCCTCGAATCAGAAGAATGACGGCCCGCTCAGCGCAAGTTGAATTTGTCTGAGAATTTGGACTTGAACTTGTTCAGTTTGGGGGCGATCACGGCTTGACAATAAGGCGCTTCCCGGTGAAGCTCGTAATAGGCCTGGTGGTAATCCTCGGCCTCATAAAACGTCTCGAAAGCCTTGATTTCTGTTACGATTGGCAAGTCCCAGTCGGCCTGAGCTTTCAGCTTGGCTGCCTCCGCAACTTCACGCTGCGCGTCGTTGTGGAAGTAGATCGCGCTTCTGTATTGACTGCCCACATCGGCCCCTTGTCGGTTCAAAGTCGTCGGGTCGTGGGTTGCAAAGAAGACCTCAAGCAATTCGGCCAAACGGAGTTGGGTGTTGTCGAAGGTCACCTGAACGACCTCGGCGTGTCCAGTTCTTCCAGTGCACACTTCCCGGTATCCAGGATTTTTGATGTGGCCCCCGCTGTAACCAGAAACCCCAGAATCCACCCCAGGAATGGCTTCGTACACCGCTTCCACGCACCAAAAACACCCAGCGCCCAAGGTGATTGTTTCCAAATGTTCTTGTCCCATCGATGTTGCTTGCAGGCTGAGAGAGCACATGAGTGCCCACAGCCACTTCACTTGTATCATGAACAAATGTCACCTCTCTGAAGAAGAACTCCAACCCAATCAGTCCCCTGATTGTGCCATCCGGTAGCGCAAGAAGCACCCTTGAAAGCCAAGTTCTGGTTGGGCTCCTTCCCAAAGCACCGACACGTCGGAGGTTCTCAGCCCAAACTCCAACCCTTTGCGCATGCTGAATCGGAACGACACCGGGTACCGAAAGACATCTTGTCGACCTCGATGGACTCCCGCTTCAAGGACCACCACGGAGGTGAGCCTCACTCCAGCTGTGGCACCACCTGTCCAACCTCCTCGGGCAATGGCCTCGCGGTTTCGCACGCTGATGTTGGCGGCCAGCACCACAGGTTGTACAGGTCGAAAACCTGCAGAAAGGGCCAAAATGGGCTTGGCACGCACCACGCGTTCCTCTTCTTGACCAGATTCAAACCACGACTCAGGATTCAACAAGTCTGAAGCGCTGGACAACCAGCTGCCAGGATCAATGGAGAATAAGGTGGGATCGAACGCTTCTGGGTTACTTGGATCGGGGGCAAGTCCAAGGCTGAGGTTTTGAATGCCGTACTCCCTGCCTTGCCATGTCATCTGCCCGACGTCCACCAGGGACGCCCCAATCCATATGTTGTTGCGGGAAAGGACCCCACCCACATCGACACTCCAACCCCGACCAGCCGGACTGAGGATGTCCAGCCATCCAAGGGAAAGTCCTGAACCTTGCAAGGAATCGAAGGTCTGGATGCTGCTCCACGACAACCCCTCCGAGCGTGCGCCAAACGCCGTCAACTCGTCGCCTTCTGCTTGCAGATCGAAGTAGGCCGAGCCAAGAACAAGACGGGCGCCAACCCCGGTGTGCAATTCCCAACCTCCTTCGTCTTGGGCGCCCCAGGACTTGGAAAGCCCAACTTCATGGGAGCGCAACGATTGGAAGGAAAACGTGGAGCCTTGGAGCAGATTGGCCAAGGTCGCTTCTGTGTTGAGTTCCACCCCTTCCCAAACTTGACCCAACGCGAAATCAAATTCTTCCACAGGCACAATTTCACCTGAGTCCACCAGACGGATTGAGGAGAAGAGATCAAGTCCACCATCTGAGAACAACTTGGCTGCGGTGGAAGACAGGTTGACCGAGGCGAGCACCGACCTTCTGTTGGCATAGGCAAATGCCCAAGTCCCCATGCGTTTGGCGTAAGCCGCCGACAAAAAACTCGCACTCATGTGAAGGTCCTCGTCCGTCAAAGCCTCCACCCAGTCGTCAACCGTCCACTGCGTCGATTCAGCCTCAGTCTGGCCCCTTAATTGGGACCAGAGATCGGTGCGTTCCAGAAACGTCGAACGAATGGACACGCCTCCTTCAAACCCTCCTGTGGTACGCGTGTAAGCACCTTCCCATCCGTCAAACGTCATAAGCGCAGGGTTGTACCCCAAGGCGCGGTAATCGGAACTCAACGCAAAGGGCACGGACGCGCCTTGGATATGGGTGCGTTCCATTTGGGCCTCGGCGACATACGTGCAGCACCACGCCAACAACAGGAGAAAGAAGGGGCGAGCCATGGGCCAATGTACGAGAATCAGACAGGAATGTTCCAAGCGAAGGGGTCCTCCCCTGCCCCAGTCCTGACCTCATCGAGACGTTGCTTCAACCTAGGGGCGACAGTCCACGTGTCTTGGCTGGGCAAGTCCCAGTCTCCATCTTCGAGTCCCAACGTACAAATGGGGGAAATCGTGGCTGCTGTGCCCAGTCCAAATGCCTCGGTCAACCGTCCTTCTTTGATCGCCTCGTGCAGCTCGCGAACCTCGACCACGCGCTCCTCCACGTCCACTCCTTCGTGACGCATCAACTCCACAGCACTGGCACGGGTTACGCCTGAGAGCACAGTGTCGCTGGTGGAAGGCACCACCAACTTGCCATCCATCACAAAGCCCACGTTCATAGTGCCACACTCCTCCACCTTGGTGTGGGTGGCGCCATCCGTCCACAGAATTTGATCGTACCCCTCTGACTTGGCAAGCTCTGTGGGGTGCAAAGACCCTGCGTAGTTGCCTGCCGCTTTCGCTGCGCCAGTGCCACCAGCAGCGGCCCGTGTGAATTTGGTCTCCACCTTCACGCGAACTGGCTTGGTGTAGTAGGCGCCCACAGGACACGTAAAGATGCACAGTCGGTAGTTGTTGCTCGGACGCACACCCACGTGACCCTCGGTTGCGAACATGAATGGACGGATGTAGAGTGCGCTGTCCGGTGCGCTTGGCACCCAATTCGAATCGAGTTTCACCAATTCGACAATGGCCTGGAAAATGATGTCTTCAGGCACTTCCGGCATGCTCAACCGACGGGCCGAAAAATTCAACCGTTGGATGTTGCGTCCAGGACGGAACAGCGACACTGAACCGCCTTGCTGCCGGAACGCCTTCATGCCCTCGAAGATGGCCTGGCCGTAGTGCAAGGACATCATGGCAGGAGAAAATGTCATCGGACCGAATGCGGAGATTTCACCTCGCTGCCACGCACCATCTGCGTAGTCCATGACAAACATGTGATCGGAAAACACCCTGCCAAACGCAAGGTTCGCGAAGTCCACATCACCCAGTCTGCTCGTACCCACTGGGGAAATGTCAAAGTCCAACATCACGTGATTCTCCAATTGCATGACCTTTCATTTAGGTGGTGCAAAAGTCGGAAATCTGAGGCCTCAACGCAAGTCGAGACTTCCCAAGAAGTGTTCAATGGACATGACTTACTGAACCTCACCTTGAAACAAGAATTTGTTGGGGCTCACAAGGCCCGTTTTTACGGCGTACATCACCATGGCTGCCGTGTTGTTCACACCCAACTTGGCCATGATGTTCTTGCGGTGGGTGGTCACGGTGTGCGCACTCAAGAAAAGCTTGCTTGCCACCACCCCATTGGTGTGCCCTTCCGCAATCAAAGACAGCACTTCCGTCTCCCGCGCGCTGAGGTGAATGGGGTCGCAGGTCAGCGGCAGGTTGTCGAGGTCGCTGACGTCGATGGATTCCTTTCGAATGCGGTCCAAAATCTGGCCGCAAAAGAAGGCCCCACCTTGGGACGTTTCTCGGATGGCATCTTCCACCTCCCCCAGATCGCAATCCTTCTTGATGTAGCTGTCCACTCCCGCTTTGAGGGCATTGACTATGGTGTGTCCACTCTGCTCTGACGTGATTGCAAGCACGCGACATCGGGGCTTCATGACCTTCACCTTGCGCACCACGTCGATGTCGAAGCCCTCCGCAAGGAAATCCACAATCACCACCTTGGGATCGAAACTCTGAACCAGCCCCACCAGGTCTTCTGAAGTGCTGGCTTCCCCGACGACTTGGATCCCCTTCACATGGCCGGCCATGTTGCGGACGCCCAGTCTGAACAAGGCGCTGCTGTCGGCAATGGCAACGGTGGTGGACAACGAATTCATGTCTTTGGAATGATTCTAAACAAATATAGGACACCCCTTTGGCGCAGACTCACCGGGAGCCCACCTTCTTCGCCATCCCGTCCGTGGCGACCACTACATCGGTGTGGAACGCTTGAGCCTCCTCCAGCAGTTCCCCGACGTCTCGGTACCTCGTGCTGATGTGCCCCAGCACAAGTTGCCTGACTCCAGCCTGGCTGGCCAACCGCGCCGCTTCTTTGGCGGTGCTGTGGTGGGTGTCTTTCGCCCTGACAGCATCCCGTTCCGCGAACGTGCAATCATGGTACAACAAGTCAGCCCCTTCGGCCAATGCCTTGACAGACTCACAGGGTCGGGTGTCCGAGGAATACACGTATGCCCTGGCCTGAGCAGGAGGCTTGCACCAGGTCGATGCTTCCTGGACCTCGTCATTCCAAAGCACAGACTCGCCCCGTTTCAAGGCCTGACGGACATGAAACGGCAATCCAGCCGATTTGGCCTTGGCGCCGTCCAACTTCCATGGCAGGTTGTGCTCCTCAATGCGCAACGCCCTGGCAGGGACTCTGTGCTTGGCAGGGGCGCACACAAGCCTGTGCCGCGCTCCTTCCTCTAAGATCTCCACTCCATCCCCCCATGGATTGAACTCAACCTCAAACGACATGTGCGCCTGGATGGCACGCCAGGTCGCATCTAACCACGGACCGAGCGCTTCAGGCCCCCAAACCGTCAATGGTTCTGTCCGTCCCAACAGCGACATCGTGCTCAACAAACCGGGCAGACCCAGAACGTGGTCCCCATGCATGTGGCTGATGAACACCCCTTTCAGCTTTTGGAATTTCCGCTTGTTCTTCCGCAAAGACAGCTGCACTCCTTCACCTGCGTCCAACAAATAGGTGTGCCCGTGGATGTCCACAAACTGCGAAGTGGTGCCTCTCGAAGGCACGGGAACCGCAGCTCCTGTCCCGAGAAACACCACTTCGAAATTCATGGCGCAAAAACCTGGCGTCTCAGTGCTGGACTTGCACGCGCTCCACCCGGCGCACACCTTGACGCGTCACCACCAAGAAATACATGCCGGCTTCCAGCGAAGACACGTCGAGGGCCAGCCCCATGTTGCTGGAACGTCCTTCGAGCACCTGGGCTCCATCCAACGTGAAAATCGCCCAAGTGTCACCTGGCAAGATGCCTGTGCAAAAGAGCTCCGACGATGCAGGGTTGGGGTACGTGAAAAGGTTGATCTGAGCCACGTCGAGCAGGAAGGTCAGCACATTGATGTCTTCCACTTCCACAGAGCATCCTGAGTCGTCGGACACCACCACACTGTATGCACCTTCACCCAAACCAGACAACACCTCACCGGACCCCAACAGGATGCCTGCCGAACTGTACCAGTTGGCGGTCCAAGCTCCAACAGCACCCGACACTGTCACGGTGGCCGATCCGTTGAACACACCAGAATCTGTGTTGGACACTTCCACTGAAGCGGCAAGCTCGCATTCCAACGCATCGTCCCCCACCAACCAGCCGCCAAAGAGACTTTGACAATCTGCGGTGGTGACTTGGACTGAGAATGACCCCGCGTTGTCAACCGACACAGACATCCCTGTGCCAATCTGATCCCCGAAGGCATTGAACCAAGCCACTTCGGACGCCTCCACACCCTCCGCCAAGGTGGCTGTCAAGGTGCCTTGCGTCCCCTCGTCGCTGTTCACGTTGGTCACCACCACATCTTCCAACAAAGGACAATTCACGCGCAAAGTAAAATTGTCAAAGGTGTACGGCGCATTGAACGGCGTGAAAATCGTCGCCCAAGCTTGGATGTCGATGCTGATGCGGTAGATGCCTGAACGGTTTGGAGCCCCTTGGATGGCCGCGCAGTATTGCTCGCCGCCCAAGAAGGCGTTGGGATTCCCAGAATCGCCGTTGTTGTTGAACAAGACCTCCAAGCCAATCTCGTCCGCAAAAAACTGTTCCTGGGTCACCGTGTCTGTGAACACAATGCCCTGGAAGACACCGGCTCCATCCACGGAGTTGGCCAACACAATCACGCTGTCCACGGGCAAGGTGGGTGGGTACGTGGAGTCAATTCCGGCTGCGTTGGCAGGGATCAAGATGTGCAAGACGTCGAAATACGACTCGTCCAACATTCCGTCCAAGAAAGTTTCGCCCATCGCAGGATCTGGCGACACCCCGAAGGAGGCTTCCCCAAAATCAAAATCAAAATCGCATTGCCCCCATACACCGGGCGCCAAACACAAGACCAAGGCCGCCAACGCGAGCCCCCTAAGGTTCAGAAATGCATTCATGTCGTCGTTGTTGAAGACTCCGAAGAGCCGCCCAGCTCCTTCTCTGTGGCTTCCAAATACACGAAGTCGACGGCCTCGTTGACGGTGGGCGTGATGTTGAGGACGCGATCGAGTTGGGAAATTTGGACCAACTTCTCCACGGTGGGTTGCAAACCACAAAGCACGAAGGTGCCGTTTTCATCGCGGCACAAGCGATTGCCCACAAGCACTGCGCTGAGGCCGCTTGAATCGCAGTAACGCGACTCAGTAAGATCAAGGACAATGTTCAAGTGGCCGGACTTGCCCAACTGGACCAATTCGGCTTTCAAATCAGGCGCGTGGAGGGCGTCAAGCTTTTCGACGGTGCTCGTCACAATGACGACGCGGTCGCGGTGTTCTGTGGTAAACTTCATGTTGAATCGTTCAGGCCAAATATAGCACGGCCAACGAAGTCGGCTCAGCCCTTTCTTTGGGCGAGAAGATACAGCACCGCCATCCGAACCGCGACGCCGTTCTCAACCTGATCAAGGATGATGGCATGCTCGCTGTCGGCCACTTCGCTTGAGATTTCCACCCCTCGGTTGATGGGGCCAGGATGCATGATGACCACGGGCGAATCGGATTGGCTCAGACGCTCCAGCGTCAACCCAAAGCGCATCGTATACTCCCGCAGCGTCGGGAAGAACCTCACTGCGTCAGACGGCCCTTGGCGCTCGAGTTGAATGCGGAGCATATTCAAGGCATCTGCCCAGCGGATGGTGTCGTCCAAATCGTGGCTGACCTGCACGTCCATGCTGTGCAGGTGCTTTGGAATCAGGGTTTCTGGACCACATACGCGTACATTGGCGCCGAGCAACTTTAGTGCTTCGATGTTGGACAACGCCACACGTGAGTGCTGAATGTCTCCCACAATGGCGATGTTCTTCCCTGTCAAATCGTCCCCCAACGCTTCGCGCAAACTGAATGAGTCCAGAAGAGCCTGGGTCGGGTGCTCGTGGGTGCCGTCGCCCGCATTGACGATGGGAACGTCCACCTTCGACGCCAAGAATTGATGGGCGCCTGGATGAGGGTGACGCATCACCACCATGTCCACCTTCATGGCCAAGATGTTGTTCACAGTGTCCACCAAGGTCTCGCCCTTCTTTACACTGGAGCCTGCCGCAGAAAAATTGACCAGGTCGGCAGAAAGGCGCTTCTCCGCCAATTCGAAGGACAAACGGGTCCGGGTGGAATTCTCGAAAAAGAGGTTGGCCACTGTAAAGTCACGCAACGAGGGAACCTTTTTGATGGGGCGATTCAACACGTCCTTGAACTCCTTGGCGGTGGCGTGAATCAGATTCACATCTGCTTTCGTCAGCCCCTTGATTCCCAGAAGGTTTGGGGTCGACAATCCTTGCGCTTCGCTCATGACGGCTTCTCGTTCAACAGGATGACACGATCCTCTCCTCCTTCTTCGCTCCAGAACACCTTGACGTGCTGGGCCCCTATGCTGTCGACATGCTTCCCGATGTAATTGGGCTCGATGGGCAACTCCCTTGAGAACCTCCGGTCAATCAACACCGCCAGCGCCACGGCGTTGGGACGGCCGTGGGCAAGCAATGCATCCAGCCCCGCCCGGATGGTTCGACCTGTAAACAACACGTCGTCCACCAAGACCACATCTCGACCTTCCACAGTGAACCCCATGTCGTTTACATTGGGGCTGAGGAGCTTGTCGTTGGACCGAATGTCGTCTCGGAAAAACGTCACATCCAATTTGCCGCACGGCACGACACATTCGGGCTGCAATTCTTGCAATCGTCGTTGCAACCGCTCTGCAAGACGGCTCCCTCTCGGTTGCAACCCAACCAAGACTGTGTTCGAGAAATCATGGTGTTCGATCAACTGGTGAGCCAAGCGATCGAGGATGAGCGCAAATTGCGCCGAAGGAATCAAGGTTTGATCCGTCATGTCTGAGTGCAAAGATACAGGCAAAAAAAAAGAGACCCGCAGGTCTCCTTTTCATTTCCAAACTTGAAAATCACGCCTTACCGTCGGCTTCTGGGGCTTCTGGGGCGTCTGCTGCGTCGTCGGCCTTGGGCTCCTCAGCCTTGGGCTCTTCCTTCGCGGCTTCCTCCTTCTTGGCCGCAGCTTCCTCCTTCTTGGCCGCAGCCTTCTTCGGAGCCGCCTTTTTGGGAGCAGCTTTTTTCTTTGGAGCCGCCTTCTTGGACTCTTCAGGTGCCGCATCCTCTTGAGCGTCACCATCCATTTGCTCTTTGAGGGCCGTCAACACGCTCAAGTCACCGAACGTGCTCTTTTCAACGCTGGAATTCACTTCCTGCATCATGCGCGAAGAACCGCCGCCGCCGCCCGAGTTGCTGCGTGGCTTCTTGGGCAAGTCAGACTTCACAGGTCCTTCTTCGTAGGTGCGCAAGTGGCTTACCGTGATTCGCTTGGCATTGCGGTTGAATTCCAACACCACGAAATCGGCTTGGTCGTCAACACCGAGGGCCCCACCTTCTTGCTTGTTGAGGTGCTTGCTGTGGCAAGTTCCTTCCAAGCCGTAGGGCAAGGCGATGGTGGCGTGACCGCCTTCCACCTTGACCACGGTGGCCTGGTGCTTGCTGCCAACCGCGAACACGCTCTCGAAGACCTCCCATGGATTCTCTTCGATTTGCTTGTGGCCGAGGCTCATGCGGCGGTTTTCCTTGTCCAATTCGAGCACCACAACCTCGATTTCGTCGCCCACGTTGCAGAACTCCGAGGGGTGCTTGATTTTTTTGGACCAGCTGAGGTCAGAAATGTGCACCAAGCCATCGATGCCTTCCTCCAATTCGACAAACAGGCCGAAGTTGGTGAAGTTGCGCACCTTTCCTTTCTGCTTGGATTCAACAGGGTAACGTGCTTCGATGTCCTCCCATGGGTCCTTGGTCAATTGCTTCAAACCAAGAGACATCTTGCGCTCTTCGCGGTCAATGCCCAACAAGACACATTCGATTTCGTCGTTGACTTTCAAGAAGTCCTGGGCGCTGCGCAAGTGCTGAGACCAAGAGATTTCGCTGACGTGGAGCAATCCTTCCACACCTGGGGCGATTTCCACGAACGCACCGTAGTCCGCCATGACCACCACGCGACCCTTGATCTTGGCGCCTTCCACCAAGTCCTCGCCCAACGCATCCCATGGGTGCGGGGTGAGCTGCTTCATGCCCAAGGCAATTCGCTTCTTGTCGTCGTCAAAATTCAGGATCACCACGTTGATCTTTTGGTCCACTTCCACCATCTCCTCTGGGTGGCCCACACGGCCGTAGCTCATGTCGGTGATGTGCACCAAACCGTCGACGCCTCCGAGGTCGACGAAAACGCCGTAAGAAGTGATGTTCTTGACGGTGCCTTCGAGGACTTGACCCACTTCGAGGCCTTGAATGATGAGACGCTTCTGCTCTTCGAGCTCGGCCTCAATGAGAGCCTTGTGCGACACCACCACGTTCTTGAACTCCTGGTTGATCTTGACAACCTTGAATTCCATCTGCTTGCCGACGTACTCGTCGAAGTCGCGGATGGGCTTGACGTCCACCTGAGAACCAGGGAGGAACGCTTCCAAACCAAAGACGTCCACGATCAAGCCGCCCTTCGTGCGGCACTTGACCGAACCCTGGATGATCATGTCTTCTTCCTTGGCTTTGTTCACCTTGTCCCAAGCGTCGTAGATGCGCGCCGTTTTGTGGCTGACCACGAGTTGGCCGTTGGCGTCTTCTTGCTTTTCAATGAACACAGGCACTTTGTCGCCTGCCTTCAATTCTGGGTTGTATCGGAACTCACTTGCGCCTATGACACCTTCAGATTTGTAGCCAATGTTGACCACAATCTCTTTTTTGCCGATGGAAATCACAGTGCCCTCCACCACTTCTTTTTCTTTGATGAGGGTGAGGCTCTCTTCGTAGAGGTCCTCGAGACGCTTGCGCTCTTCTGCGCTGTAATCGTCTTGCTCGCTTTCGAATGCGTCCCAATCGAAATCACCTGCGGGCTTGGCAAGCTCACGGGGCTCTGAAAGCGCTGGCTCTTCCACCGCAGGGGGTTCAGCTTTCACTTCAGGTTCAACTTCGGGGGCAGCTTCTGGAGCTGGTGCGGCTTCTGCCGCTTCGGGTGCCTTGGCTTCCTGGTTCTCCAGGTGGCCTTCTTCTGGCTGTTGGGTGGCGTCGTTCATGCGTCACCGGGGTTTTATGCTTCGCCACAGGGAGCGTTGCGGAGTGAAACTCGCCTTGCCCTGTCAAGGATTTAGGGGTGCAAAAATAGTGCAACACCTGCCGCCATCCAAGTTGATTGTCAGCCTTCTCGCATCAACGAGAAACCAGCCAAGTCTGGCGACCGGCAGAACACACGAATGTGCACCAACCAGACCACGCCTCTGGCACGGTGAATCCTCCCGAAGGAATCCGAGCCAAGTGTCTGCCTTGGGCGTCGAACACGTCAACCACTGAGGCCGCTTCCAAGAAGCCGCCAGGATGGATCGGGTTGGCGCCACGCACTGCGCCTCGAGCCATCGACTCCTTGGAGGTGCCATCGGGACAATCGTTGCATTCCCCTAATGTGACCATGTCCGTTTGCACAAATTCTCCCACGCCATTTGGCAACCGCGCGAACGACTGGTCTGCCACGCTCATCCCAAAGTGGGAACTGTCCGCGATGGAGAACCCGTCTGGCGAGCGCAACACCAGCACCTCGCCCGTCTTGTTCAAGCGGAAGTTCATATGGTTCCAGCCGTCCCCGCCGTCCTCGTCCGCCCAGAGCACCATGTAGCCGTCCCCCTCAATCACAGTGGAATCTCCGGCATCGACCGGAATCCGCCACTTGGTGGGGTTGTTCAACCTGTCTGTGAGGTAGTACCCTGCCAAATCGATGGGCACGGTGGATTTGTTGTGGATCTCCACCCAGTCTTCCAATTCACCTTGGGCGTCTGTCTCGCCGTTGACGTTGAATGTCATGTATTCGTTGAGCACCACATTCGCAGGTGGCACCACCAACAATGCGTTCGTCACCCTTGGCGTGGGTGTGTCAAACCACGTTGTGGAGGGGGCGCCATCTGTGGTGCGTCCAAAACTCACGTTCGAAAACGAGGTTTGGACCTCCCAAGTGTCTGCCACCGCGCCGTCTGCCCCTGTGAGGGTGAACGTTTGGTTTGCATTGACCGCCGACCAACCCAAGTGATGGCCTCCCTGACCAGCCTCACCGTCCATCCACAAAAGCAAGAAGCCTTCCGCGGGCACCATGGTTTCCACCGGGTTGTCTGTGGGCAACGAGAAAGACTCGCCAAGCGAGGACGACAACGTGTACCCGCCAAGGTTCACCTGAAAAGCGTTGGGGTTGTACACCTCAATCCATGCATCCAATTCTCCATTCTCGTCGATCAGGACGTTGGAGTTGTCCAGGAGCACCTCGTTCAGATACAACGCAGGCGTGGGAAGCACCTGGTCCACATTGGCGGACTCCGGCGTGGGCACGTTGAAGAACACCCACTCTTCACATCCATCGCACACACGACCAAAGCTGACGTCGGTTTGCTGCGGAGGGTAGACAATGGAATCCAACACTGTGAGGCCGTCGGGCGCCGTCAACCACACTCCCTCGTTCTCTGCGCTCAGTTTGAAATTGGCGTGCAACACCCCTTGGACGCTGTCGTTGTCGCACCACACCAACAAGTGATCCCCAGGCGTCATGAATGTGCTACCTGGGTCTGAGTCGGGGAACGTGTACTTGGTCAGGTTGGTGGGGTCGTCCGAAATGTGGTGACCGGCCAAATCCAACAACCCGCCAGGATTGTAAATCTCGACCCAGTCGTCGGATTCGAAGAAGTCGTCGAAGTGCGCCAATTGGTTGGAGGACATCGTCTCATTCAACACGGGAGTTTGGGACATGGCCACCGTGCCCCAACCCATCATGGCGATTGCGCCAACCAAGCAGTACTTCATGTCGCCAAAATTAAACCACAGCGCCCCCGTGTTAGTTTTGCCACCACAAATCAAACACCATGGCCCACGGAACTTTCAACGTCCCCTACCCAATCAACGAGCCCGTGCTGAGCTACGCGCCTGGTTCTCCAGAGCGCGAAGCCTTGCAGCAAGCGTATGCCGAGATGTACAATCAAGAGCCCGTCGAGGTCCCCATGTACATCGGTGCTGACCAAGTGAGCACCGGCGACAAGCGCGCCATGACCCCCCCGCATGAGCATGGGAAAGTTCTCGGCCACTTCAGCTATGGAGATGCGAGCCATGTGCAGGCGGCCATCGATGCGGCCTTGTCTGCGCGTCCAGCTTGGTCTTCTTTGCCGTGGGAACATCGCGCGGCGGTGTTCTTGAAGGCCGCCGACTTGATCGCCGGGCCTTGCCGCGCCAAGATCAACGCGGCAACCATGCTTTCCCAAGGCAAGAACTGTTTCCAAGCCGAAATTGACGCGGCCTGCGAATTCGCAGATTTCCTACGCTTCAACGCGTACTATGCTCAACAAATTCATGCGGAGCAGCCAGAAAGCGCAGACGGCATTTGGAACCGATTGGAATACCGCGCCTTGGAAGGGTTTGTCTTCGCCATCACGCCATTCAACTTCACCGCCATTTCCGGCAACTTGCCAGCTGTCGCGGCACTCATGGGGAACGTCGTGGTGTGGAAACCCAGCGACACTCAAGTCTACAGCGCCCAAGTCATCATGGAAATTTTCCAAGCCGCGGGGTTGCCCGACGGCGTGATCAACATGGTGACATGCGACGGCCCTGTCGCCGGAGACGTGGTGTTCAAGCACCGCGACTTTGCAGGGTTGCACTTCACCGGGTCGACCGGCGTGTTCCGCCACCTTTGGAAGACCATCGGCGAGAACCTCGAGCTGTACCGAAGCTACCCCCGCATCGTTGGTGAAACCGGCGGCAAGGACTTTGTACTCGCCCACCCCAGCGCTGGAGTGAAGGAAGTGGCCACGGGCCTCATCCGTGGCGCGTTCGAATTCCAAGGCCAAAAGTGCAGCGCCGCATCTCGCGCCTACATCCCGGCCTCCATGTGGCCAGCATTGGCAGAAGAATTGAAAGCCGAAATGGCCACCCTCAAAATGGGGTCGCCTGAAGACTTCGGCAACTTCATCAACGCAGTCATCGACCGGAAATCGTTCAACAAAATCAAGTCGCACATCGACTTCGCAAAGTCGGCCGACGACGCCCGGATTGTGGCAGGTGGTGGCACCGACGACAGCGTGGGCTATTTCGTGGAACCCACGGTCATTGAAACGGCCAACCCGCATTTCAAGACCATGGTGGAAGAAATCTTCGGCCCGGTATTGACCATCCATGTCTACGACGACACTGAAGCTGACGCATTCGAGAAGGTGCTCGATTTGGTGGACAACACGTCCGAGTATGCCTTGACGGGCGCCGTGTTCTCCAACGACCGATACGCATTGGACTTGGCGTCCAAAAAGCTGGAAAACGCTGCAGGCAATTTCTACCTCAACGACAAGCCCACCGGGGCTGTGGTGGGGCAGCAGCCGTTTGGTGGGGCGCGCGGTTCTGGAACCAACGACAAGGCGGGATCATACCTCAACCTCCTCCGCTGGGTGAGCCCACGGACAATCAAGGAGGCATTGGTCTCGCCCACCGATTATCGTTACCCGTTCTTGGGCTGATCCCAAGACCTGCTGGCTACGAAAAAGGGACGCCAAGCAGCGTCCCTTTTTTCATGGTGACGAAGCGGATGGCCCCTCAATCCTCGTCGTCGGGGTATGGATTTACCGGGATGCCGGCCATGTCCACACGAGCCGCCTTGCCACCCATGATGGATTTGAACGTCTTGGCGTGTTCCGGTTTCAATGCGCCGCTTTCTTCGACCCACTTGGTCAACACCACAAGCTTGTCCTTCTTGCCAGGTCGACCAACTGTGACAATCTTGCCATGAACGGTACGCAAGCGGAAAGCGCTGTTCAAAATGCTCGCTTTCGCCGACTTCAACCTCGCTTCAGGAATCTTGTGAATCGACATGGCGTCTGCAATCAGTTCGTCGTAGCTCATGGGATGGTTGCGTGCGCGAAGGCGCTTCAGGATGAACGCACCCCAAATGCTCTTGGGCCCACGTTTTTTGGGGGTGTGGCCCGATTTGGTTGTCGCTTTTTTCGCAGGCCCACCCAACTTGGACAGGATCAATTCGACGTGGGCCAATTCCGTAGTCAAGCGCTCCTTTTCGCGGGCGAAATGGGCTTGGAGACTGGCCGTCTCCTTGGCTGAAAACTCAATTTTCGTCATGGATAGAAAAAACAAAATGAAACTTGGAGAGAGGTGCAAGGACGGGCCGTTGCAGGACAAATGTATGATGATTCATTTTACCAATACAAACAACACCCATCGACATGGAAAAGGGAGACGCGTTTCCGCATCTCCCTTCAGGTTCGGTGTAAGCCGGATTCTGTTCCCCGAAGGGCTTCGTCATTGATCTAACGCGACCTACCCTCTGACTCGAACGGGACGCCCTCAAACGTCAGTTTACATGGTCTTGCAACCCAAAAGGTTTACCCAAGCCGCAAGGTCACCCTTGCGCTGGTGGGCCCTTACCCCACCTTTTCAGCCTTGCCTGTGCCCGAAGGCCATCGGCGGTTTAAATCTCTGTGGCACTGTCTGTCACATCCCGTTGGACGCGCCTTCTCTTTCAAGAAGTGTGGTTCCCTGTGTTGTCCGGACTTTCCTCCCCACCGAAGCGAGGCGACGAAGTCAACCGAATGACAAAACTACGACAACGCGCGGTCGCGTTCCAGTTACTTTCAACGCATGAAAACCCCCTCCGCCGCGTTTGCCCTCTTCGCTGCTGCCTTGTTGACCCAATGCACGTCGCCTGAACATGTCCCTGGTGAACCAGGAATGCCTGAAGCGACATCGTTGGCATACGACCAGGAGGTTCACCTCGCCAACGTGCGACAACTTACGTTTGGCGGAGACAATGCTGAAGCGTATTGGGCGTTCAACAACGACGCCTTGGTGTACCAGACCACCCAACCGCAGGCGGGCATTCCCTGCGACCGCATCTTCCTGATGCCATTGGACGAGGAGGCTACGGCGGACGGCAAGCGAAAGCCTGTTCAGGTCAGCAACGGTCTGGGGCGCACCACTTGCCCTTACTTCTTGCCAGGCGACAGCGTGGTGGTCTTCGCTTCGACCCACGCCGAAGACAGTGCCTGTCCTGAAGTGCCGGAGCGCGGTCCAGAGGGCCGTTACGTGTGGCCCATATACGACAGCTACGACATGTACCTGAAAAACTTGAACACTGGTGAGACAACAGCCATTGCGGTGAGCGACACGTACGACGCTGAAGCCACCGTCAGCCCCAAGGGTGACCGCATGGTGTTCACGAGCACCCGCGATGGAGACCTCGACCTCTACACCTGCGACTTGGGTGGACAAAACATGGTTCGCGTCACCTCCGAGTTGGGTTACGACGGCGGGGCATTCTTCTCGCCAGATGGAGAATGGTTGGTGTGGCGCGCCTCACGCCCATCCACGCCGGCAGAAATTGCCAAATACAAGGGCCTCCTTTCCAAGGGCATGGTGGAACCCACCAGCATGGAGCTGTTCGTGGCGCGCGCGGACGGAAGCGAGATGCGCCAAATCACGGAGCTCGGAGGCGCCAACTGGGCCCCGTTCTTTCACCCCGATGGCAAGCGCATCCTGTTCTCCTCCAACCACGCAACCGGTAGGTTCCCATTCAACGTTTACATGATTGACGTTACCGGAGAGAACCTGACCCAAATCACATACGACGAGGCGTTTGACAGCTTCCCCATGTTCTCCCCCGACGGCACCAAACTCGCCTTCAGCTCCAACCGGAACAACGGAAGAACGCGCAACACCAACCTTTTCGTGGCGGATTGGGTCGAGTGATGCCGACCTTCGCGGCATGGGTGACTTGAAGTTGTACATGCTGAACAAACCCTTTGGGCTTCTGAGTCAATTCTCGGACGAAGGCCACAAGCAAGGACTGGGATCGCTTCAGCTGCCTTGGGGCAAAGACATCTATTCTGTGGGGCGGCTCGATGCGGACAGCGAAGGGCTTCTGCTCTTGACCAACAACAACCGCCTCAAGACCCAGCTCTTGGATCCAGAACGAGGTCACGAACGCACCTACCACGTGCAAGTGGAGGGTGTGCCCACTGAAGACCAGCTGCAGCAATTGCGTGCCCCCCTTCCGTTGCGAATCAAAGGCAAAGAATTTCGCACCCGCGGCGCGACGGCCAAAGTCATCTCTCCGGCATGGCCCGATCGCGTCCCACCCATTCGCGTGCGGAAGGCTGTGCCAGATTCGTGGCTGGAGCTAACCTTGACAGAGGGCAAGAACAGGCAGGTGCGCCGGATGACCGCCGCGGTCGGCCTCCCCACCCTCAGACTCATTCGTGTGTCCATGGGACCGTGGAGACTTGACAACCTGGCCCCAGGTCAGTGGCAGGAGTTGAGCATGAACCTTTGGAACGCATGATGGGAAGGGCTGTTCGAACCCTCGTGGCCGTGCTGTACACCGCGGCATGCAGTGCATTCGGCATCCTGGCCATGGGACTCAGGTTGGTCGACGGCGATTGGGTGATGTGGAACATCGGGCGCCGCGGCTGGAGTGTTCCTTTATTGAAACACGTTGTAGGTGTGTCCACAGAGGTGCACATTCACCCAAAGACGTCGGCACTTGCCAAATCCAACCAAGGACTTGTGCTTGTGGCGAACCACACCAGCCTTCTCGACATCAACGCTGCGTTCGCTGGAAGCCCCACGCCCATCGTGTTTTTGAGCAAGGCCAGCATCCGGAAGGTGCCCTTGCTCGGGAAAATCAACGAGTTGGCCGGCACCATTTTCGTCGAGCGTGGCAACCGAACCTCGTCCGACAAAGCGGTCAAAGCCTTGACACAAACCCTGAAAGATGGGCGAAGCGTGTTGGTGTTCCCAGAAGGCACTAGAAGCTCGGATGGTTTGCTGAAGCCATTCAAAAAAGGGGCCTTCCACCTGGCCGCCGCAGCAGGAGCGCCCATTGTGCCCATGCACATTTCAGGCACCCAAAGCCACTTGCCCCCGTCTGCCTGGGGATTTCAAAAGTCCGAAGAAACCGTGGTTGTCCGGCTTGGCGCACCTCTGGTCTCCAGCGCTCATGACGTGAAAACCATCATGGAAGAAGCCCGATCTGCGGTCTATGCATTGGGGAAGGCAGAGTAACTCGACTCCAAGCCTTCGAGGATGGCCCGCTGTGCGTCAAGGCCACGTGCATCGCTTGCCCCACCAACGACCAACATGTTCGGGTGCTCCACCCCATCTGGTTTATGGCTCAACTGGCCGGCACACACCACCACATGGTCGACCGCATGGGTCTGTATGGAGCCATCCGGCAACTTGACATGGAGTCCTTGGTCGTCCACCTTGACATAGTCCACGCCGGACACCTGTCGAACCCCTCGCTGCCTCAGCGTCAGTCGGTGGATCCAACCCGTGGTTTTGCCAAGCGCCGTGCCCATTTTTCCTGGCCTGCGCTGGAACATGGTCACCTCGCGCGTTGATGCCTGACGCTGAGCAGCTTCGAGCCCGCCGCGGCTCTGAAGAGACTCGTCGACACCCCATGACTTCATGAAACCTACTGCGTCTGCATCGTGGGTCAGAAAGTCCGCCACATCGAATCCGATGCCGCCGGCCCCCACCACGGCAATGCGCTTCCCAGGGACGACCTTTCCTTGAAGTACATCCGCATAGCTCACCACCTCGGGCCGGTCTGCACCCGGAATGTTGAGGGGTCGCGGGGTCACCCCCGACGCCAGCACGACCTTGTCGAATTCTGCCAAACTTGCTGTGGTGGCTGCTTTGTTCAGCAAGACGCTCACCCCTGCATGCGCCAATTGCGTTTCGAAGTGACGGATGGTCTCTTTGAACTCTTCCTTGCCGGGGATGCGCTGCGCGAGAAGAAACTGCCCGCCCAAACTCGATTGGCGTTCAAACAGCGTGACCTCGGCCCCCATTCGAGCGTGTTCCAAGGCCGCGCTCAGGCCCGCGGGGCCTCCTCCCACCACCGCAACACGGAGGCCTTTGCCATGTTTCAACGACAAGCCTGTCCGCGCCACTCCCGTGTCGTGTTGGCCGGTTGGAGGTGAAATGTGCGCATGCTCCGTTTCATGACACGCCCTGGGGTTGACCAGGCAGGATGACACCTTGTTTTGGAACACGTGGTCCAAACAAGCTTGGTTGCAACCAATGCACGTGTTGATGTCCGTGGGCCTCGACAGGCGGGCCTTCTTCACCAGATGCGGGTCGGCCAAGAAAGGCCGAGCCATGCTCACCATGTCGGCAGCCCCTGAAGCCAAGGCAGCCTCGCAATCTTCTGCGGTGTTGAACCGGTTGGTGGTCACCAAAGGGACCTTGACCTTGCCCATCAATTTTTTGGTCACAAACTGAAATCCACCCCTGGGCACCATGGTCGCAATGGTCGGGATGCGCGTCTCATGCCACCCGATGCCGGTGTTGATCATGGTCGCCCCGGCGCGCTCCACCTGTTGGGCCAGCGTTTCCACCTCCGACCAATCGCTCCCCCCGGCGACGAGGTCGAGCATGCTCAACCGGTACATCACAATGAAATCCTGGCCGACCGCTTCACGCATCCGAGAGAGGATCTCAATGGGAAACCGGCAACGGCGTTCAAAGTTGCCGCCCCAAGCGTCGTTTCTGTGGTTGGTCTCGGCCGCAATGAACTCGTTGATCAAATACCCTTCCGACCCCATCACTTCCACCCCATCGTACCCAGCCTCGCGGGCGAGCACCGCAGAGTTGACAAATTGACGGATGGTGCGCTCCACACCCCGAGCCGTCAACGCACGAGGCTTGAATCGGGCAATGGGAGCTTTCAAAGCGCTGGGCGCAACACAAAAAGGCGTGTACGCATATCTCCCTGCATGCAGGATTTGCATCACAATCTTCCCGCCTTCTTGGTGCACAGCTTGGGTCACCTGCTTGTGCCCCCTGGCGTGCCCTGGCCGGGACATGCGGGAACCACCCCAAACCGTGACACCTGCCCGGTTGGGCGCGACGCCCCCGGTCACAATCAATCCAGCTTCCCCAGCTGCGCGCTGGGCGTAAAACTCCGCCAGCCTGTGCATCCCGCCGCGCACCTCTTCCAACCCCGTGTGCATGCTCCCCATGAGCACGCGGTTGGGCAACGTGGTGAACCCCAGGTCGAGGGGCTCAAACAGCTTGGGATAATCAGGGTGGGACATTTCCATGTTTCAAGGTAGCCCAGAATGCCCCCGCAGATTCAATCGTCAAATTCTCGGAACATGTCTACAAAATCGCGGCGGTTCCGGCTGTTGGGATTCAGCAACTGCAGCACGAATTGACCCCGGTCCTCTTTGACTCGCTTGTCCCCTTCCTTGAGTCCTTGGATTTTCTCAGACAGCGGTTCAGCCTCATCCAATTTGGGGTCTTTGGGATGGATTCGGAAGTACCCAAGCTTGGCGTTCCACTCCATGTAGTACCACTGTTGTCCACTCAAATGGAAGTAGATATGGACGATTTGGTCGTCCCAATCCAACGCCACCTTCCCTCGAAACGTTCTCCACACCTCGTGCTTGCCAAGGGTGGCCACGCCAATGTCCCCCGCGCTTACCCATTGGTCCTCAAACTTGTCGTATTCCAACTCCAGTCCATGCAGCACCATGGTGTGCTGGACTTCTTCGGGAACCTGCTTCTTGAAGGATCTGTTCCTGTTGAGCTCCACCAGCAGCGCGTTGCCCCCTTCTTCCCCGAGCCATTCGTTGAGCATGTAGGGATAATTCGTACCAGACCAGGCCAAACCCGAAGCATCCGAACCCCGGATGGCCTCGGCCAAATGGTCCAAGACCTCCTCCGGCAAAGGCATGTCCAGCGTCAAGCCTCCCCTCACCAACATGCGGTCCGACTGCACAAGCCCCTCTCCGAAGAAGGCGTGCTTCAGCAAGTGCTTCTCTTCGATTGGGAAATGTCCCACTCCGTGCTGCCTCATATCACAACTGCCTGGAGACATGGACATCAGGTTGCCGGGCTGAGTCTCGTCCTCAAATTTCTCTTCGCTGCAGACAATGTACCGGCTGCGTTTGGGGTCAAAACGAAGCAACCCCCGAGGCGTCATGAAGGACATGTCGGAACGAACCGTCTTGGGGCTGAAAAACGTCGGGTACAGCGAGGTGATGCCGCCGTCGCTGTGCGACCATCCCACCCCAAGGTGAGATTTGCCCATCTCCGTCACCATCGAATCGATGGGGATGGCCACGTCCGTGGGGTTAATAACTCCCTTGAATTCGACCCATTGAGCGGGATAGCCTTCGCATTCCAAGTCCATTCGAGCGCCTCCTTCGAACTCCAAATGCTCACGCATGGCCTCCAGATGCACTCGGCCCTGGAAGGCAAACTTGGGACTCAATTGGAATTCGTCGGCCGAGCGAATGAAGCCATGCCCCAGGGTTCTTGTGGCCGAATCCACAGTCAACTCGTTGAAGCGCACAGGCCATTCCTCCCCCTCTTGGTCCACGTAAGTCCCTGTGCCCGCACCCTCGTAATCCTTGCGTCCTTTCACTTGAATCTTGGCGTCGTAAAGCCTGTGGATGTGCGTGCGGTTGTCCACCTCCACTTCGGCTTGCTCCAACAAGTCCATCAAAGCATCTCGACGAATGGAAACAAGGCCGTCGTGGGGTTTGATCTGGGCATCGGCAATGGGCAACGCCACCACCTTTTGGCAGGTCAAATGAGCCTCGTCCACCGCATATTGTGCCGCTGGGCTCAAGAAGTGAAGGCTGTCCTGCTCCAAGGCCTGAGAGAAGAAATTGCTTTGGTCGTAACGACGCAACTCTTGAAACGTCTTGGATTCAGGATCAGCTATGGTGTTGCGAAGCTCCAGACGGGCCTCGTCCATGAACCACGTAAAGGCGTCCATCAAACAGGAGTACCGGATGGCGGGCAGCTCAATGAGCGTGGCGCCTTCAAGCGAGGTGAAGTCTCCCCTTCGGGCATCAAAATCCATGACCGATGACGCGCGCCCTGTCTCAAACGCCAACTCGTTTTGATCCATGCCTTGAAGCTGGAATGCGCTTTCAGAAGCGCGCATGCCCTGGTGTTTCACCTCAAAATGACGGGAGGACAACTGCGCCCGGTCAAAATGGAACGTGCCACGAGCCGTCATCCGATCGCCCTTCAAGCTGAGCCCCCCCTTTAAATCCACTGGCTCACCAAAGAACCTAAGGCTGTCCGAGGCTGTGGATCTCACGTCGAGTCGCTGGTCAAAGGGATGCAAACCGTAGGCCGCGTCCTCTGCCGACACGTCAGGCGTCAACCCGGCTCTCGACGTGTTGTCGTACCTCGTGGATTCTCCAAACGTCGAATCTGGCAAAAGAACATGATCCTCGCTTTCCATGGTGGACGTCAAGAACGTGACCCGTCCAGGTCCGTGAAGCCCACCCAGGTCCAAACTGAGGTCGCCCGTCAACTCGCCAATCCCCCCGTACAGGGCTGTGCCTCCCGAAGCCACTGTGGTGGTGAACCCAAGGCTGTAGTCTTCCATCAAACGCAAAGGCTCGACCACATCTGGCACAATGCCGCCAGCCAGCAACTCGCCGGTGAAGAGCAAATCTTCGTTGGCGAAATTGTCGAGGCTGTCGATGACAAATGGGTCGACGGCGTAGTTGAACCGGTCGCGGTGGTAGGCGCCACCACGGATGTGTGGGGCGTCGTAATAGACGTGCGACACCTCTCGGCTCGTTAAAATCGGATACTGCGGATGGCTGGCGCTGCGCCATCCAGATTTGTTTCTTGGGTTGTCGATTTCCAGGGTGCCGGTGAGTTCTTCGATGGAGCTCGCAACCGGACGGAGCGCAAGACGGCCGTAGGTGTCGTATTTGCCCGGTTGTTCCACCATGATGCGCAGGGATTCGGCCTGGCGCACCTCAATTTTGAAGGACGCGTAGTCAAATTCAAAATCGGCCCCTTTGAGTTGGAACTTCCCGGCCTTTACCAAGCCCGAGAACACAAAGTCGCGGTCCTCGCCCAAGGCGATCTCACCGCCGTCCGGCACAATCTGCACGTCCTGCGCCTCGCTCACCGCAATTTGGCCGATGCCCATGAGGGACATGCGAAGGTTGTTCAGGCTCAGCGTGGCATACACCGTGCCGCGCGGCCGAGAATAGAACGCCAGCACATCGTGGTCGCGGGCTCCCTTCTGGCACAACATGTGCTTGACGGCGCGGGGTTTGACCTGGCAGAATCCAGTGGCCAGGTCCAAATCGACGTACCCCACGTTGGTCAACCCCACCAGAATCATCTCCGCTTGCTCTGTTTGGAGCCCCAGGAAATCTGCATACTCCGCAGCGTAGAACGAATCGACCCCACGTCGGTTGGTGTACCTCGAGAGCTCTGCCAGAGGATGAATGGGGTCGATGCCCATCATTTGGTCGAACACATCTTTCTCGAAGCAGTCCAAACTCCGGAACGCACCGGGCTCAGCGCCTCCTCCTGCAAGCCGACGAAACTCCACCACGGGTCCATCGAGTCGCCACTCCACGGCCTCCACCTCTACTTCAATCCCGTGGTAGCTGTCCACGAATGGCTGCATGCCCACCCCTTCCACTTGGCGTGTGGCCCGGAACAGGCGCTTGTTGTCCAAGTACCGAATCGAAATGTCCTTGTGGGTCAAACTGTCCTCGCCCAACCGCATCATCAACGCCGCGTGCACTGCGTCCAAGCCTTCTTCAGAAAACAACACTTCTTGCGAGCGACAGACCACCAACACGCTGTCGGCTTGGTTGAATGTGATTTCGGCGGGCAGGCCGTCAGACCCCATCCCGCTCATCTTCGACCCTCGGACCGCCAAGCCACCCTCGTACGACACGCCATGGAACACGCTGTCCAACACGATCCGCCCGGCGTTGGATTCGAACCTGGGATAGGTGCGCTTTTTGGCCTGCTTTTCTGCCTGGACCTTAAAGTGCAGTGTTCCCTGCAATGGGGTGCCAAACATGTCGCTCTGAAACGTGGCGGAGTCGGTCGTGAATGTGCTTCCTTTCAGACGGATGTTGAACGCCCGCACTTCCGCCTGAAAATCGCCCTCGCGCACCGTGCGTTCCCAGTCCAACCGACCGGTCTCCACACGGAACTCGTTGTCCAGCACGTCGTATCGTCCACGAACTTGATGCAGCCTCGCGCTGTCTCCTTTGGCCAAACACACCACAGTGCTTGAATCGCATGAAATCCTTGGGCGATCTTGATCGTCCAGGTCAAACGTCACGCGCCCCCCACGCACCATCCACGTCCCTGTCTTTGCGCCATGCAGTTTGCCCTGTTTGAGGAGACTCTCGGAGTTGGCCAGATAAGCCTTGGCGCGCTGACGGTGCTTGGTGGACGATGCAAAAAAGGCCACGTGCTGATGCCATCCCTCCCAGGATGCGTTGTCAGGGCGCTGGAGCAAAGCGTCCACACCCTTGAGGTAACCCCAAATCGACTCGGCAAACGGCTGCCTCGTTTCTTGAAGCGCATCCACCATGTTCATCACCTGCCCCTGACGACCTGCCTCCAGGTCGGCAAACCTTGGACCAAACGACTTCTTGACCCATTTGGCTTCACGCCCACCAAGCTCGGAGGCGGATTGCTCCATGTCCTTCAAAAAAGAAGCCGGCGAAGACCAAGTCGGTTCGTCTTGAGCCGCAACAAGGGGCACGTTCAGGCACAAGGCCAACCCCAGAATTCCAATCCAACGCATAACGCCAAATTACTGGGTCAAGCCAAGCCTCGGTCAACCCATCACTCGGGTTTCCAACAGGCCATGCAGGCCCAACCCTCGAGAACTTTCA
>CAJWII010000003.1 GCA_913041065.1 uncultured Flavobacteriales bacterium
CTGGACCCAGTGTCCACTGAAGTACCGTCGCTGGCCATGCCGCCACAACAGCCAAGTGGCCAGGGGGACGTACAAGGCCACCGGAAGCCAGCCGCCTGGCGAAAAAATTTGAGTGAGGAAATTGACCACAAATCCAATGACGACTGCAGCTGCGGCCTTGGCCATCATGGCCAAGTGGCGGTGATGGGGGCTGCGGTAAAGGCGGTGTGTTGCCCAACCAAACACCAGAGCACCCAACACACTTGCCAAGACGGAATGGCTGATGCCCCGGTGAAACGCCAAGTTGTCGAGTTCGTTCAGGAAATACTGCCCCAGCACATCCATGTCAGGGAGGGTTCCTGCCACAGCTCCCCAGACCATGGCCCGGTTCCCTAGGCGCTTGCCCAGCACCGCTTCTCCCACCGCCGCACCAAGCACGATTTGTGACAATGAATCCATGTCCAAATTTCGTCGATGTACATTGTTCCAGAACGTGGTTGCCATGAAGAAGATCATCCAAAGGACATTTTTTCACATCCTGAAGGGATTCGCACACAAGGCCATCCTCCTTGTCGTGAGTTTGACGGTGGGCATGGCCCCTGTGGTCTGCCAAACCCCGGCCGACGCGGATTCACTGAATGCGGTGGGCTTGTCGTGGAAGGTGGACATGGACGAGTCGCCACGCATTCCAGAAGGTGCATCCACTCGCTACTTCATCGCGCCCTCTGCCTTCCAGATCCAACAAGGTCAAGGTCGCATTCAATCCAATGTTGCCCACAATGTGGTGCACGTGGGGGTGACGGACAGGTTGGCTGTGACGGGCATGGAGGGACGCTGGGCCTCTGGGTTTGGGTTGAAAACGAGTTGGCACATGGGAAAGGGCACCCGGGTCAGCCTTGTGGCCATGGGGCTCGGCAAATTCCCAGCTCCGAGGATGAAACGCCTGTTGTTGTGCGGGCTGGTCGTCACCCGTGGGGACGACGTGAACCACGTGTCCTTCGGCCTCGGCCTCACGAATCAAGCACTCATGGCGGTGTCAGACCGGACGTATTACAGCGACGAAGCCACAGACGAAGCCCGCAGGATGCTTGACGAGGGGGATTACGGCACCATGGTCAGACCACAGTTCAGGTTTAGGAGTCACCAAGCCAGAATGCTGGTGTTCAACTTGTCTCGCATCTGGGAAGTGCGTCCTGGCTTTTGGCTGCTGTCCGAGAATTACCTCCTGACCAACAGGTGGTTTGGACATGCCATTGCTGAAGAAAACGACAGAAACTTATCTCCCGAGAATTACCTCATGCGGACTTTCGACGGAGATGCCTCTTTTCCGGGAGGCAAGGAAGAAGCCTTGGTGTCTTTTGGATGCAGAAGCTATCGCGAGCGCAGTGGGCTGACCTTCGACTATGGGCTTGCAGTGTGTTACTCGCAATCGTTGGAATGGTTGTTCCCAATTCCATGGTTCTCCATGGCCTTGGATTTCTCAAGGACCAACCCATGACACCATGAAAGCCACAGAACAAGCAAATTCGCGCGGGCTGTTTCGAGTCGTCCTGCTTGTGGGACATGTTGTGGCGGGCATGGCCCCTGTGGCCTGCCAAACGGTTGCGAACTCGGATTCTCTCGGGGCGACTGGAGGCGCCTCGACTTCAACATTTGGGGTGTTTTAGTACATTGTCGCTTCAACCTAACCACATGCTTCACTCATTTCAACGTTCGGCCATCCTTTCGGCTATGTTTATTGGCGCCCTCTGTGTTGTGGGGTCGCCGCTGACGCTGCGTGCCCAATCCACCACTTCTGCCGCGGAGAGCGCGTCGTCGTCCTTATCTAAGAAGTTTCAGGGCCAGTTTGTCAAAATCACCTTGAACGACGGCACCCTCAAGTTTGGGCAACTCTTGGACGCGGACGAATCAAACATCCTCGTGGACTTGGTGGGGTTGGGCCCCACGTCGATCCCGAAGTACCTGGTGCTTGACATGGCGATTGAAGTCATGGAAGTGGACGAATCGGGCGAGGTCAAAAATTTGATAAGCAGCCAAGCCACCCGGTACTTTTTTGCCCCCTCGGCCAATCAGCTTCAAGCAGGCGAGGGGTACTTCCAATCCAACGTGGCACTGAACTCCGTGAGTTTTGGATTCTCGGACGAATTCACGGCAGGTGCGATGGTTGGGTTTTTGGGAGTCGGAGTGACCGCCAAAGCCGGGTGGAAAGTTGGAGAGAAGACCAGTGTCAGCTTGGGCATGCTCGGCGCGGCAGATTTTTTTGGCGAACTGCAGAAACCCTTGGCCTTGGCCTTCATCAATGTGACCCGGGGCGACGACAACAAAAACATCACCTTCAATGTGGGGTGCACCAACACGGCATTCAGGCCTGATTACAGGTCTTACTACAGCCCGGGAGCCACCAGCGAAGACAATGGATGGGCCACCTATTATTATCCCGAGAGCGAGTACGAGCGTTATCCTCGGGCATTGATGCTGAACATCAGTGGCATGGTGCCGTTGACCGAGAGGCGCTGGCTGATTACGGAGAATTACTTCGTCACGCAAAATGCGTTCGCCAAGGTTGTGGAGTCACCGTACTATGGATCGGTGCGCGATAACGATTACTTGAACTACATCTACACAGGCGATGTTTTTTGGCCCTCTTCCAACGACGACCTTGGCATCCTTTCTCTGGGCGTTCGAAGCTACAGCAGGCGCAGCGGTTGGCTCTGGGATTATGGTTTGGCTGCAGTCATTGTAGATGGCTATGGCGTTCCTGTGCCTTGGTTCTCCTTCACCTTGGAGTTTTAACACGGCCTCTCTGGGTCCAACTCCACGAAGGTTGGTGCACTTTTGCACAGCATGAAGCAAGCACATCTTCTGGGGTTGGCGTGCTGGATGCTCCTTGTGGGACAGGATGTGGCGGGCATGGCCCCTGTGGCCTGCCAGACTGTTGCGATCTCGGATTCTCTTGGGGCGCTTGGAAGCGCTTGGAATGTGGAGTACACGGGCACTTCCAACCAATCCAATCGATACTTTCTGGCATCTTCAGCGATCCAGTCGAAACAAGGTCAGGGGCACTATCAAACCAACGTTGCAATGAACTCGTTGAGTTACAGCGTGTCGGACAGGGTCACTGCTGGGGTCATGGTTGGGTTTTTTGGTGTTTGGTTGACCGCCAAGGCCCGATGGCAAGTCGGAAAAAAGACATGCGTCGGCTTGGGGGGGCTTGGTGCGGCCGATTTTTTTGCCGCACTGCGGCCACCCTTGGCCTTGGGCTTCATCAACGTGACCCAGGGCGACGAAAACAAGAACATCACCTTCAGTGTGGGGTGCACGAATGCCGCATTTGGGTCTGGTTGGAAGACATACTACAGCCCGGGAGCCCGCCGCGGTGAGAGTGGGTGGTCTGGCTTCTATTTTCCCGAGAGCCGATACCGTCGTTATCCTCGGGCATTGATTTTGAACGTCAGTGGAATGGTCCCGCTGACCAAGAGACGTTGGCTGATCACGGAGAATTACTTCGTCACGCAGAGTGCGTTCGGCAAGGTGGTGCAGTCACCGTACAATTCTCCTGTAGAATCCTCGACCTACCTCAACTCCATCTACACAGGCGATGATGTTGTTTGGCCCTCGTTGTCTGACGACTTGGGCATTCTTTCTTTGGGTGTTCGGAGTTACTTCAGGCGTAGCGATTGGTTTTTTTGGGATTGTGGCTTGGCTGCGGTCGTCCAGGACGGCGAGGGCTTTCCTGTGCCTTGGTTTTCCTTCACCTTGGAGTTTTAACACGGCCTCTTTGGGGCCAACTCCGCGAAGGTTGGTGCACTTTTGCACAGCATGAAGCAAGCACATCTTCTGGGGTTGGCGTGGTGGATGCTCTTTTTGGGGAGCACCTGGGCCCAAACCAACCACACCCTGAGCGGGTACATCACGGACGCCGCCACGGGTGAAACACTCATAGGGGCCACGGTGTGGTCTGAGTCTGTGGGCCAGGGCGTGGCGTCCAACGTTTATGGCTTCTACACCTTGACCCTACCAGCCGCCACGTACGACGTACGCGTCAACTACATCGGCTACGCCCCGCAGCGGTTTGAGGTCGACCTGACCTCCGAGGACGTCAAGTTCAACGTGGAGTTGGCGGCAGGGTTGGAGTTGGGCGAGGCGGTCGTGACGGGCGAGCAACAGAACCGCATTGAAGAGCAGGTGCAGATGTCGCGGATGGAAATTCCGATCGACCAAATCAAGGCCTTGCCTGCCATCGGCGGCGAGGTGGATTTGCTCAAGACGCTTCAATTGCTTCCCGGGGTGCAATCGGGGGGAGAAGGCACCAGCGGACTCTACGTCCGTGGCGGGTCTCCGGACCAAAACCTCATGCTGTTGGATGGGGTGCCGTTGTACAACGTGAGCCACCTGTTTGGGTTTTTCAGCGTGTTCAACGCGGATGCGGTCAAGAGCATGAGCATCACCAAAGGCGGGTTCCCCGCGCGTTACGGCGGGCGTTTGTCGTCCATTTTGGAGATCAACATGAAGGACGGCAACATGCGGGAGTTTCACGCGGACGGCAACATCAGTGTCATCGCCTCGAAGCTGACCTTGGAAGGGCCGATTGTGAAGGACAAGGCCAGCTTCATGCTCAGTGCCCGCCGGACTTACCTCGACTTGTTGTTGCGTCCCATCATCGCCGCAGCAACGAGCAAAGATCCGAGTGTGAGCGCCAACCCGGCATACTACTTCTACGACCTCAACGCCAAATTGAATTGGCGCGTCGGACCCCGCGACCGGGTGTACTTCAGCGCGTTCTCGGGCAAGGACGACTTCGGGGTGGAGAGCACAGAAACGTACGATTTTGACGGAGGCAGAGAACGGTCCACCATCGATCTGGGCCTGGACTGGCGCAACCAAATCCAAGCGCTGCGCTGGAACCGTGAAATCGGCCCACGGATGTTCCTGAACGCCAGCGCTACGCACAGCGTCTACAACTTCAACACCGGGGTGGATTTCCGCGACGAATTGACTGAAAACGGCGAAACCACCACGTCTCGGTTCGCGTCGCTCTACCAATCCGGCATCGAAGACTACGGGGCGAAATTCGACATCGACTTTGCGCCCAACGCACGACACTTTGTGCGCGGCGGCTACAACGTGACGAGGCACCTGTTCTCGCCCGGCGCGTTGGCGTTGGAATTGGACTTTGGGCAGGAGAACCCGTTGGACACCCTCATCGGCCAAGGCAACGTCAAAAGCACAGAACAGTACATCTACCTCGAAGACGAGTTTGAACTGTCCCCCAGGTTGAAGGTGAACGCGGGATTGCACCTCTCTGGCCTGTCGGTGCAGGACACGTCCTACGCCAGCTTGCAGCGCCGTTTCGCGCTCAATTGGAAATTGGCGCCGGGTTGGGCCTTCAAAGCGAGCTACGCCGAGATGGCGCAGTTCGTGAACTTGCTTACCAACGAAGGACTGAGCTTGCCCACCGATTTGTGGTTGCCCTCCACCGCGCGCATCCAGCCCCAAGAGAGCTGGCAAGTGGCCGCCGGACTGGCCACCTCCGTCATGGACGGCCAAATTGAACTCAGTATGGAGGGATACTACAAGGAGATGGACGGGTTGCTCAGCTACAAGGAAGGGGCGAGTTTCTTGTCCGATTTGAGCGGAAACTGGGAGGACCAAGTCACCCAAGGCATCGGCAACAGCTACGGTTTGGAGGCGTTGGTCCAAAAGAAGGTCGGCAAGACCTCAGGTTGGATCGGGTACACGCTCAGTTGGAGCAATCGGCAGTTTGACGACTTGAACAGCGGCGAGTGGTTCCCCTTCACCTACGACCGTCGCCACGACGTGAGCGTGGTTCTCACTCAGGAATTCAACCCCGAGTGGTCCGCCTCGGCGACGTGGGTGTACGGCACGGGCCGGGCCGTGACCTTGAGCGAATCGGTGTTCACGGGCCTCGCCTACGGCAATTATCCCTACACACCTTCCTTTGAAGTGCCGAGCGAACGCAACGCGTTCCGAATGAGCCCATACCACCGGCTCGACGTGAGCGTGACGCGGGTGAAGCCCGGAAGCGACGGCAACCGCGCTTTGATTTGGAGCGTATACAACGCTTACAACAACCTGAATCCCTTCTTCGCACTGGCGGACACCCAGCCTGACGGCACGCGCGTGATCCGCGAGTACGGTTTGTTCCCCATCATCCCTTCTGTCGCATGGCGTTTCCATTTCTAACCCGAACAGCATGGGCCGTGGCGGCCTGCGCGCTGACGCTGACTTCTTGTGACAAGCTGGTCAACGGCGTCGTGAACGAAGTCGAGTTTCCAGAACACGAGCCGCGCTTGGCGTTCACCATGTTCCTCGCCCCAGGCGACACCGTCGTGGAGGCCACCATCTACCGCTCTGCTGGGATTTTAGACTCGGCGGGGTCGCAGGCCCTGCAGTGGGCCACACTCAAGGTCTCGCAGGATGGTCAAACGCTGTTCGCAGGCGACTCCTCCCATTGGACAGAGGACGACGTGGAACCCTGGATGCAGGACGCGAACACCTTCATGTCAATCGGATTGGACGCGCCCTTGACGTTGGGTGAGGGGCCTGTGGTGGTGGAGGTGGACGCGTCGCCGGAATTCGAGGCCTTGGTGCTGACAGAAGAGGTGCCAGAGCGCCCCGCCTTCGGGTTTGAGTACGTTCCCCTGGCCGACAGCGTCGATTACGGGTGGGGGGACATGGAATACTTCGACCAAGTCACGTTGGACTTGTCCAACCGGCCGGGCGTCAGGGACGACTACATGGTCTTCTTGGAGGCCTACTTCGAAGGATCCGAGGACGACGGGAAGTGGTACGCCGAGGGCGATTTGGCCTTCCCCGATCCCCGGGCCGAGTACAGCTGGAATTGCGGTTGTGTGTTGGTGACCGACAACGGCCAAAACAACATCGACCTGAACAACCTCGTCTTGGAGATGTACGCAGGTGATGTGGAGGACCCGGACGAGGGAGGTACACAACCCAAACGCATTCGCGTCGTCCGTCCCTCGGCCGATTTGGCCAATTATTTGAAAAGCGTGGAGGCTTACTTCAACGCCCAGGGCAACCCCTTTGCGGAGCCCGCAAGCATCCAAGGGAACATCCCAGACGGCTTCGGGATTTTTGGGCTGAGCAACGCGGCCATCGAGCCGTTGAATTGAGTGCGGTTTTTCAGTTAGAAAGATTCTAAATTACCCCAAAAGGGGGAGCGGTGGGCAGAAAAGGTGAGTCTACCTTTGGGGCGTTATTTAGAACGATTCCACACACCGAAGCTCCATGATTTCTCGCATTTCCCTCGCTGCGACCATGTTTTTGACGTGGTACGTTTCTCTCGGTCAGGACGCATCTCAATTGGGTGTTGAAGACAGCCTTGATGTGATGACCCAGCTGTGGCACGCGCTCCCTGAAGCCGAGGTGGGCAGCGTGGGGCTGGCGGCAGGGTCCAGGGACGCCAGTGAAGTTCCCGGGTCGATGCAGCGCCTTTCGGCCAAGATGCTGCGCCACATGTCCTACGCCAATCCGATGCAGTCGCTGCATGCCTTGGCGGGATTGAATTTGGTCGAGGAGGACGGGTTTGGCTTGCGTCCCAACATCGGCATGCGCGGCTCGGGCACAGACCGTTCCGCGCGTGTCACTTTGATGGAGGACGGCGTGTTGATGGCGCCCGCGCCCTACTCGGCCCCCTCGGCGTACTACTTTCCCACGATGGCACGCATGGAAAGTGTGGAGGTCCGCAAGGGAGGAAGCCAAATCGCCTTTGGCCCCCAAACTGCAGGCGGCGCCCTGAACATGGTCTCCACGTCCATTCCCGATGAAGAGTTCGCGGGGCGTGTGCGGATGGAAACGGGGAGTTTTGGCAACCAACAGACCCACACGGCGGTCGGAGGCCAATCGGGCGCTTGGGGCTACAGCCTCGAGTGGATGCAGCTCGCCAGCAACGGGTTCAAGGTGCTCGACGGCGGTGGAAACACGGGCTTCGACAAAGCCGACCGCGTCGCCAAGTTGCAATGGACGTCGGCCAACGGGCGTCATATCTTGCGTGGGAAGGCCATGTCGAGCGACGAAGAATCGCGAGAAACCTACATGGGCTTGGCCCAAACAGACTTTGACGTTTCACCCATGCGTCGTTACGCGGCCTCGGCCCAAGATCTCATGACGACCGGCCACAACCACACGGTGGTGGGCCACGAATTCAAGCCCACCGAGGATCTGGCGTTGACCACGGAGGTTTACCAAACCCGTTTCGCCCGAAACTGGTATAAGTTGGACCGGGCTGTGGACTCCTTGGGCCAAAAGGTGTCGTTGGGCAGCGTGCTCGAGGGCGGCCACGACGACGTCCTGGGTTGGCTGCGTGGGGAAGACACCCCTGATGGTGCCGGCTTGGATGTGAAGGCCAACAACCGGGTGTACGGGTCGCGTGGCGTCCAGCATCGGGGCCGTCTCAATTGGGGCGGGACGAAGCAGCACCGCTTGACCTTTGGACTGCGGGCGCACGAGGATTTCATGGACCGACACGAGTGGCGTGACCGCTACGCGATGGAGGACGGCCACATGGTGTTGACGGCGGCGGGTGATTCAGGTTCAGCCTCCAACCGCATCGAATCCGCACAAGCCCTGGCGGGCCACCTCCAGGCCGCGCTGCATTGGGGCCGTCTCACCTTGACCCCTGGGATGCGCCACGAGCGCATTGCGCTGTCGCGTGTGGACTTTGGGGACGACTTGGAAAGGGAGGGCGAAGGCGTCCAGCGCACCAACGAACTTCAAGTGTGGTTGCCAGGCCTCGGGGCCCACTGGGACCTGCTCCAAGACACGTGGACCGTGTTTGCCGGTACGCACCGCGGCTTTGTGCCCCCGGGATCTTCCCCCGACACCCAAGCTGAATTCAGCACGAACGTGGAAATGGGGACCCGGGTCAGCGCCCCAGCCTTCAGCGGTCAGGCCACCTTGTTCTACAGCGACCACCAAAATCTCTTGGGGGCTGACCTCACCGCCAGCGGAGGCACAGGCACGGGCGACTTGTTCAACGGAGGCGCGTCCATGGCCAGAGGTTTGGAATTGGAAGCTGTCACCGACCTCTTGGAATTGACAGGGGCCGACGCCTTTTTCGAAGACCAAAAACACCACATGCCTGTGCGCGTGAGCTACACCTTCACCCAGGCGGAGTTCACCCAGGCGTTTGAGAGTGAATTTGACCCTTGGGGTGCCGTGGAGGTGGGCGACGCCTTGCCGTACCTCGCGCCCCACCAATTCAATGCCTCCCTGAGCTGGCAAAGCGACGGATGGAGCGTGGACGTCAACTTCAGGGCCATGTCGGCGATGCGAACCTTGGCAGGTCAGGGTGACCTGTTGTCGGATGAGAGCACCGACGCATGTCAAGTGGCGGACGTGATGTTCCGGTGGTTCCCAGGAGAGCACGTAACTTGGTTTGCCGGGGCGACCAACCTGACCAACCAAACCTACGTGGTGGCACGCCGGCCCTACGGGTTGCGTCCTGCGATGCCCCGGGCCTTCCGAATGGGAGCGACGGTCGAATTCTGATTCAGGCTTTCCGGCGCAACTGTTCTTGCTTGAGCAACTCGAGTTCGCGGAGCGTTTGGCCCGCAACGGAAGTGTTTTCCTGAGCCCGTCGGATCAGGTAAGGAATGGCCTCTCGGATGGGGCCGTAGGGCACGTACTTGGCCACGTTGTAGCCATGCGCAGCCAAATTGAAGGTGATCGGGTCACTCATGCCCAACAGTTGCGCAAACGACACCCGTGCATCTCGAGCTTCGATGCCCCTGGCCTGCATGCCTTCACACAACCGCAAGTTGCTGGCTTCGTTGTGGCTCCCCGCCACCAAGTGCACCTGGCCCAAATGGTCCAACACCCAATCCACCGCCGCGTCGAAGTCCCGGTCGCTGCTGGCTTTGTCGGGTTGGATGGGCGAGGGGTATCCCATCTCCTCTGCCCGGGAACGTTCTTTCTCCATGTAGGCGCCACGCACGAGCTTCACGCCTGTCAGGTACCCCCCTTCATCCGCGCGGGCTGCCATGTCCTTGAGGTAGGACAATCGGTCGTGCCGGTACATTTGTAAGGTGTTGAAGACGAAAACCTTGTCGCGGTTGTAGTCCGACATCATGTCCTCGGCGATCGCGTCAATGGCGTCCTGGATCCAACTTTCTTCGGCATCGACCATGATGCGTCCCCCAGCTCGGTGGGTGGCTTCACACAGGGTGCGCACCCGAGCTTGGACGCGTTCCCAAGCCGCGTGTTCCTCCGAGGTGAGTTCAGCCTCCCCACGCAGGCTTCGGCCGACTTTCTCCAACAGGGCGTTTGAGGACAGCCCGCTCACCTTGAACACCGCGAACGCGTGGCGTGCGTCGCCGTCGGCGGCTTGGATAGTCGCAAGCACTTCGCTGCAGGTGTGGTCGAGGTCGGACTCGTCGGTTTGGCCTTCGGCGCTGTAGTCCAAAATCGTCCGCACCCCATGCTCCGCCAACTTGGCGATGGTGCCTTTCGAATCGTCGATGGATTCACCGCCACAGAATTGCGCGTACACGGTGGGTCGAACGGCCCAACCCACGGGGATGCGTAGCGCCAAGGCGAGCTTGGTCAAGGCGCTGCCCAGGGACACCACCCACGGCTTGCCAAGCAACGAAAACAGCGCCACCGCGCGTGACAATTCGCCGTTGGTCAGGTGTTGAAACGCCTGGTTTGTGTTGCTGAATTGGGGAAGGTTGGACTGAGTCATGGAGGCACGTCGCTCAACGACCACGAAGATAGGTGGGCGCTGACCGAGGTTGTACCTTCACAGCATGGACGCGAAGGTTTACATGAACACGCAGCGCGAACGCATGCTGGAGGAGTTGTTGGAGTTGTTGCGCATTCCGAGCATTTCAGCCGATCCGGCCTATGCGGAGCATACCTTGAAGTGCGCGGATGTCGTGGCCGAACACTTGAGGAAAGCGGGTGCAGACAACGTGGAAGTGGTGCCCACCAAGGGCTACCCTGTGGTGTACGGCGAGAAGTTGGTGGACCCCAACAAACCGACCGTGTTGGTGTACGGACATTACGACGTGCAGCCTGCCGACCCCATCGACTTGTGGGACAGCCCGGCCTTCGAACCTGTGATCAAGAAGACGGAGTTGCATCCTGAAGGCGCCATTTTCGCACGTGGAGCATGCGACGACAAGGGACAGTTCTTCATGCACGTCAAGGCATTTGAAGCCATGGTGGCCACCGACCAGGTGCCTTGCAACATCAAGTTCATGATCGAGGGAGAGGAGGAAGTGGGCTCCGTGCATTTGGAAGATTTCCTTCGCGAACACAAGAACCGCTTGGCCGCAGACGTGGTGCTGGTGAGTGACACAGGCATCATCGCCAACGACGTGCCGTCCATCACGACAGGCCTCCGCGGTTTGAGCTACGTCGAAGTCGAAGTCACCGGCCCCAACCGCGACTTGCACAGCGGCCTGTACGGCGGCGCGGCGCCCAACCCCATCAACATCTTGTGCGAGATGATTGCGTCTCTCAAGGACGAGCACCAGCACATCACAGTCGAAGGGTTCTACGACGACGTGGAGGAGCTGAGCGCCGAGGAGCGCAAGGCCATGGCCGAGGCGCCGTTCAGCGAGGACGCATACAAGAAAAGCATCGACATCGGCGCCGTGGAAGGGGAAACGGGCTTCAGCGCCCCGGAGCGCATGAGCATCCGTCCGACCTTGGATGTGAACGGCATTTGGGGAGGCTACATGGGTGAAGGCGCCAAGACGGTCATTGCCTCCAAGGCCTACGCCAAAATTTCCATGCGCCTCGTGCCTCACCAAGATCCGGACGACATCACCGCCAAGTTCGAGGCCCACTTCAGCAAGATCGCCCCTGAAAGCGTGAAGCTCAAGGTGACTGCCATGCACGGAGGTCAGCCTGCCGTGACGCCAACCGACAGCCCTGCCTACCAAGCGGCGTCGGCGGCCATGGCGCACACGTACGGCAAAGTGCCCGTGCCGGTGCGCAGCGGCGGGTCCATTCCCATCGTGGCCAGCTTCGAGCAAATCTTGGGATTGAAGACTGTGTTGATGGGCTTTGGGTTGGACTCCGACGCCATCCACAGCCCCAACGAGCACTACGGTCTTTTTAACTACTTCAAGGGCATCGAAACGATCCCTCATTTCCACGCTGAATTTGCCGAGCGTTATGCGTAATTCGTGGACGACGTGGGTCATGGTGGCCACCGTGTCCATGACGTGGACCGGGTGCCTCTACCAAGATTTGGAGGTGCTGGAAGTGGAGGATTTTTCCAAGGTGAAACTGTCGTTCGACGGATTGGAATGCCGCATGGACGTGGACGTTTACAACCCCAACCCATACGCCGTGACTGTCACGGATGCGGACGTCAAACTCCTCGTCAAGGACGACTTGGTGGGGGAGGTGGCTGTGTTGGAAGCCACCCTAATTCGTCCAGACGCCCAGGCCACGGTGCCTTTGCACGTGGAGACGCACGACGGGGCCTTGGGCAAGGTGTTGAAGAACGATTTGATGAATCTGATCCAGGGCAACCACGTGCCTTTTGCAGTGCGGGGCAGCATCAAGGGCGAGGCGTTTGGCCTGACCCTGAGCGTGCCGGTGCGCCGTGAACAATCGCTGAAACTGAGAAAATGAACGTGCATTTCCTTTCCCGTGTTGGCCTCGCTTTGTGGGCGCTGAGCTCCTTGAACGTGTCGTGGTCGCAATCCAAAACGACTGCGGCCACAGACCCCGTCGAAGCCTTGGTGGAAGCCATCAACGTGCGGCATTTGGGCCCGGGCACGATGAGCGGACGTATCACATCTATCGCCGTCCCAAAGGATTCCCCTGAAGTGGTGTACGTGGGGACGGCCTCGGGCGGATTGTGGAAGAGCACCAGCGCCGGGGTGACCTGGGAGCCGTTGTTCGACGACCAGCCCACCCAAAGCATCGGCGCAGTGGCATTGAGTGCGGTCAATCCGGATTTGGTCTGGGCAGGCACAGGGGAAGGCAACCCGCGGAACAGCCACACCAGCGGCCGAGGCATTTACAGGAGCCTGGACGCCGGTGAAACCTGGTCCTTCATGGGGCTGGAAGACACCAAGAACATTCACCGCATTCTCGTTCACCCACGTGACCCCAACACGGTCTTCGTGGCGGCCACCGGTTCAGCGTGGGGCGACAGCGAGGCGCGCGGGGTGCACAAGACCACCGACGGCGGATTGACGTGGGACCACATTTTACGTGTGGATGAGCGAACGGGCTGCGCCGAATTGATCATGGACCCTTCCAACCCGGACAAGCTTTTCGCTGCCATGTGGTCGTTCCGTCGCTTGCCCTGGACGTTCCAAAGTGGGGGCGAAGGCAGCGGCTTATACGTGACCCACGACGGCGGCGACACCTGGGTGGAACGCACCTCGGAAGACGGGCTCCCTGAGGGCGACCTTGGACGCATGGGCTTGGCGATGAGCGCGGCCAACCCGGACGTGGTCTACGCCCTGGTGGAGTCCACAGACTACGCGCTGTACCGATCCGACGATGGAGGCCAAACCTTCAGCCTCCGCTCCAAGGACAGCGACGTTGGCAACCGGCCCTTTTACTACGCCGAGATCCACGCCGACCCCACAAACGAGGACCACGTGTTCAGCTTGTGGAGCATGGTCTCCAAATCCACAGATGGCGGACGGACGTTTGAGGTGATTTTGCCTTACAGCGGCGTGCACCCTGACCACCACGCGTTGTACATCCACCCGACCGACCCCAACTACCTCATCAACGGCAACGACGGCGGGTTGAACTTCAGCCGCGACGGCGGGGACAACTGGACGTTCGTCAACAACTTGCCTGTGGGCCAGTTTTACCACATTGCCGTCGACAACGCCGAGCCTTACAACGTGTACGGCGGGATGCAGGACAACGGGTCCTGGGTCGGCCCGTCCTCCGTTTGGCACACCGGAGGCATTCGCAATGAAGATTGGCAAGAGGTTTTGTTTGGGGACGGTTTCGACGTGCAGCCCACGGGGGACGGCGACGTGTACGCCATGTACCAGGGCGGTGCTGTGAACCGCGTCAACTTGACGACGCTTGGGTCCACGGACATCCAGCCTGTTTCTCCCGACAGCGTGCCCCTGCGCTTCGCTTGGAACGGCGCCTTGGCGTTGGATCCGTACAGCCAAGACGGCCTCTACTTCGGGTCTCAACGGCTGCACCACAGCCCTGACCGTGGTCGGACGTGGGCCACGTTAAGTGGGGATTTGACCACCAACGACCCGGAGAAGCTTCAACAAGCCACCAGCGGAGGGTTGACCATCGACGCCACCAAGGCGGAGAACCACTGCACCATCTTGTGCATCGCACCCTCCGCGGTTCGACCAGACGAAATTTGGGTGGGCACCGACGACGGGCGCTTGCAGCACACCAACGACGGTGGGGCCACATGGACCGACCACGGGGCCAAGTTGAAGGGGCTGCCCGAAGGTTCCTGGATCCCTCAAATTCACTTGAGTGTGCACAACCCGGACGAGGTGTACGTCGTGGCCAACAACTACCGCAGAAACGACTGGTCGCCTTACCTCTACCGCACCACCGACGGTGGGAAGTCTTGGAAGCGGCTGGTCTACGGAGAAGACATCCCTGCCCACGTGCTCAGTGTGGTGCAAGACCCGGAAGTGGCCGACTTGTTGTTCTTGGGCACGGAGGAGGGTTTGCATTTCAGCGTGGACCGGGGTGTGAATTGGCGCCGCTGGAGCCACGACATTCCTGCCGTTCCTGTGCGCGACATGGTCATCCAGGCACGGGAGGGCGACCTTGTGCTGGGCACATTTGGACGTGCCGCATACGTGGTGGAGGATTTGTCTCCGCTGCGTGCGTTGGCCCGCGAGGGTGCCGCGGTGCTCAACGCCACCTTCCTGGCGTTCGATGCGGCCACTGGATACCATGTGCCCAGCCCAAGGCCTGCAGGCTCTCGTTTTATGGCAGATCACCTCTGGGAGGGGGAGAACCGTCGTCGCGATGCCCATGGTCATGTGTTCGTGCATCCAGACACAGCCGAGGTGCATTCAGAAATGTCAATGACGATCACAGGTGCCCAAGGCGACACCTTGCGACGCATGACCCGTGACGTGGAGGCAGGCTGGCAGCGATACGGATGGCGCGGGGACACCGACGGCGTGAAGTGGCCAAGCCGGGACCTCGACAACGAGGACAATCCAGTGGGTGGAGGGCCGCGCGTCGCTCCAGGTACTTACACTGCGGTGCTGACGCTTGGCGACCACCGAGACACCGTGTCGTTGACCCTTGCGGCGGACCCACGTGTGCCTTTCGACGGGGAGCGTCACGTCGAGGGCGTCGCATTGATGGCGGAAGTGCAGGAGGAGGTTGGACGATTGTCTTCGCTGATGCAGGATGTGGCCTTGGCGCGCGAAACTGTCCAAGCCATGGAGCCGATTTGGGCGACCCAGCCCGACAGCCTGCGCGCGGGGGTCGATTCGTTGTCCACCCAGTTCACCGAGGGCGTGAGCGACATTCACGACATGCTATGGACCCCCGAAGATTTCGTGGGTTACGATCACGTCACAGTTCGGGTCATGGGCAAGGTCTACGACGCGATGCCAGACATCCAGGAAGGCGCCACACCCAACGCCAAGCGGAAATTGGAGGTCGCCCGACAAGCCATCGACAAGGTGGAAGAAGCCGTGGAGGCTTTGATTTCGGACGTGTGGCTGTTGTTGCTGGAGGAAGCCGACAAGCTGAGCTTGTCGATGCAGGGCGTCCACGACGGCTTGCGTCAGCGTGAGTGACGTTCAGCGCTCAGGGTCGAGCAGGAGGCGTGTGTAGCCGACCTGCAACGTGATGTTTTGCATCCGGTCGTCCCAACGTGCGTTGGGTCCAGGGTTGCTCGGTTTGGGGACAATGCCAAGCAAACTTTGGCTGTGCCGCAAAAAGAGCTCGCCTCCTTTTGCCGTGGGCATCCCGATCCACACCACCCAACTCAGTTCCCAGGATCGGATGGGCAGATTCGTGTTCATCCAATCTCCCGTGACGCTTCCCCCGTCCAACCCATCTTCCAACGCGCTGAGGAGCACGCCTGGTTGCAGGCCTGTGCCGATGGTGTAGCCTTCCGACAGTTCGACCACAGCGACAAGGGGAATGTCGATGTATGAGAACTTGTAAGCCCAGGTGCTGTGGTCGCCAGTTCGGGGGTTGGCGACTTTTTTGCTTCCTTTTTCATGGTAGAGGATGCCCAGTTGGAACCCCAAATTTTCAAAGCGCCTGATGTCCACCACCGCACCGCCGTAAAGCCCCAGTTTGTTGAAGCCTTCAATGCCGTCCCCCCGCACTTGGGCGGCGGAAAACCCGAGGGTGTAGCCTCCGTTGAAGGCCAGTGGGGTTTGGTCTTGGGACCAGCCCACGACACCCACCGTCAGGGCCATCCAAGCGGTGGCGAGGGCACGCATCATTCGGCCACAGGTGCGGACAAGACTTGAATCACACTTCCGTTGTCGGCCGTCAGCACCGCCACAATGTCGGTGTGTGCCTCGTCCCAAGTGGGATTCCAGGTGGAGGCATAACACAATTGCTCTGCATCTCCTGCGCTCGTGTTTTCAGCCACGACAAGCCCTTTTGCGCCTGTCAAGCTTCCTCGAAGCAAGTGCTCAAACTCGTAATCTGGCACGTACTCAGGATCGTTGCCGTAGTACAACTGCGGCCCAAAGAGGTGGTTCTCCGACACGAGCAACGCGAGACGGGCTTGCCCTTCCAAGTCCTCGAACCAGGTGGTGTGGACATGCACGGCCAGCTTGCCGGCCGCCTCGTCGAATTCCACGGTCATCTGCAATCCGGCCGCTGGCGATTTGGCCAATTCGAGGTCGACCGCTTCCACCCACTCGTCTTGAAACTTCACGGCGGTTTCGTCGGCTTGCCGGTTCACGCGGCCCACGGGGTTGACTTGGAAAGAGAGGTCGTTCCAGAAGACCACACTCTCGTCGCAGGTCCAGTCTGTGGGGTAGTTGTCGTTGGTGTTGGCCAAATCGCCTGCGTGAATTCCCAAAGGAATCACCACACCGGGATGTTCCACGGCGAGGTCGTGGGCGAGTTCAGCCGCTGGAGGGCAATTGCCGCATTGGTGCGCGGTGAAATCTTCAAGCAACACCCGTTGGATGTCCGATGCGAGCGGTTCAAAGACCGGTGCATTGTCCGACTCGCAGGGTTGAATGACGTCGAGCACAGGATCCTCCACGACGTCACAGGACGCCGCCAAGGCCATGCAAGCTGCACAGGCCCAAAGCTTCATCGATTTCACAGCCATGCTCATCGTTTCACCAAGCGTTGCGTCCATGATTTGTCACCGGTGGTCCAAGTGACGAGGTACATTCCTGGGTCGAGGTGAGCTGTGGACCAGGTCTGCGTCGATGCACCTGCGGGCATCCATCCCCAATCTTCACGTTCCACAACACGGCCTTGCGCGTCGTGCAGTTGCAACGCCACTTTGGAAGGTTGGGACAACACCATGTGGAGTGCGGCGAGGTCTTCCACCGGGTTGGGCGCCAGGCTGAAGGCCATTTCTGAGGTGGGTTCAACCAATGAAGACACGGCAGTCACCTCAAATTGAAATTCCACGCTGGAGAAGTCGTCTGTGCTCTGGAATTGGATGACCTGCCCCACAGGGGTTTCGCCGTCCATGCCGGTCACAATCAAAGACCCCACATCGGCCAGGCTGGCCGCCCCGGCGATGTGGCCATCGCCCTCTGTGTCGATCAGAGTGAACGTGTGGCACCCTATGTCGTCCAGCGTGACATCCCAGACGTGCACCGCTTGGCTGCCCAAGGCTTCGGCACCAGGATCGACGGACGCCACGATTTCTCCAGCTTCGTTGGCGATGGACCATCCAGTTTGTTCAGGTGCTGCGTCAGTGAGGATGCGCACCTGAAGGTTGTTGACGGTCTGCTCACTCAATTGAATTTGCCCGAGCACTTGGTTGTTTTCCGTGTTGTCGTCCTCCGAAACGATGTCGAACTGCAGCAATTCCAAATCGTCGACGTCCAAGGTGGTCAACGCGGCGTCGGCCAATTCGTAGGTGTCCAAATTGCCTTCCCAGTCGTACGTGCCGACGACCTCGGTTTGGTTGAAGGGCAACACACGAGACACTTGAATGGCACATGACGTCAGCGGCTCGAGGCCCTGGTTGAGCAGGCGTACCGAGATTTGGGCAGGAATGCCTCCACAAGCGAACGCGTCTCCGCTGTAGCCCACCAGCATCGGGTCGTTGGGCAAGGAGGCTGGTGCGCAAGACGCAGACTGCATCAACGACGTGTGGCCTGCGACCGTGGCCTGTCCAGATTCGGTCAGAAGTCCACTCGGACACACCGTGTAAATCGTCGGGTAGTACGTGCACTCGAACGCGTCGAAGATGTTTTCTGCGTTGTCGATGATCGGGTAATGCGTTCCTGTGATCCAGTCGCCCGCGGTGGACGGCCCTGTGCCCTCCAAATCCGCTTGGGTGGTGCCGTCGTCCCCTTCGATGAAGAACACGCGCAACTCGTTGGTGCCGTCGGGGCCGTAGGTGTCGTATAGCTCTTCCAGCACACCGCTTTCGTGGTACGACCAACACGGACCGCACCACGTGGCCGAAAAGTCCAAAATGACTTGGTACCCGCTGTCCAAGTAGCTGTAGAGGTTGTGCTCGACGCCATTGAGGTCGGTGGCGGTGAAATCGGGGGCCACACTTCCGTCTGGAAGTTGGGCGCTGGCCAATCCTGTGAACAACAGGAAGAGCAGGGTTGCAAACTGTTTCATCGTTGAAGTTGTTGAGTGTCCAAGATACTCCGCGCGCCACGATTGGGGGCACAAAAAAACCGGATGACGCCCTCGAAGGACATCACCCGGCTCCTCGATTCTAAAAGAAGAATCAGTGCTTGGTCACACGCATGGTGGTGGTTTCACCTCCAGCGTTGAAGTTGACGAGGTACACGCCCGCCTTCACAGCTTCGAGGTTCAACTCCAAACGATGTGCGCCTGCAGGCAATGTGCCGAACTCTTGCACAGCGACTCGCTCACCCACGAGGTTGATCACTTCCATGGTGGCGTTGGCGGCCACGGCGCTGGTAAATTGGATGTTGCTCACGCCCTGAGTGGGGTTGGGGTACACAGCCAACGTCTCGATCAAAGAAGCTTCTTCGACGTCGCTCACAGAGGTCACCTCGAAGGGAAACTCAATCACAGCGTACTCGTCGGGAGAGGCGTAAGAGAGCAAGGTTGAAGACACCGCATTGCCGTCCATGGCGTCCAGCGAGAAGCTGCCGTCAGGGCCGGTGCCATTGTACCAGCTGGCGTGCAAGCCGTCGCCAAACGCGTCCTCGATCACGAAGGTGTAGCAGCCGAGGTCGAGCGTCCAGTCGTAGAGGTACTCAGCACCAACGTCGCCTGCGGCGTAGGGTCCGCCAGCGTCGACCACGTTGCCCATGTCGTCCAACACGGCCCAGGCCACCTCACCTGGGTACGCATCGAGGTTCAACGTGAAGCGCACGTTGTTGGTGCTTTCCACAGAGGTGTTCACCAAGCCAGAAGCCACGGCGTTGTTCTCTGCGTTGTCGTCCATCGAGGTGATTTCGAAGGTGAATTCGGTGGAGGCGTCGATGGTGGTGGTGGTCACCAACACTTCTTCAGTGGCGTAGGTGTCCAAGTTGCCCGTCCAGTCGGTGCTGCCCACGGCAGTGGCGCCGTCGTATGCAGTGATGGTACAAGACGTCAAGGCGTCCACACCCATGTTCATCAACGTCACCGCCAAAGAGATGGGGGCGTCGCCGCAGGCCACAGATTCACCGGCGTAACCCACGAGGGCGCCGTCGTTGGGCAAAGAAGCTGCAGCGCAGCTGTTGGCCTGGAAGATGGCCGCGTGGTCCGCCACAGAAGCCTGTCCAGACTCGGTGATGATGCGGCTAGGGCACACAGTGTAAATGGTGGGGTAGTAAGCTCCGGCGAAGTCGTCGAAGATGCTGCCCGCGTTGTCGATGATGGTGTACGGCGTACCGGTCACCCAGTCACCTTGCGTGTTGGCGCCTGTGCCGTTCAAGTCGGCGTCGGTCGTGGTGTCGTCCGCCTCCAAGTAAAACACACGAATTTCGTCGGTGCCGTCAGGACCGTATGTGTTGTACAACTCAGAGAGGGTGCCTGCTTCGTGGTAAGACCAGCAAGGTCCGCACCAAGTGGCCGAGAAGTCGAGGATGACTTTGTAGCCCTGGTCGAGGAGGCTGTAGAGGTTGTGCTCGACACCGTCGATGTCGGTGGCGGTGAAGTCAGGAGCCACGCTTCCGTTGGGGAGCTGTGCGAAGGCGCCTGCTGAGATCACGGCAGAAGCCATGAGGGCGAAGAAATTCTTCATAAGAACAGGATTAGATTTCATACAAATAGGTGACAAAAATAAGGGATGTGGGGTTGCTTCCATCAAAAGCTGCTGGTGAACGTCACCTCGAAGCCGTTGGAGGCCGGCACGGCGCGACAGACGCCTCCCACGCAGAAGATCCCTTCGCGGCGCTTGCCGTAGCCCATACTCAATCGATGTGGGCCTTGGATGTAGCCTGCGGCGCCGTAGACGTAGTGGACACGCTTGGCCTCGTCGTTGTTGCCAAAGTTGTACTGGTCCAGCACGCTCACAAACCAATGAGGGCTCCATGTGTATTCGGCCAACACCGTGGCCCAGTGTCCCTTGTCTTGAAGCAATGTGGGGTCGTCCTTGTCTTCACCCACCCAAAGGCCTTGCAATTCGGTGCGGAGGCTCTGCTTGGGTTTGACTTTGAATTGTGTCTCCAACACGTGGATGTTCGCGTTCACGATGCCCTTGTAATCCGTGGTGACGGGCGTGGTGGACGTGTTGAAATCGAAGTGGTAGTAGGCGTATTTGGCCTTGAACCGCTTGTTGAACTTGCGACTTGCGGTGACGTTGAAATCCCGCACAAACAGCTCTTCACCCGGGCCCCAGCTGTTGCGCTCGTAGCCGTACAGCGCCTGATCGCGCGTCCCTGCGGCGTAGCGCGTCGTGTCCAAACTGTTGGCGGCGGAGAAGCTGGCGTTCAGTTTGGTGCCGTACTTGCCCCCGAGCTTGCTTCCTTTGGGAACGGTGTAAAATACCTCCGCACTGGCGCTGGTTTCCCCCGTGATGACTGTGGCGTAGGGGTAGAGGGTCGCCGCCAAATTGTACGTGTGCTGCTGGGTGACGGCAGGGATGTAATTGATGGGCAGGTCAAACAACCGCAAATCCCGATCGGACCGAAAGCTCATGTTGTCTACCATTTTGGCGGTGAGCAACATCCCCAAGCCTTTTTTGCTGTAGCCCAAGGTGGCCAAGAAGGCCTCGCCGTTCCGATACGTGTAGCCGTTGTCAGCGCTTGGGTCGTTGATCTTGCCTGCGTATTCCGCGCTGGCGATCCACCCCTTGCGCACGGCGTTCAACCGGTACGACCAAGACCCGACGTTTTGGGGCATCGCCAGCACGAGGCTGTCCACGTTGAATGAGGTGCCTGGCTGGAACTTGCTCACGAAGCTCGCACCCAGCGTCACCTTCGTCGGTTTGTCCGCCCAAGCCGAGACCAAGGTGTTCACATCGGCTTCGGCGTCCACGGCCCGGACCACGCCTGGTCCGTTGATCAACCCGTTGCGGAAGTCAAAACGCTGCTTGCCGTAGATGAATTTGAGCCGAAGCCCATCCTTGGGTGTCAGCACGAGGCGGAACCCGTCCAAGGCGTTGTCGATGCCCAGGTTGCGCTCCTCGTAGGCACGCAACACGAGCCCGCTTCCGAATTGGTCGTAGAAGTTGCCAATCGTAACGTCGATGCCTCGATCTCGGTCCGCATATCGTGCGAAGCGGTACCCCACGCCGCTCCCATCGAAACGTCCCGGAAAGCCCAGGACGGAATTCAAATAACTCTCATACCGAAGGCCAGCGCTGAAGTCTCCTTGGTTGTAGAGCACGTTTGCAAACGCATTGTATCCTGTTTTGGACGGAGGAACCACGGCACCAATGAGGGTGTCCTCGGCGTAGGATTGCCAAAGAATGCCGACGTTGCCGGACACTTGGGCCGGCGCTTGGTCTTGGGCCATGACGGTCCCGCCAGCCAACATGGCCAGCCACAACCCAGCCCCTCGGGCGACGATGCTCAAGTTCATTCGGCGAGCTTCAGCAATTCCTCGTAAAGCTCGTATTCGTCTCCGTCGGCGTAGTTGTTGTGTGACCAAACCACGTTGCCTTCGCTGTCCACCACAAACGTGTGCGGCACGTTTTGCACGTTCAGCGCGCGGGCAAAATCGCGATTGGGGTCCAGCAGGATGTCGTAATCCCAACCTACGCTGTTCACGTAAGGGGCCACCCGATTCACAGAACGCTGGTCGTCGATGCTCACGGCCACAATGCGCACACCGGTTTCGTCCACCCAGTCCTCGTAGAGTTCAGCGTAGTTGTTCAACTCCCGCTTGCATGGGCTGCACCAGGTGGCCCAAAAACAGAACACTGCAGGCCCTTCGTCGCCCACCAAGCTCGCGGTGTTCACGGTGTTGCCCTCGATGTCCTTGAGCGCCACGTTGGGCAAGGTTTGGGCTGAGGCTTGGAAAGTGAACGCCATGAAAAGGGCGGCGGTCAACATGGCGAGTGGGGTCTTCATCATGGGCGTGTTGGTGTGCTGTTGCACGATTCGTGCCAAAAATAGCACGGGAGTCTTGACTGCAGATGGGTTAACTTTGATGCATGAAACAGCTTTTCATGTTTTGCATGTCTGTGTGCCTTGTGGGCGCACTGAATGTGGCCCAGGCCCAAATCAGCCTGGAGATTTTGGACGCGCCTGACACCGTGCATGTGTCCCTCGACACGTTGAGCACCATCGACGTACAGGCGTACTGGGACGTCACCAACGTGGGCGAGGAGTCACTGGACGTGTTGGTCACCCGCTCCTTCATGGAGATGGCGGACCCCTTCAACTTCCCCTACGTCGAAGATGGACCAGGGTCGTACGAGCGCTTTTGCTGGGGCCCCTTGTGCTATCCATTTGGCACCGTGGCGTCGGCGGATCAAGGTTCTGCCCTGGTCACCTTGGCACCCGCGGACACCAACGACACCTTCAAGGCGGATTTTTACCCCAATGGTGTGGCTGGCGTGACCACCATCAAGTACTGCTACCAAACGCCAGGCAACGCGTCGAACGCCGTGTGCCACGAGGTGACGTTCGTGGTGGACGCCACGTCCGACGTGACGGATTTGTCGTCCAGCGTGGCGTGCAGCCTCATGCCCAACCCGGCGACCGACTTGGTGACCTTGAGCATGGACCGTGCCCTGGATGGCGTGGTCGAGTTCCGAAACTTGGTGGGTCAAGTGGCGATGCGTGAACGCATCCAACCTGGGGTGACCCAGCAAGTCGTGAGCTTGGACGGCCTGACGGAGGGAATTTGGCTGGTCAGCGTGGCTTCCGAAGGTCGCGTGCTGGCCACGCAGCGACTCGTGATTCGCTGAGAGAGAGTTCCCCACAATTTGCACGGGCGGTTGTGCATCCTTTGGATGAGCAACCGCCCGTACTGTGTTCATTCGTGATGAACTTCGTCTCTTCATGCAACAGAACAACCTGAAACGGGAGGCGCTCGAATACCATGCCCGCGAACGCCGAGGCAAGGTGGAGGTGGTCCCCACCAAGCCCTACAGCACGCAGCGTGACCTCAGCCTGGCCTACAGCCCTGGCGTGGCCGAACCTTGCATGGCCATTGCCGAGGAGCCCCAAGATGTCTACAAGTACACCGCCAAGGGCAACTTGGTCGCAGTGATCAGCAACGGCACCGCGGTGTTGGGGCTTGGCGACATCGGTCCTGAGGCAAGCAAGCCCGTGATGGAAGGGAAGGGGGTGTTGTTCAAGGTGTTTGCTGACATCGATGTGTTTGACATTGAAGTGGACGCGACCGACGTCGATCAATTTGTCGCCACGGTGAAAGCCATTGCGCCCACCTTCGGCGGCATCAATTTGGAGGACATCAAAGCGCCGGAAGCGTTCGAGATCGAGCGCCGTCTGAAGGAGGAGTTGGACATCCCGTTGATGCACGACGACCAGCACGGCACGGCCATCATCAGTGCGGCGGCGTTGATCAACGCGCTGAAGCTCGCCGGCAAGAACATTGAAGACATCCGTGTGGTGGTCAGCGGTGCCGGGGCTGCCGCCATGTCCTGTTTGGACATCTACGAGCAACTAGGCATGAAGCGTGAGCATGCCGCCGTGTTCGACAGCCGCGGCCACATCCACGCGGGCCGAGAAGGATTGGGCGAGAGCAAGCAGCGATACGCCACGAAGAAAGCGTACGACAGTTTGGCCGACGCCATGAAAGGGGCCGACGTGTTTTTGGGCTTGAGCAAAGGTGGACTTGTGGACGCTTCGATGGTCCAAGGCATGGCCGACAACCCCATCGTGTTTGCCTTGGCCAACCCCGATCCAGAAATTGGGTACGAGGAAGCCATGGCGTCCCGTGAAGACGTCATCATGGCCACCGGACGCTCTGACCACCCCAACCAGGTCAACAATGTCCTCGGGTTCCCTTACATCTTCCGCGGTGCCTTGGACGTGCGGGCAACGGGCATCAACGACGCGATGAAGCTCGCCGCAGTGCGCGCCATCGCCACGCTGGCGGAAGAAAATGTGCCCGACGAGGTCAGCGAGGCTTACGGGGAAGGGGCGTTGACCTTTGGGCGGGATTTGATCATCCCCAAGCCGTTGGATCCGCGACTGATTGCCACGGTGGCTCCGGCGGTGGCACAAGCGGCCATGGAGTCCGGCATTGCCGGCTCGCCCATCGACGATTGGGAGGCGTACAAGCGTGAACTGGAAATGCGGTTGGGGAACGATTCCACCTTCTCCCGCAACATCGCCACCCGGGCGGCGCGCGACCCGAAGCGAGTGGTGTTTGCGGAAGCAGAGCACTACAAGGTTCTCAAGGCTGCAGAAATGGCCATGGACGAAGGCATCGCCCATCCCATCTTGTTGGGACGGAGCGCGCGCATCCAGGCGTTGATTGAGGAAAACAACCTCGAGTTGGAGGGCGCGACCATCCTCGACCCACGTGGCGACGAGGAGGCCGAGCGCCGCAAGGCCCTCGGGGCGGTGCTCTTTGATCGGCGCATGCGACATGGCCTGACGGCCTTGGAGGCCGAGCGCCAAATGCGCCAGCGCAATTACTTCGGGTCCATGCTCGTGGACCAAGGAGAAGCCGACGCGTTGGTGTCGGGCTTGACGCGGAACTACCCCAACGTGATTCGGCCTGCTTTGCAAGTGATTGGCAAGGGCAAGGGCGTGGACAAGGTGGCGGGGATGTACATCCTCCAGACCAAAAACGGCCCCATGTTCTTCGCCGACACCACGGTCAACACCGACCCGACGGTCGAGGACATCGTCAACATCACCTTGCTTGCGGCCGAGGCGGTGCGCAACCTCCGAATTGTCCCGCGCATCGCGCTGCTCAGCTATTCCAACTTCGGCAGTTCAAAAGGGCGTGACGCTGAAAAGATGGCCGAGGCGGCGCGGTACCTCCATGTGCACCACCCGGAGCTCATCGTGGACGGCGAAATCCAGGCCAACTTCGCGATGAACCAAGAGATGCTGGGTGAGAGCTTCCCGTTCAGCTCCTTGCACAAACGCCGCGTCAACACCCTCATCTTCCCCAACCTGTCGGCGGGCAACATCAGCTACAAGTTGTTGCACGAGATGGCGGGGATGGACGCCCAAGGCCCGGTGCTTTTGGGCATGCGCAAGAGTGTGCACATCCTTCAAATGGGCTCGAGCGCCAAGGAGATTTTGGACATGGTTCGTTTGGCGGTGGTCGACGCCCAGATCAAGAGCATCCAGCCATGATTCATCACCTGCACGGCCGCCTCGTCGAGAAGCACCCCACACACGTGGTGGTGGAGTGCGCAGGGGTGGGGTATTTCGTGGCCATCAGTTTGACCACCTTCGACCAATTGGGCGACCATGAATTGGTCAAGATCCACACCCACATGGTGGTCCGCGAGGACGCCCAGCTGCTCTACGGGTTTGCCACTGCCGAGGAGCGGAGCTTGTTCTTGCTGCTTTTGGGCGTGAATGGGGTGGGCGCCAACACGGCCCGGCTCATCTTGAGCGCCATGGACCCCGCCACCGCGTCGCTCGCGATTTCGTCAGGCGACGTGGATGCCATGAAGCGGGTGAAAGGCATCGGGGCCAAAACCGCCCAGCGAATCATCGTCGACTTGCAAGACAAGGTGGGCGCAGCAGAGGCTTCCACCCCTTTGGCGCCAGGAACTTCTGCAGTCGCGCACAATACAACCAAGGTGGATGCGTTGGGGGCTTTGACATCGCTCGGTTTTGACAAGGCCAAATGCAACAAAGTGCTCGACAAACTCTTGGCATCCCAAGGAAATTCGGCCACGCTGGAAGGTCTAATCAAAGCCGCTTTGCGCGAACTTTGACGCCCACCGACGATTGAACAGGCGAGACGAATGACCACCCAACCTCACATGGGTTTTGCACGCATGGTTGCGACTGTGCTTTGCTGTCTTGCGCCCTGGGCTTCAGACGTCTGGGCCCAAACCTCAGGCGCCTCGTCCGACTCGGTCACCTACAACCTTCCCTTCCCCCACGACAACTCGGACCCCTACAACCCCACCGAATTTCCAGGCGGGGTGTCGTTGCAGTGGCCCAGCAACTTCAATTACGGCGTGGTGTACAACCCCGTCACCGGGATGTACGAAGTGCAACAAACCATCGGCGACACGCTCTTGTTCCGGCCGTCCAGCATGTTCTCGTTGGACGAGTATTTGAACTACAACATCGAGGGCAACCTGAGCGAATTCTGGAACGAGCTCCAGGATGAGGAAGACGCCGCGGACAAGGCCTTCGCCCCCAAGCTCGAGATCGACAGCGAGCTGTTCGAGATGATTTTCGGCAGCAACGAAATTGAAATCAAGCCGCAAGGGACCGCCGAAATCACCTTGGGCTACACCTGGAACAACACCGAGAACCCACGGATCCCAGAGCGTCAGCGCAGGGCGGGTGCCGTAAACTTCGACCAGCGCATCCAGCTGAACATCGGGGGAAGCATCGGCGACAAGATTGAGTTGGGCACCCAGTTCAACACGGAGTCGCTGTTCGATTTTGAGAACCAGATGAACATCGGCTTCCAAGGAGAGGAGGACGACATCTTGAAGAACATCGAGGCGGGAAACATCAACATGCCGCTCAACAGCAGTTTGATTGTCGGCTCCCAGAGCTTGTTCGGTGTGAAGTTGGAAACGCAGTGGGGACGCCTCTACAACACCACAGTGTTCAGCCAGCAGAAAGGCGAGCGGAGCGAAATCGAAGTCGAGGGTGGGTCCCAAACTCAGGAGTTCGACATCCGCGCCGACGACTATGAGGCCAACCGCCACTACTTCCTGTCGCAGTACTTCGTCGACCAATACGACGTGGCCATGCGGTCCTTGCCGGTGCCCAATTCCGGGGCGATGATCAACCGGATTGAGGTGTACGTTGTGAACACCCAGGCCAACACCCAAGACGTGCGAAACATCGTCGCGTTTACCGACTTGGGCGAGCACCCCGATTACGTGTCGACCAACTTGCCGTTGGGCAACCTCACCGACAACACCAGCGTGTTCGACGGGGCCTTGCTCGAGCCGGCGACTGAGGCGACGCCCAACCGGGCGCCGACCAACTTCAACAACGACCTGTTCCGCAGTTTGACCTTGGACGAAGGCGTCATGGACTTCACGGGTGCCAACCAGGCCATCTCGGGAGCTTTGGGTGGACAGCTCAAGCAGGGTGTGCACTACGAGCGCGTCGGGAACGCGCGGAAGTTGAGCCCCTCGGAATTCACCTTCAACAGCCGGTTGGGATTCATCTCGTTGCGCCAGTCTCTCAACAACGCCGAGGTCTTGGCGGTCGCTTACGAATACACCTTGGACGGGGAGACCTACCAGGTCGGAACGTTGAGCCAGGACGGGTACGCCGCACCTGGCTCGTTGATTTTGAAGATGCTGAAGTCGTCGGTCACCCAGGTGAAGCTGGACAACGGCGACCAGGCCCCGCTCTGGCGGGTGATGATGAAAAACGTCTACTCCATGGGGGCGTTTGGTGTGAGCAACGAGGACTTCCGTCTGGACGTGTGGTACAACGACCCCAACTCCGGGGTGGACCTCAATTACATCCCACGTGAACCGCTCGAAGGCCAATTGCTCGTGCAAGTCTTGGGCATGGACCGAATCGACATCAACGGACTGCCCAACCAAGACGGGGTGTTCGATTACGTGGACAATGCCGCGGTCAACGGCGGCACCATCAACAGCCAAAACGGCCGCATTTTCTTGCCATCTGTGGAGCCGTTTGGCGACAACCTGCGCAACCGCATCGCCGAGTACGTCCAGGGGGCGGAGAGCATCGCCCCAAGCGACAAGGAAGCCGTGGTCAACGCCTTGGCCCAAACCTTGGTCTTTCAGCCGCTCTACGACAGCACCAAAACCGCGGCCCAGCAGATTCCATCGCTGAACCGTTACCGCATCAAGGGACGTTTCCAGTCGCAGAGTTCCTCCGAGATCCAACTCAACGCCCTCAACGTTCCTGAAGGATCTGTGACCGTCACGGCCGGTGGGGTGCGCTTGGTCGAAAACCGGGACTACACGGTCGACTACAATTTGGGTCGGGTGCGGATCATCAACGATGGCCTGCTTGAATCAGGCCAGACCATCAAGGTTTCCCTGGAGTCGAACTCGCTCTTCAACATCCAAACGAAGACCCTCATGGGCACGCGTTTCGATTATGTGGCCAGCGACAACTTCAACATCGGAACCACCTTGTTGAACATGCGCGAGCGGCCGTTGACACGGAAGGTGAACATGGGGGACGAGCCCGTGAACAACACGGTGGTGGGGGCCGACTTCTCGTGGCAAACGGAAAGCCGCTTGCTGACCGAACTCATCGACCGGCTGCCCTTCTACAGCACCTCTGCGAAGTCCACCTTCGACATCTCGGCGGAGGGCGCATACTTGATTCCAGGACACAGCCGTGCGGTGGGAGACGAGGGCACGGCCTACATCGACGATTTCGAGGGGTCGCAGAGCACCATCGACTTGCGTGCCATCAACCGTTGGTTCTTGGCGTCGACGCCCCGTTGGCAGGACACGCGCTTCCCCGAGGCCCGTTTGGAAAACGACCTCACGTCCAACTACAACCGCGCAGGGCTGAGCTGGTACACCATCGACCCCTCGCTGATCAACGGCAGTTCGTTGCAAGACGGTCAGGTGGACGCGGAGGTGCGCCAAGACCACCGCATGCGTCAAATCCTGTTGCGTGAACTTTACGAGAAGGGGGACTACAGCAACAGCGCCACCGCGGGCATGCCGTCCAACCTGCCGACGTTGGACTTGACCTACCGTCCAACGGAGCGAGGGCCCTACAACTACGAGCCTTTTGACGGCTCCGATTATTCTTCAGGGTTGGAAGAGGACGGCACCTTGCGCGATCCTGAGTCCCGTTGGTCCGGGGTGCAGAGGGCCCTGATGACCACAGACTTCGAGGCGGCCAACATCGAGTACTTCCAGTTTTGGGTCATGGACCCGTTCAACGAGGACTCGGAGAACGAGACGGGTGGCAAGTTGTACGTCAACCTCGGCAACGTCAGCGAGGACGTCTTGAACGACAGCCAGCTTGAATTTGAGAACGGCCTGCCCTCGGCCAGCAATGAGCTGGAGACCGACACCAGCACGTGGGGGGTGTATCCCGACCCGACCACGTTCAACGTGGTGAATGCGTTTGACAACAGCACCAACGACTACAGCGTCCAGGATGTCGGCCTCGACGGGCTGAACTCAGATGCCGAGCGGACCTTCTTTGCGTCGTGGCTCGACGGGTTGGAGACGGACTTGGCGCCGGACGCGTTTGCACAATACCAAAGCGACCCTTCGGCCGACGATTTCCGCTATTTCCGGGACCCCATCGCCCAGGAAAACGAGGAGGACCTCCTGGAGCGGTACCAGTTCTTCAGCCGGTACGAGGGCAACTCCAACACCCAGCAACCCAACGGGTACCCCATCACCCAAACGACGATTCCAAACACGGAAGACATCAACGAGGATTTGACCTTGGGCACCATCGAGTCGTACTACCAATACGAGATTCCGATGGCCCCAGCGGACTTGACGTCCGACAACATCGGCAAGGGGTACCTCGCAGACATCTTGGAGACGGTGTCCAAGACCAACGGGTCGGCCGAGCAGCGTCCCATCAAGTGGTACCAGTTCAAGATTCCGGTCAAGGAATACCAACAAGCCTTCAACGGCATCAGCGATTTCCGCTCGATCCGATTCATGCGGATGTTCATGCAGGGCTGGAAGGAGCCGGTCACGTTGCGCTTTGCACGCATCGAGTTGGTGCGTGGCGAGTGGCGCCGATATGAGCAAAGCTTGGCCGGCTTGCAGGAAGTTGAGGTGGACGATCCGACGGGAACGCAGTTTGCCTTGACGGCGGTGAACTTGGAGGAAAACGGGGTGCGTCAACCTGTGCCTTACGTGATTCCACCGGGCATCAACCAAGAAATCGACCCCTCCAACTTGAACCAACGCCGTTTGAACGAGCAGTCGCTGGCGCTCGAGGTGTGCGGCTTGGAAGACGGCGACGCACGGGCGGCGTACCGGAACATCAACTTCGACATGCGGATGTACGAGCGCTTAAAGATGTTCGTGCACGTTGAGGCGGGTCGGGCCGACGAGATTTTGAGCGAGGGCGACCTCAACGTTTTCGTGCGTTTGGGAAGCGATTACGACCAGAACTACTACGAGTATGAGATTCCGCTGAAGCCCACGCCCATCAACGTCACGGCGTTGACGGACTACGACATTTGGCCGCTCGAGAACAACATCGACATCAACCTCGATTCCCTGCGTCTCTTGAGCCTCGACAAGCTGAGGAACCGTTACGTAAACGGCGACATTTCACCCACGGGCGTGTATTCCTTGGTGAACGACGGCAAGCGACTGTCGGTGAAAGGAAACCCTACGTTGTCCAACGTGGTGACCGTCATGGTCGGCATCCGGAATCCGGACAAGGATTTGGAGCAGCCGCTGTGGACCAGCGACGACGGCCAGCCGAAGTGCGCGGAGATGTGGGTGAACGAATTGCGCCTGTCTGGCTTCAATGAGGAAGGCGGCTGGGCGGCCGTGGCTCAGGCGAACGCGACGCTGGCCGATTTGGCGAACGTGAGCGTGGCGGCCAACATGTCCGTGCCGGGCTGGGGTGGACTTGAGGAGCGTGTGCAGGAACGCCAGCGGGAGACCATGCAAGGGCTCGACGCCAACGGCACCATCCAGCTGGGCAAGTTGTTGCCGGAGAAGCTGGGCGTGACCTTGCCCATGTATTTGGGCTACAGCAACCAAACGAGCACACCACAGTTCGACCCGCTGTCTCCAGATGTGGAGGCCACCGATTTGGCCGCAATTGCCGATTTGATTGACAACCCCGACGACTTGGACGCCATAGGTTCTCGCCAGCGCGACGCCCGCACGATCAACCAAGTTCGAAGCATCAACTTCTCCAACGTGAAGATTGCCCCACAGGTGGGCAAGGGTGGGGGATCTAAAGACCGGAATTCCCGTGGCAAGGACAACGCGGGCAAAGGCAAGGACAGCCGAGATGCCGGTGGGCGTGACTCGGGCGGTAAGAACTCAGGCAGCCGTGGTGGTGCCCAGGGAGGACGAGGCGGAAACAGCAGCAGCGGCGGGGGATTGCTATCCGTAATCAGCCCTGCCAACTTCTCGGCGAACTACAGCTACAACGAGCAGTACCGCCAGGACATCTACACGGACAACTTCCGAAACGTGGAGCACCGTGGCGCCCTCAATTACAACTGGCAGCCTCGTCCCAAAAAGCGTGAGCCGTTCTCGAAGGTGGGTTTCTTGCGGGACGCCAAGTATCTGAAGCTCATCAAGGACTTCAACTTCTACCTCTTGCCCAAGCAAGTCTCGGCGTCCAACCAAATGCAGCGCATGTACGAGGTTAGCCAAGTGCGTGACAACATGGAGGTGCTGAACCCTGGATTGGGGCTGGAACCCATCATCGTTCCTCAGGTTGTCAAAACTTGGAACTGGAACCGGAATTACACGGTCAAGTATGATTTGACCCAAGCGCTGAAGTTCGATTACCAAGGAAGTGCCCAGGCGCTCGTCTTGGAAGATGCCGGTGAAATCCCCAGCGAAGTGGACGACCCCGACGCGTACAACGACTACCGTGATGCGGTGGAATCCAGCCTCATGCAAGGCGGTGAACTCACGACTTACAACCACCAAGTCAACGGGACGTATAAACTTCCGCTCGACAAATTCCCGCTGACCGACTGGGTCAGCCTCGACACGCGTTACCAGAGCTCGTTCCGTTGGGACCGCGCGCCGTTTGCGCAGGACACCCTCGGCAACACCATTCAAAACAGCCGCAACATCAGCCTGAACGCGCAGGCCAATTTGAAGAACTTCTACAACAAGGTGCCCTACCTGAAGGAGATCAACAACAAGCGTCGCCCACGACCCAAGGATCGCGAAGTGAGCAACGAGCGTCGCGACGGGTTTGGCAACATCGAGGAAGAGGAGGAAAAGGAAAAGCGCGACATCAACCCGCTTGAGCACGTTCTGCGGTTTGCCATGGGGTTGCACAACGTGAGCGCGACATACTCGAGGAACGAAGGCACATTGTTGCCGGGCTACGCTCCAACAGCGACCTTCGCAGGCTTTGATGAACCTCTTTGGAGAGAGGGAGGTTTTTGGCCAGCAGGAGGCAGAGGTTTGAGTGCACCGGGCTTGCCCTTCCTGCTGGGTCATCAGCAGACCGACGTGTTTGGCAACGGGTTTGGTGAAGGCACCTACGCCTACGAAGCCGCGTCCAACGGGTGGCTCGTGGAGCAGCCCAACTTGAACAATCAGTACACGGAGTCGTACAGCGAGACGTTCAACGCCCGCGCGACGCTGGAGCCGATCCGCGACTTCAAGATGGAATTGACGGCCAACCGCACCATCAGCCGCAACCACCAGAGCTTCTTCAGGTACGACGATGACCTGCAGGATTACGTGAATGAATCGGCCCAGGAAACCGGGAACTTCACGGCCACTGTGCTGACTTGGCCAACGGCGTTTGTGGACGACGACAGCACGTACACGAACTCGGTGTGGGAGGCATTCCTGGCAGGTCGGAGCGCCGTCAGCGCCCGCCAGAACGAGCTCAACTACAACGACGACTTGGTCGACATCAATGGCCAGGAATACGCGCCCGGTTTTGGCCCCATCAGCCAGAATGTGGTCATCCCGTCGTTCATGGCCGCCTACCTGGGCATGGGGGCCGAGGACGTCCCGCTGGATGTGTTCCAAGCCCCGGTTCGCCCCAACTGGCGCGTCAGCTACGACGGCCTCTCGAAGAATCCAACGCTCAAAAAGAAGTTCAAGCGCTTCAGCCTGAACCACACCTACCGGAGCACCATGTCGTCGTCCTACACGACAAACTTGAGCTACGAAGGCGACGAGGCCGGGCGCCCTGTGGCGACGAATCAAGGGGAGTTCCAGGACTACATCGCGCAGCGCCAGTTCAACACGGTGACCATTTCGGAGCAGTTGTCTCCGCTTGTGGGGGTGGACGTGAGCATCAAGACGGCGAACAAGAATGAACCGCAGTTGAAGTTCGAGATCACTCGGGACCGGAACGTGAATTTGGGCTTGAGCAACTACCAGATCACCGAGACCAAAACCAAGGGCGTCGTCATCGGCGTCGGCTACAAGTTCGACGATGTGCCCAACCCGTTCCTCAAAACGTACGGCAAGCTGCCCATCAAGATGTTGAAGAAGACCGATTTTTTGGTTCGGGCGGACATCAACATCCGGGAGAACAGCACCGTGATTCGCAAGATGGTGGAGCAGCAGAACCAGGTTACAGCCGGCCAGCGACTCGTCTCCATCAAACTGAGTGGCGACCTCGAGGTGAGCGACAAGATGACCCTGCGGATGTTCTACGACCAGCAAATCAACAAGCCCAAGGTGTCGACGTCGTTTGCGACCACCAACATCAGTTCCGGCTTGGCCTTGCGTTTCAACTTGACGCAGTGATTTGGCGGCCCTTCGGGTTGAACAAAATCATGGTGGCGGCTGTACCTTCGCCGCATGAACATTCCTGACAACCTTAAGTACACCAAGGAGCACGAGTGGGTGCGCCTTGAAGGTGATGTCGCCGTTGTGGGCATCACGGATTTTGCCCAAGGTGAGTTGGGCGACATCGTCTTTGTGGAAGTGGAGACGGTGGATGAAACCCTGGATGCGGATGAGGTGTTTGGAACCGTCGAAGCGGTGAAAACCGTGAGCGACCTGTTCCTCCCCGTGGCTGGAGAAATCGTGGAATTCAACGAGGCGGTTGAAGACGATCCTGCCTTGGTCAACAACGACCCTTACGGCGAGGGCTGGCTCATCAAAGTGAAGGTGAGCAACCCCGCAGACGTCGACGGATTGCTCGACGGCGAGGCTTACAAGAACGTCATCGGATGATCCTGTTCGGCGGATGGCATCTGGGGTGACCCAAAACGTCGGCGCACGTGTGTGGTGGGGCCCCGCCCTTGTCACCGCAGGTGCGTTGTGCATTCATACCCTTCCAGGGGTAGATCTTCGCGCCGAAGACTGGTGGGCCTTGTGGCACATGGACAAGGTGCTCCACTTCGTGGCGTTTGCGACCTGGGGCCTGGCCATGTCTGTGGCGTTGGCCAAGCAGCGCTTGTTCCAGACGGGGGTGCGTTTTGAAGTCGTCATGATGGTGGCTGCGGCCATTTTCGGCACGATCCTTGAATGTGTGCAAGATGTGTGCGTTCCCAGCCGTTCTGCAGACTTGATGGATGTGGTGGCCGACGTGGCAGGGGTGGCCCTGGCGTTGTTGACCTTCCGAGTCATCTTTGGTTGCAGACCGGGAAGAATCGCAACCGATTGATTAATTTCACCTCCTCAAACCCCGTCTCATGCTTCGCAGAAAGACCCCCCAGGCCGACCTCGAGAACAAGCGCTCCACATGGAGGGCCCTCGGCTTCGTCGCCACCCTGTCCTTGATTTTGTCGGCCTTGGCCTGGACGTCCTACGATGTGGCCATCACCCGGGCACTCGATTTTGAAGCGGACCTTCTCGAAGACGAGGAAATCCCAGTGAACGTGGTGACCCCGCCGCCACCACCACCTCCCCCTCAGCAGACCACAGTGATTGAGATCGTCGACGACGAGGAGGAAATCGAGGAAGAGTTGGAGATCGAGGACATCGAACTTGACGAAGACACCGAGATTGAGATCATCGAGGACGACGAAGACTTCGAAGACGACACCCCGTTCATGATCGTGGAGAACATGCCTGCGTTTGGGCCTTGCACCAGCATGCGCGGCGACGAGCGCCACCAGTGCACTCAAATGGAAATCATCAAGTACGTGAGTGGAAACACCAAGTACCCGCCGATCGCGAAGGATGCAGGCATCCAGGGCACGGTCTTTGTCTACTTCGTCGTGGGCAAGAACGGCAAGGTGAAGGACGTGAAGGTGCTCCGTGAAGTGGATCCCCGTTTGGACAAAGAAGCGGTGCGTGTGGTGGAAAGCCTGCCTCAATTCGAGCCCGGCCAACAGCGCGGCAAGGCGGTGTCGGTGCAGTACACCATCCCGGTGAAGTTCATCATCCGCTGAACCAGCTGATTCCTTCGAACCAGCCGTCGACGGCCATCAGGCCGTAAATCGAAAAGAGGAGTGCCCCCCAAGGCATTCCTCTTTTAGCGTAGAGGTAGATGCTCACAGCGTCGATGACCATCCAGTAGATCCAATTGATGGGGTCGCCATGGATCATCCACCATGTGCCGATTACGCTGAACACGGTGGTGAAGGCGTCCAGGGCCGGCATGCTTGACCCACGCTTCTTGAGCCATGGGATCAAGGCCGCCCAGGCCACGGCCCCAGCACCTACAGCGGCGACGTGGGACAACCATCCGTGCAGGGTCATCTGCCATTCGCTGTCGGCCGACAACCATGCGCCGTATCCAGCCATCACAAGGTAGAAGCCATGCAGGCCGGTTTCAGCTTGGAGCTTGCGGTGCCAACAGGCCCAGCCCAGCCCGACAGCCCCCAAGGCGGCAAACACATACGCCAGGGGAAGTTGACCTTGGAGGTAGAGGCAGGTGTAGGCCAAGTTGAGCACCACGCCGGCCACTTCTGCTGCCCTCACCATGGCCATTGGGCCAAGATGTGTTTCACCCGCGCGTCAGGGGTGTCTCCCTCGGCGACGAGGTGCTGACGGTGCGCCAAGTGGGCTCGGTATTGGGCTTCGAGGGCGAGCCGATCCCCGAGTCTGGGCATGCTTCGCAAGGAATCCTCCTCCCAGACATCCAGTGTCGGACACAAAATGTGCAGGTCCACCGAGGGCCAGGGTGGCGTCAACGGATGCCAACTGAACCCCAACACGTGTTCTGACCACATGCGCAAGACGAGGTCCCCGGTGTCGCAGACAACCCCAAGATATCCGGCGCGGGCGATGTCGGCAGCCGCTTCAGTTTGGGAGTCGTGCAACTCGTCGAACGTCTCTTCCGTCACCTGTCCGTTCAGCACAGCGGGGTGCCTCCGGGCGTGCTCTTCAACCATGGGCCATCCAAGTCGGCCGGCGAGGAGCTCGGCGAACGTGGTTTTCCCAGAGTTCTCGACCCCGGTCACCACCACTCGTTTGAAAGGGACGCGCTCAGTCATGCTTCAAGGACGGGGTTGGTCTTGGAATTCGCAAAGGCAAGGCTCGGACATGAGCACCTTCACCTGGGGCAACATGCTGGAAACGAGCTCTTGCTCTTCTGCGGTCATGTCGTTGTGGAGCAAGTCCAGGGTGCGCAAGTTGGGCAGGTCTCCCAACGAGGCGGGATACCGTCCGATGAGGTTGCCCCACAAGGCCAAATGGCGCAACGACACCATGTGGTCCACGTCCAAAGGAATTTCTTCGATGAAGTTGTCCCCAAAACTCAGCGTTTCCAGCTGGTCCATGCGAAGCAGGACATCTGGGAAGGCGTCGAATCGGTTTTGGTCCAGAAGGAGGACCTGAAGCGCCTCCATGTCGGCCAGCCATAGGGGCAGGTCGCTCAGGCGGTTCTTGTGCAGCATCAGCACGCGCAGTGCTGTAAGCTCAACCAGCCCTTGGGGCAAGGCTTGCAATTTGTGCCGGGTCAAATCCAGGGCCACGACAGGCGTGCCAGCCCGGTGCGCTGTCAGGGCGTCGTCGAGGTCGTCGAACCAAACGGTGCCCGCACCCACTCCGGGAATGCCATCGCGCCGCGCCTGGCCCCATGCCAGCGTGCACGTTGCCATCGCGGCCAGCAGCATCCAGCCTCGCCACGTCATGCCGCGCCCGGTTTGGGTGCGGATGCCAACAGGCCCAACGCCCTGGTTCGGTCGGCCTCCAGGGCCGCGACCAACGCCTCCTTCGAATCGAACTTGACTTCACCGCGCATCCAATTCATCCAACGCAACGTCATGGGCTTTTCGTACCAATCGCCTTCGGCGCCGAAGACATGCACTTCCAGGGAGGCGGGGGCGTCTTCGTGGATGGTCGGGCGGGTGCCCACGTTGGCCATGGCGGGATGCCACTCGCCATCAGGGGTTTGACACCACACGGCGTACACCCCATGGGCCGGGAGCAATTTCAGCGGGTTGTCGACATGCAGGTTGGCCGTGGGGAATCCCAACTCACGGCCGAGCGCCTCGCCATGGACCACGATGCCTGTGGTGGGGTAGGGCTTGCCCAGCCAAGTGTTGGCCTCGTCGACTCGCCCGGCTTCCAGGGCCTGCCTCACTTTTGTTGAGCTGACGCGGACGTCCTCCACGCGGTGTGCGTCTAGAGCTTCGACCTCGAAACCGAAGGCCTGGCCGAGGGTGACGAGGGTGTCGAAGTTGCCGGCACGGTGGCGCCCAAACCTGTGGTCGTCTCCAATCACGACCGCCACGGGCTTGATGCAGTCGGCCAACAGGGTCTTGGCGTATTCCCATGGCGTGCGGTTGGCCAGGTCTTTCGTGAAGGGATGCAGCACCAAGTTGTCGAGCCCGGCGTCGGCCAACAATTCACGCCGCTCCTCCAGGGTGTTCAAAAGTTTCAGTCCGTGGTGGTTGGGGTCCAACACCACCCGGGGATGAGGTGTGAAGCTGAGCAGGGTGGTGGAGGCGTTGTGGCGGTCCGCAACCTCCCGCAGTTGCTGCAACACGGCCCGGTGGCCGGTGTGGACGCCGTCGAAGGTGCCCACCGTCAACACGGTCCGTGGTTGTCCACTGGCGTGGCCGGGAAACTTAGAAGCGTGATGATGCACTCGCACCATGCAAATTTAGTTGCGGATTTTCGCGTGAGAGCAACTATTTTTGGCCCCGATTTAACGAGACAAAACCATCCCAATGTCTGCACAAGGAGTCATTTCACAAGTCATCGGCCCAGTCGTTGACATTCGCTTTCCCGAGGGAGCTGCCCTTCCCAAAATTCTCGATGCACTCGTGGTGCAGCGTGAAGGAGGCAAGTTAATCCTCGAAACCCAAAAGCACATCGGTGAAGACACCGTGCGTGCCATCGCCATGGAAGCGACCGAAGGGTTGAGCCGCGGCATGGCTGTGGAGGCCACAGGGACAGGCATCACCATGCCGACCGGTGAAGGTATCAAGGGCGGTCTATTCAACGTGGTGGGTGAAGCCATTGACGGCATCGCCAACCGCTCGTTCGACGCTGGACGCAGCATTCACCAAGCGCCCCCCAGGTTTGAAGACTTGAGCACGTCGACCGACGTGTTGTTCACGGGCATCAAGGTGATCGACTTGATCGAGCCATATTCCAAGGGTGGAAAAATCGGGTTGTTTGGTGGTGCAGGTGTGGGCAAGACGGTCCTCATCATGGAGCTCATCAACAACATCGCCAAGGGCTACGAAGGCATTTCGGTGTTCGCCGGCGTGGGTGAGCGCACCCGTGAAGGAAACGACTTGTTGCGCGAGATGATCGAGTCTGGCGTGATCAAGTACGGTGACGCGTTCGTCGAGTCCATGGAAGCTGGAGGTTGGGATTTGAGCAAAGTCGACAACAACGAGTTGGCCAAGAGCCAGGCGACGTTGGTGTTTGGTCAGATGAACGAACCTCCGGGTGCACGTGCCCGTGTCGCGTTGTCTGGGTTGACGGTGGCGGAGTACTTCCGCGACGGCGACGAGCAAAGTGGCGGCCGCGACATCTTGTTCTTCATCGACAACATCTTCCGTTTCACCCAGGCCGGATCTGAGGTGTCGGCCCTCTTGGGTCGGATGCCTTCTGCGGTGGGTTACCAGCCCACGTTGGCCACAGAGATGGGGGTCATGCAGGAGCGCATTACCTCCACCAAACGCGGCTCGATCACGTCTGTGCAAGCGGTCTACGTCCCTGCGGATGACTTGACCGACCCGGCACCGGCCACGACGTTTGCCCACTTGGACGCGACCACGGTGTTGTCACGGAAGATTGCTTCCTTGGGCATCTACCCTGCGGTGGACCCCCTCGACAGCACAAGCCGAATTTTGACCCCAGATGTGGTGGGCAAGGAGCACTACGATACCGCCGAGCGAGTGAAGGAGACCCTCCAGCGCTACAAGGAGCTTCAGGACATCATCGCCATCCTCGGTATGGATGAATTGAGCGAAGAAGACAAGCAAACGGTGAACCGTGCACGTCGCATCAGCCGTTTCCTTTCTCAGCCTTTCCACGTGGCGGAACAGTTCACCGGCATCCCTGGTGTGCTCGTGCCCATCGAAGACACCATCAAGGGCTTCAACATGATCCTCAGCGGGGAACTCGATCAGTATCCCGAGGCGGCCTTCAACTTGAAGGGCAACATCGAGGAAGTGATTGAGGCGGGCGAGAAAATGTTGGCAGAAGCTTGATTCGATGACCGTCGACATCCTCACCCCCGACGCCAAACTCTTCTCTGGAGAGGCTTCCTATGTGGGCTTGCCTGGGGCGGACGGCAGCATGGGCATTTTGGACAACCACGCGGCGTTGGTCACCACCCTGCAAGCAGGTCAAGTGATCGTACGCACCACAAGCGGCGAAGAAGCGTTCGACGTCCAAGGCGGCAGCGTGGAGGTTTTGAACAACGTGGTGACCGTCCTCGCGGAGTAAGCGCACGGGCACTCAAAAACAGCAGACAACGCGGCCCTCGGGTTGCGTTGTTGCGTTTCAGGGGTGGTGGTACGGTTCGCCTTTGAGGATGGTGTGGGCCCGGTAGAGTTGTTCGGCGGCGCAGACCCGGATCAGTTCGTGAGGGAAGGTCAGCTTGCTGAGGGACCATATGGCGTGGGCGCGCTGGCGCAAGCTGGGGTCGAAGCCGTACGCCCCACCGATCAAAAAGGCGGTGTGCTTCAGTCCGCGGTTCATCAATCCTTGGAGGTGATTGGACAGCTGGATCGACCCCATCTGTGGGCCGTGCTCGTCCAACAGAATCAGGTGATCGACCCCTTTGAGGCACTTCTCGGCCGCGGCGGCTTCTTCCTTCATCACGCGTGCAGGGTCGGCTTTGGCAAACTTGCCTTTCAGGTTGGGCGTTTCGACGTAAGTGTATTTCGTGTACCTGCCCAACCGGGTGTTGTACATGTTCAACCCGTCTCGGATCCACGGTTGACCTGTGGTGCCAATGGCGATCAAGCTCAGCTGCATGCGGCAAATCTACATGGCCGCCCGAATCGCAGGTGTATCTTCGTGCCATGTGGACACAAGCCATGAGACGCGCGGTGGAATGGGCGCTTGAAGAGGACTTGGGGTCGGGCGATTGCACGTCCCTGTCGAGCGTGCCGGAGGAGATGGTGCACGAAGGCTTCATTTTGTCCAAAGAGGAAGGCGTGCTCGCAGGTGTGGAGGTGGCCCGCCATGTGTTTGACCTTGTGGATGCGACGGTGTCGTTTGAGGCCTTGCGCTCCGACGGAGCGCACGTGACCTACGGCGAAGCCGTGATCAAAGTCAAGGGGCCCGCGCGGAGCATTTTGTCGGCCGAGCGCCTCGCGCTCAATTTCATGCAACGGATGAGCGGGGGAGGCACCACGGCGCATCGTGCCCAGGCCTTGTTGG
>CAJWII010000004.1 GCA_913041065.1 uncultured Flavobacteriales bacterium
CGGTCGTCTCCATGACAACACAGACCTCCCAAAAGGAGCGCCAAGGATGTCGTACCACTCCAATGTGTTGTCAGAACCCTCCGCGAGGGTCGAGCCGTTGACATTCCACTGGAAGGAAGCATTAATGGCATCGGTGGAGGCTTCGAACAGATACGCACCGTTGGGTCCGACCCCGAGTTCGGCATCCAATTCCACGTCACAATCGGACTGCGCCAAAAGGGGTGAAGCCAAAGTCCACAACAAGATGAGCAAGGGGGTCACAAAAAATCGCATGGGCAAGGTGTTGGTTCGAAAACGATAGGGTGACGTCCTTGGTTGCACCACCACGTCAATCCACAAAACGTGGGTCGGCCTCCATCACTTGACCACATGAATCGCAGGTGCGCAGTTCTTCGCTTCCGTAGAACTCCCGAAAACGCGGGAGAAAGTCCTTTTCAATGTCGGTGAGCTCGAAGTAGGTCTCGTGAAGTTTGTGGTTGCACTTGTCGCAAAACCACATCAGACCGTCCTTCATGGGGGTGCCCTTCCGCTTGCGTTCAATCACCAAGCCCAACGATCCCGCTTCCCGCATCGGGCTGTGGGGCACACCTGCCGGGTGCAAATACATGTCGCCCGGGCCGAGCTTCATGTCCACAGCTTGGCCATCTTCTTGGATGCGCACGGTGATTTGGCCTTCCAATTGGTAAAACAGCTCCTCCGTCTCGTTGTAGTGGTAATCCTTGCGGGCGTTGGGGCCGGCCACAATCATGACGATGTAATCGCCACTTTCCACGTAGAGGTTCTTGTTCCCCACGGGGGGCTTCAACAACTCGCGGTTCTCTTCAATCCACGAGGTCAAATTGAGTGGTTTCCGAATGGCCATGCCTCCAAGGTACGCCAAGCAACTTCAGGCCGCGCCCCTCCTTCTCGGCGGCACACTGACGAGCCACACGCCGGTGGCGATGACTGCGGCGCAACCCGCCTGAAGCCACCCCATGTCCGCCATGTAATCCGCCCCTCCCAAGCGCGCAGCGAGCCACACCATGGTGCCGACCAACAACGGTTGGAGGTAGATGTAAATGCTCACCACCGTGGGTTGGACCCTCCCCAGGGCGTAGATGTTCAGCAGGTAGACCAAAAACGTGGTGCACAACACCACAAACGCCACGGCCGACCAATCGCCACCGTCAAACGAGGCCCAATCGATGGCCAATGCCTGGGGAAGGCCCACAGGCAAGCCCATGAGTCCCCCAAACAAGAACACCCAAGAAATCACCGTCAAGGGCCTGTATTTGGCCATCAGAGGCTTCACCACCACCAAGTACACGCCGTAACTCGCCGCGTTCAAGAGGACCATCAGGTCGCCTTGCCACGACGCGTGGGTCATCCCTTCCGTTTGGGCACCCTGCAACAGCAGCGTCAATGCCCCCGCCGCGCCCAATCCAATGCCGGCCACCTTTCGGCCTGTGATGGCGGTACCCAGCAGTCCTGCGCTGATCAACAACACCAGCACAGGGTTGATGGTCATGATGATGGACGCATGCACGGGACTGGTGATCGCGAGGCCATTGAAGAACAACAGTTGGTTCACCGTCACGCCGGTCAACCCGCACAACCAGAGCCGGCCCAAATCGGCGCGCGCCACACGCTCCCAGCGGAACGCGTAAAGCAGCCAAAACAACGGCGTGGCCCCAGCCACACGCAATACGATGAATCCTGAAGGGCCCACTTTCTCGGGCATGACGCCCTTGGCCACCAAGTAGTTGTACGCGTAAATCAACCCCACACCCCAAAGGGCGAGGTGCGCATTCCACGGCGAGGAGGATCCGGAACTGCGGACGTCCCCCACGCTCAGGAAATCAAGTCCCGGGCGCGGGCCACTTCCGCCTTGGCCGACCCGGCGGTCACGCCCTCGTCAGTCAAAAACACGGGGCGCTTGAGGAAGGTGTATTCCTCCAAAATAAGGGCGCGGTACTCCTTCTCAGTCAGCGTTTTGTCCGCCAATCCCATGCTTCGAAACTTCATGGCGCGGCGGCTGAACAGCGCTTCGTACGACCCCGCATGTGCCTTCATCGCGTCAAGGTCGTCGGCAGAAACGCCCTCGGCTTTGATGTCCACCACCTCACATCCGTGGTCTGCAGGGGTCAATTCGTCAAAAATGCGTTGGCACGTTTTGCATGTGGGAAGGGTGAATGCCTTTTTCATGTTCAAGGGGGTTTCCTCAAGAAGCGCCCAAGGCCTCGAGGTGTTCAATGAGTCGCTTCAAGCCAAGCGTCCAATCGTGGTCGTTGTCGATGACCACGTCGCATTGCGCTTGGTGGGGTTCGATGTGCGCGCTGTAGGCTGGCGACACGTGGTGCTTCCACTGGTAATCCACCTCCGCTGGGGCGTAGCCACGCACGTTCAGGTCGCGGTCTTTCCTGCGGGCCAAACGGACCTCCGGCGACGCGTGGATGAAGGCCTTGACGTCGGCCATCTCGACCACGTCGGGGTAACACATCACAAACAACCCCTCCACGATGAGCCACTCGCGGGGCTCCACCACCGTCAATTCGGACGTCATCAGGTCCTTGTTGTACGTGTAGGATTGGAACGAGACCTGCTCTCCCCGGCCGAGTTTGAGGATGTCTCTGCGAAGCGCCACGTGGTCGATGGCCTCGGGCACGTCAAAGTTGGTTTCGCCGTGGCCATCCACCGGCAACTCCTCCTTGGGACGGTAGTAGTCGTCCAGAGAAAGCATGGACGCCCGCGGCCCCAAATGGTCGGCGAGGGCGCAAAGGACGGTGCTCTTGCCAGAGCCACTTCCTCCCGTGATGGCGAGGATCTTCATGGTTGTTGAATCGAATGATGCACCGCCAACAAGGTGTCGGCCATGTTGCGGTCGTTGGCGAGGCGGGGGATTTTGTTTTGGCCTCCCAGCTTGCCCAGACGCCTCATGGCTTCCACGAAGCAATCGCTGGCCACAGGGGTCAACACTGCTGGCCGAAGCACGGCGCCTTGGATAAGCTCTTTGTAGTAGGGGTTGCGAGACTGGAGTCCGGCGTCCAACGCCATTTCAAAGGCCGTCACGTCTTGGGGCAGCTGCTCAAACGCCACCACCCATTCGTGATGGGGCAGCCCGTCCTCCGGCGTCACTTGAGGGGCCACGTGAAATTCGGACACCACGCCACCGTGGGCCGACATGGCCTCTTGGGCGGCTCCTTCCACTTCTTCGGCGATCACGTGCTCCCCAAAAGCCGAAGTGTAGTGCTTGATTCGGCCTGTGACCAACACCCGTGGTGGATTCAACGACACAAATTTCACCGTGTCGCCAATGTCGTAAGCCCAAAGGCCGGCGTTGGTGCTGAGCACCACAGCGTATTGCACGCCAAGCTCCACTTCAGAGAGGGTCAACCTTCGGGGACACTCATCCAAGTATTCGCTGGCCGGGATGAATTCGAAGAAAATGCCGTCGTTGACGTTGAGCAGCATGCCTTCTGCGTCAGGTGCATCTTGGTAAGCCAAAAAGCCCTCCGACGCCGGGTAGAGTTCGACGCGGGAAATCTCAAAGCCCAACAGCTGCTTGAACCGTTCGGCGTAAGGGCCATAGGCCACACCGCCGTGGACGAACAAAGACAGGTTGGGGAAGACCTCCTGGACCGTGGCTGCCCCAGTGTGCTCCAGCAGCCGCTCGAAGTACATCTGCACCCAGGAAGGAATGCCACTCACCAGCCGCAAATCCTCGGTGCAGGTCTCTTTCACAATGGCGTCCACCTTCGTCTCCCAGTCTTCGATGCAGTTGGCTTCCCAAGAGGGCATTCGGTTGCGCTGCAAATACGCGGGAACATGGTGCGCAACAATGCCACTAAGCCTGCCCAAATGCACGCCGCCTTCCGTCTTCGCCAACTCGGGGCTCCCTTGCAAAAAGATCATCTTCCCGTCCACAAACGAAGCGTCCCCCGTGCCGGCGATGTGGCCTAACAATGCGTTGCGCGCGCTGCCGATGTGGTTCGGCATGCTCTCCGCCGTCAGCGGGATGAACTTCGCGCCTGACGTTGTCCCGCTTGTCTTGCAGAAATAGAGGGGCTCGCCCGGCCAAAGGACATTCTGTTCACCCACCACAGCCCGGTCCACGTAGCGTTTCAAGCCCTCGTAGTCCCGAACAGGGACATGCTTCTGAAATTCTCGGACCGTCATGCCCGACTGGAATCCATGATCTCGACCAAACGCCGTATCCCAAGCACGCTCCACCAGGTTGGACAAAACCGCGCGTTGGGCCGCCGCCGGGTGTGCCACTTGGCGCCGAACCCGACGCATGGTTGCCAGTGCCAACGGTTTGCTCAGCCACGCTTTCCATCCCATGGCCCGAAAATAACAAGGCACCGCCACGGGGGCGATGCCTTGCTGAGATCAAATGGTGAAACCTCGTTTACTTCACCGTCATCTTCTTGGTGGTGCGGAAGTTGTCCGCCACCAAAGTGTAGGTGTACAAGCCAGAAGCCCAACCACTCAAGTCAAGGGTGGTGTTGTGCTGACCTGCACCGAGTGTGCCCATGTCCTGGGTCGACACAAGGCGGCCCATGCCGTCGCGCACCTCCAAGGTGACGTCACGGGGCTGGCCCAACTCAAAGCGCACCAAAGTGCTTTCAGAGGCGGGGTTTGGCATGCACTGCTCGAGACGGATGCCTTGGCTGGCTTCCAACAACTCGACTGCTTCACGCTCGCTGGTGATGAGTCGCACGGCGGGGGTGGACGTTTGGCTTGTGAACCAAACAAAATTTCCTTCCCCTGTCTGGTTGAAGTTCCCTGTGCTGTTGTCCGTGTCGCTGTTCAACTGTGTCAACACAGTCAATTGGGTGGGTGATTCATATTCGTTGATCACAGCTGCGTAGTAGAACGCGTCTTCGTCCATTTCGATGGCGTCTTCAAAAGAAAGGTACACTTCAAAGTCTGACGTGCCGTCCAAGTTGCTCCACTCCACATCGTACAACCAATAGTTGGCGTCGAAAGGACTGTCAGTCAGGCCCACTGCCCCGTCGTAGGAATAGAGACGCGTTTCAAACTCCAATTCGCCAGGGTTGCCGCCGATGTCCAATCCGCAGTTTGGTCCAAAACGCACAGCCACGCCGTACGCCATGGTGCCCGGGTTGGGGCAATGGAAGTACGACCCGTAACCTGTTGGATCATAGTAATCTGCAATATCTTCGCTTTCACGGGGTCCGAGTTCGCCGTCCAAGACGTTCTCGTCGTCGTGGCCGTAAATGTCGTCGGTGTACAAGATGTTCTTGAACAACGTGTTGTTCTCGGGGGTCACATCTGTGCTGTCGCCCGTCAACGTGATGCGCAAGCCGTAGGTGCCTGTTGCGTTGGGCTCCCAACCCGTCGCCAGGTACAAGGTGTCTTGGGTGTTGGCGGGGCAAGTGAGCGCGTTGGCGTAGGTCAACACGGTGTCGAGCACCTCGGTGGTGGTGTTCAAGACCATGCCGGACTCGTCGAGCACCTCCACAAGCACCTCCACATTGGTTTGGTTCACGGTTCCGACGTTCTTGTACATCACTCCGGCCAACAAGCCGCCATCGCTGTCGAGGATGGCTTGCTCGAGCGGGGTGATGCGGTATTCGAACACATTGTACACGTCGCCGTTCACGATTTGGGTGATTTCCACGTCATTCATGACTTGGTTAGAACTCACCGTCACATCGTCGATGCCCCAGAAATAGTGACTGAAACCGGCGCCTGTTTCAGGAGCTTGACGGTAGGCGAAGCGCAGTTGGACTGAGTCCTGGCTTGCAGCTACGCAGCTCACATCCAGACTCACAGGGAGTGGGTTGGCAGAAATGGTGTTGGCCGACTCGATGAAGTCGCCGTGGGCGTCGAAGGTGGTCCATGCAGTCACCCCCTCGTTGGTGGTGCCCACTTCGAGGTACACCGGTGCGTAGGGGAAGCAGCAATAGCGGAAGTACGACTCCCAACTGACGATGACCGATGCGTTGTCCGCGAGGTTCAACCAAGGGCTTGTGATGGAGCCCTCTGTGTCGACCGCAGCGTTGTCAGCCGTGATGGGACCTCCATGGAAAAAGTCGTTGTCAAACACCACCCATCCGTCGAACGCGGTTTCAGAAGCCAGTTGAGCCGTGTTGCCGCTGTACGCGCCCGCTGGATGAGTTGCCTTGCCCGTAGGGGTTCCATCCTCGTAGTAGCCTAAGCCCCCTGGAGCCACCCACACCCAGATCTCTTCGCTGTTGATGCCTTCCACGTTGTCTTCCACAGTCCACGCACCGTTGCCGTTGCTGCCGTCAAAGCCGTTGGCGAATGTTTCTTGGTACACCACATTGCGGGCGCCTCCTTGGTTGGCCAAAGCCTCTTGACCTTGCAAAAGAGAAGCTTGGTTTTCAGCTCGGGTCACCGTTGTGGGGACCATTGCTTTGTCTGTGTCGGCGGGGCGCTGAGCCACCGCGGCCGTCATGCTCAAGGCAAGGGCGGCAAGCATTGAAATGCGTTTCATGATGAGGAACAGGTTTTTGTTTGCAGCGAAAAATAATGACCGGAGGGCATCCGCGCACCATGCCGGGAGCCGAACACAAAAAAAGGGGAAGCCAAAGCCTCCCCTTTTAGGAAATCCCCAGGCGGGGACATCAAATTCAATCTTACTTCACCATCAACTTCTGGGTGATGCGGGCGCCGTTCACCACAAGGGTCGCGGTGTAAGAGCCTGCGCCAAACGCTGAAGTCTCCACCATGAAGTTGTTCATGCCGGCAGGCTGGGTGCCCAACTCGAGGACCTCCACCAACTTGCCCGTGATGTCGCGCAACTCGAACGTCACCTCAGCCGCCTGATCCAAACGGAACTGGAAGCGCGTGTTGTCGGTGGTTGGGTTCGGGAAGGCTGGGAACATTTCGAAACCTTCGCTGGCCATCGCCTCATTGGTGTTGGTCACCGCGTCAGGGTTCAAGTTCAAACGAACCATGGGCACTTCTGTGGTGTAGTACCAGTCGTACGCCTGGCCAGAACCGAATGGGCCGTACACGAAGGCTGTCTGCGCTTCGGTGTCCTGGGCCTCTCCGATCTGCACGTTGGCGCCACCGTAGTGCTCAAATGCCGCACCGAGGAAGTCACCCTCGACAGCTTCGTAAGGCTCATCGAACACGAAGGTGTACCATGTGATGTCACCTGCGCTGCCGTTGGTGTTGCCAGGAACCAAGGCAATCTCAGGAGAAGAGGTCAACTCACCGCCATATTGCTCAGTCAAGGCTTCGTCAGCGTTCACATCCACCAAGAAACCACGCACTGGCGTGAAGTCTTCGCTGCCGTCCATGATGGCCACATCCACACCGTACACGGTGACGTCCGCCAACACTTGGTACAAAGGCATCTGAATGTAGTCCACCGTCCCATCCGCCGGCGCCAAGTTGGACACCTCGCCATTGTCACGTCCCCACTGGAGGCCGGTGACTTCGAACTCAGCACTCACTGTGTTGTTGCTCATGTCGGCGTCCATGGAGTCCATCTGAAGCGTGAGTGACATGTTGACCATGCCGAATGCGCCGCCTGTCGGATAATCAACATACACCGTGTCAGTTTCCCCGGTGGCCAAATCTGCCTCGAGCGCGGCGCCAGAAGTCACTTCTCCATTCACGTCCAATATGCCGTACACCCCTGAGGTGGCGTTGTTGCCGAAGTTGGACGCTTCAGCTGCGAAAGTCAACGTGTCAGGCAACTGAGACTCGGCCCACGCGCCGTACTCGTAAAGGTTGCTAGTCGCGGTCGCAGTGTAGCTGGTGTAGTTGCCCAAGGTCAAGTCGTTGTCGGGGGCGTCGAACACCTCCAGGTCGTCAATCATCCATGCGTAACCCCAAATGCCCTTCCAGCGGAAACGGATGTACACCGTCTCCTGGTCGCCAGCGATGCCGGTGATGTTGAAGGTCTTCTGGGTGGGGTTCGCCACAGGGTCCTGGGTCTGCATGTCGGGCCACAATTCCCAACGGGCCTGCACTGGGCCTTCCATCTCGTCGTAGGTCACGAAGCCCTCAGACACCTCGAAGGTGTTCAAGTCTGGCCATGTGGTGCCGTCGCGAGAGACTTCCACCAAGCAGTACTCGTTGCCGTCGCTGTTGCCGTTGTCCCACATGCGGTACTGGTTGGCGAAGGTGATCGCCACGCCAGGGTGTCCCACTGTGGAGAACGGAGTCACGAGGTCGGCCCATGCGTTCTCGACCACGCCCAAGCCAGACTCGCCGCCGGCAAGGTCGGAGTCGATCATCAAGAACCCGTCGTCTGCAGTGGCACTGTTGATGGCTGCGATCGCGGCAGGTCCGCTTGGTGCCAAGCCAGGTCCGCACTGCCAGTCCAGCTCGATGCCAGGCTCATTCTGTTCGTCGAAGGCCCACTCGTCGCAGTTGGCGAAGGTGGTGGCCCAAATGGTTTCGCGGTCTCCGTCCAGGGCGGGGGCCACAGCTTTCACGTCGCGCAACTCGGTGCGGACAGCTTCAGCAGGAGCGCACACTTTTTGGGCGGCCGCGCCGAAGCTCATGAGGCCGGCAAGGGCCAAAATGTAAAATTGCTTCATAGATGTAGGTTTTGAATTCAGATACAATTCTTGGCGAAAATAGGCTCGTTCACTTTAAGTCGCCTCTTCAGGCCCAAGGGTTGCGAACACCCTCAGGTGAACGCTTCCTCAAACGCGGAGAGTGGCGGGCAAGAGCATACGAGGTTGCGGTCCCCATGGGCGTTGTCCACGCGGGCCACCGAGCTCCAGAACTTTCGTCCCACCAAATCGCGCACAGGGTACACCGCTTTCTCGCGGCTGTACACGTGGTTCCATTCGGTCGCGGTGGCCTCCTCCACGGTGTGGGGTGCCATTTTCAAGACGTTGTCGTGGGCGTCGGCCTCGCCGCGTTGCACCGCCGCGATTTCTTCCCGGATGGCGAGCATGGCCTCGGCGAAGCGGTCCAACTCCTCCAAGCTTTCGCTCTCGGTCGGCTCCACCATCAACGTGCCAGGCACGGGCCATGACACCGTTGGGGCGTGGAATCCGAAGTCGATCAACCGCTTGGCGATGTCCATCACCTCGATGCCCACCTCCTTGAATGCGCGGCAATCCAAAATCATCTCGTGCGCCACCGTGCCATTTTTGGCTTGATACAGCACGTCGTACGCCCCTTCAAGCCGTGCTTTCAAGTAGTTCGCATTCAAAATGGCCACCTTGGTGCTCTCCGTCAACCCGCTTTGGCCGAGCATCTTGATGTAGGCGTAAGGGATTTGGGCAATCAACGCGCTTCCAAACGGCGCGGCGCTGACCGCGTCGATGGACGTGTCCTCGCCCACCGCCACCACCTCGTGGCCGGGCAAGAAGGACACCAAGTGCGCCGCGACCCCTATCGGGCCCACGCCAGGGCCGCCGCCGCCATGCGGGATGGCGAAGGTCTTGTGGAGGTTGAGGTGACACACGTCGGCCCCAATCATGCCCGGGCTGGTGAGTCCCACCTGGGCGTTCATGTTGGCCCCGTCCATGTACACCTGCCCGCCATGGGCGTGAATCATCTCCGTGACTTCGAGGACCGAGCTCTCAAACACCCCGTGGGTGGACGGGTAAGTGATCATCAAAGCCCCGAGGTTTTCACTGTGCTGCTCGGACTTGGCGCGCAAGTCGTCGACGTCGATGTTGCCATGCTTGTCGCATCCAACCACCACCACTTTCAGGCCCGCCATGACGGCACTCGCAGGGTTGGTGCCGTGGGCGCTGTTGGGGATCAAACAAATGTTCCGGTGGCTCTCCCCGCGGGCCGCGTGGTATGCCCGAATCACCATCAACCCGGCAAATTCTCCTTGGGCGCCGCTGTTGGGCTGGAGAGAAATTCCAGCGAAACCGGTGATTTCTGCCAGGTCGCGCTCGAGCTCGGTGAGCATGGCGCGTGTGCCTTTGGCCTGATTCACGGGACAAAAGGGGTGCAATTCTGCAAACGCCGCCCACGTGATGGGAATCAATTCTGTCGCCGCGTTCAGCTTCATCGTGCACGACCCAAGTGGAATCATGGCGTGGGTCAAGCTCAAATCTTTGTTCTCCAGGAGCTTGATGTACCGCATCATCTCTGTCTCCGAGCGGTAACGGTTGAAGACCGGGTGGTGGAGGTAATCCACAGGCCTGGCCAGGGGCCCCAAGAAGGTTTCCTCAAAGACCACCCCTTGGACGGGGCTCACTCCGAGGACCGAGCACAACGTCGCAAAGTCGTTGCGGTTGGTGCGCTCGTGAAGAGAAATCCCCACGTGCTCTCCATCAGGGTAGTAACGCAGGTTGACACGCTTGGATTCGGCGCGGGCTCGCAGCGCCTTCATGGCGTCTTGGCCCCCTGCCACGTGCACCTTGAGGGTGTCGAAATAGCACGTATTCACCACGGTGAGCGACTCGTTGGCACCCAACGAAACGGCCAGCGTGCGGGCGTACGTGTGGATGCGTTCTGAAATGGCACGAAGCCCCTGAGGACCGTGGTAGACCGCGTACATAGACGCCATCACCGCGAGCAAACTTTGGGCCGTGCAAATGTTTGAAGTCGCCTTGTCCCGGCGAATGTGCTGCTCTCGGGTCTGAAGCGCCATGCGCAAGGCTTGCTTGCCGAGGCGGTCGACCGAGACACCGATGATGCGTCCTGGGAAGTGACGCTTGAACGACTCTTTGGCGGCGAAGAAGGCAGCGTGCGGACCGCCATAGCCCATGGGCACGCCGAAGCGCTGGGAACTTCCGACCACGACGTCCGCGCCCATTTGGCCTGGGCTTTTCATGACCAACAAGGCCATCAAATCCGTGGCAAACACGCTGCGAACATCTAAGGCGGCAAGGCTGGCCATCAAGTCTGTCAAGTCTTGCGCCTCCCCATTGGCGTCCGGGTACTGCACCAAGCATCCGAACACGCCGCCCTGTTCTGACGAGGCCTGCATGTCCTCTCGGGCCATGAGTTCGAGATTGATCTCCAGGTGCGCCGCGCGGGTGCGCAGCACGCTCAGGGTTTGGGGGAATACCGCATTGTCCACCAAGAACCGCGTCAGGCCTTCCTTCACTTGAGGACGGGGACGTGCGGCAAACAACATGGCCATGGCCTCCGCGGCCGACGTGCCCTCATCCAGCAAGGATGCGTTGGCCACTTCCATGCCGGTCAAGTCCATGACCATGGTTTGGAAATTCAACAGGGCCTCGAGACGGCCTTGGGCAATCTCCGCCTGGTACGGGGTGTACGCCGTGTACCATCCCGGATTCTCAAGCACGTTGCGGCGGATGACGCTGGGCACCTCGGTGGGGTAGTAGCCCATGCCGATGTAGTTGCGAAACAGCGTGTTCTGGGATGCCAACCCGTCGATGTGCTCGAGGTACTCACTTTCGGTCAACGAGGTGGTGACGTCCAACCGCTCACGCAAGCGAATGCTTCCAGGCACCACGCGTTCGATGAGTTCGTTCAGGGAGGGTTCTCCAAGGGTGCGGAGCATGCTGTTTTGGTCCTCGAGGCGAGGACCCACATGGCGGGACACAAAGTTTCCAATCTTCATGAAACCAAGGTTTTTTGCGAGAGATTCCTTGTGAGGAAGCGCAAAAATACACTTGGAGTTCTCTGGGTGGTATCCAAACCGTCAACATCCAGTCCACCAAAGGTCCAACGGCGGCCACGGGCGACCGAATTTTGTCCCATGCTTTGGCGGATTCTGTCCTTCACCCACCTCTGGATTGCCCTTGGCGCCTTTGTCACCACCATGTTCAGTTGGATGTGGTGGGCGGAAGGGGCAGCCATGGAGCGGGGCGGCGTGGAAGATGCCTTCTGGGTCGCCACGGCCACAGGGCTGGGGTACACCGTCCAACGCGCCATCAAGCACACCCGCCACCCCCAAAACATGCCTGAAGGGCGGCGGCGGTTTTGGGACAGCGCCAAATGGCCCATGGTCGCAGCCTGGGGCCTCGCATGGGCGGGCTGCACTTGGGTTCACTGGGACGAGTTGGGCCTGGAAGAGCCTCGGCGCGTGGCGGTGCTCGGTGTGGTGGCCCTCGCCTCCCTGGCCTACGCCGTGGTGCCTGGCTGTGGAGGTGGGCTTCGGAAGGTCGTTTGGGCGAAAACCCCCTTGATCGCAGCGGTGTGGGCGACCGCCACCACACACCATCCGGAGCTGGGCTGGGACGGCGTCCTATGGATCCAGCGGTTCGTGTTCATCGCAGGGCTGACCCTGCCCTTCGACATTCGGGATCTCGACGTCGACAGGCACCACATGGAGACTTTGCCCCAAGTCACGTCCCCGGAGCAGGTCCTTTCTTGGGCCCGGCACTTGCTTGCCGGCGCAGGGCTTTTGAGCCTGGCCGTGGGGGGCTGGCGTCTCGACCAACACGGGGTCCGTCTAATCGACGCCACACCGATGTTGCTTGCCCTGCAATGTGGGTGGGCCATGTGGTTGATGCGGCCCAAGGTGGCCCTGGGTGCCTTGATGAGTTCCGACGAATGGACGCGTGAGCGCAAGACGGGCTGGCAGCTCGACGGCGTGCTTGTGATGCCCTACGTCGTGTACCTGACGCTGTACGTCGTGCTCTTGATGCTGGCGCCCGTAATGCGAGGCTGAATACGGGACGCTTGGGATTTGTCTTACATTCACAGTCAACCAACAAGCCATGATTTTGACCCGACTCTCCTGTGCGGCTCCCACGATGGGACTCTTCGTGATGCTCCTCTTGGCAGGGCTTCCCATTGCCCATGCGCAATGGCTGGAGTGGGACCTTCAAACCGACAGCCGCCTGGTGCTTTACTCGGTGGCCCAATCGGACGACGAAGAAAAAGACATGTGGCCGGCCGACTTGAATCAAGACGGATGGACCGACGTGATTGTGGTCCGGAAAGAGCCCTTTTCTGCGGCGACCGAGCCCGCCAAATCTGACCTCTTGCTCATGAATCAGGAGGGCACGTTGGTGGACATGACGGAGGAGTTGGCCCCTGAGTTCTTGACCAACCTCAGCTTCGCAAGGGACGTCTACACCGTGGACGTAGATGGCGACACGTGGGACGACGTGGTCATCATCAACACGTTCAACCAACAACCCATGCTTTACATGAACCTCGGAGTCGACGAGGACGGAGCGTGGTTGGGTCTGGCGGACCAATCGGCCGAGCGGTTCCCTGAATTGACAAGCGACCAGCCGTTGATGTGTGCGGTGTGGGCCGGAGACTTGACTGGCAACGGCGCCCAGGATTTGTACTTCGTGAACTACCGGGTCAACAGCGGTGGTGGCACGGCCAAGGACTTCCTGCTCATCAACGACGGCACCGGGCACTTCACCGACGAGGGCGAAGCCCGGATGGGCGATTTGCTGCACAGCGCATTTGGCACGGCAGGCCAAATCCACGACATGGACGGCGACGGCGACCTGGACATCGTCAAAAACACCACACTGTACAACGTGGCGCCTTGGAACAGCCGCGGGGTCTTGGTCCTCTTCAACAACGGGGAAGGGCACTTCAGCAACTGGCAAAACTTGGTGCCCAACGCCTCCCCGTACATGTTCGAGGTGGCCGATTTCAACGGCGACGGCCTGCTGGACCTCTACGTGGTCGACGACGGAAGCGACAAGCTGCTCACCGCCACCGAGCACGTCGCAGACACCGAGCTTGGGTTCACCACTGTGAACCTGGGCTTCCCCTCTTCCAACGGGTTTGGAGGAAACGTGCACGCCGCGGACTTGGACTTGGACGGCGACGTGGATGTGGTGGTTTCCGACGTGGATGTGGACATCCCCCCGTGCAACAGCGGACGGCGCATGGCGATCTACGAGAACGTGGACGGCATGCTGTCCGACCCTTACGGCACGACCACATTCGATTGGGTTACGAACAGTTACGATGTGGCCTTGCTCGACATCAACAACGACGGGCTTGTGGACATCTTGAGCGGAAAGTGCGCCGGCTATGAGGTAATCATGTCCGACAACTGCGCGCTTGCGTCGAGCTCGGCGGATTACGATTTGGACGGGGTGCCCGACGCCTGCGACGAGTGCCCCAACAACCCCGACCCCGACTGCGAAGTGCAAGGTTCTTACCCTACGGTGAGTACGGACCACAGCATGGCCCGGCAATGGAACGACATGCTGCTGGAAAGCATTCGGGCCGACTTCGCCCGCCCCACGGTGCATGCCAGGAACCTGTGGCACAGCTCCCTGTTGATGTGGGACGCATGGGCAGTGATGGACAGCGCCGCATGCCCGGCATTCTTGGGACAGGACTTGGGCGGATTTGTGGCCGCGTTCGACGGATTCACCCCGGCGACCGATGAGGAAACGGCGCGTAATGAAGCCATCGCCTTCGGGATGTACCGGCTCTTGAGCCACCGCTTCGCCAACGCCCCAGGCGTGGACGACCTCCTGGTCGGCTACGACATCCACATGGGCATCTTGGGCCACGACGTGAACTTCACAAGCACAGACTACTCGAGTGGCGACGGACGGGCGCTTGGCAACCATCTCGCGGAGCAGCTGATTGCGTTTGGCCTTCAAGACGGGGCCAACGAAGCCAGTGGGTACGCCAACACGGTGTACGAACCTGTGAATCCCTCCCTGATTGTCGATTTGGATGGCAACGAAGCCGTGGAAGACTTGAACCGGTGGCAGCCCCTCACACTGGATCTGTTTATCGACCAAAGCGGCAACGTCATCCCCGGAGAAACCCCGCCATTCCTGTCGCCAGAATGGGGCCAAGTGACGTCGTGGGCGCTCGGCGACGAAGACCTCAACACCTACACCCGAGACAGCTTCAACTACCAGGTCTACCACGATCCTGGACAGCCGGCATTGCACGCCATGGATGGCTCAGGGACCTCGGAGATTTACCAAGGGGGGCACAGCATGGTGGCGCTTTGGTCGGGCATGTTGGACCCCACTGACGGGGTGATGTGGGACATCAGCCCCGCGTCGATTGGCAATCGCACCTCCTACCCCACCACGCTTGAGACGTACGCCACCCTGTACGACGCCACAAACGGCGGATCGCCCAGCCCGGGCCACGACGTCAATCCGTCCACTGGAGACCCCTATACGCCCAACACGGTGCCCCGTGGCGACTATGCACGTGTGCTCGCTGAATTTTGGGCGGACGGGCCAGATTCAGAGACCCCTCCCGGCCACTGGTTCACCATCCTGAACTACGTCAGCGACCACCCCCAACTGCTGAAGCAATTCCAAGGTGAAGGTCCAGTGTTGGACGACTTGGAATGGGACGTCAAAGCGTACCTCGCCCTCGGATCCGCCATGCACGATTGCGCCATCTCAGCGTGGGGCGTCAAAGGCTGGTACGATTCGTCGCGGCCCATCACGGCCATCCGAGGCATGGCCGAACTTGGGCAAAGTTCAGACCCCACCTTGCCGAGCTACCACCCAGGAGGGTTGCCGCTGGTGCCTGGCGCCATTGAATTGGTGGAAACCGGAGACCCGTTGGCCGGTCTTGCAGGCCAACATGTGGGCGAAGTAAAGCTTTGGGCCTGGAAGGGAAGCGACGCCATCAACAACGTGGACACCGAATTCGCAGGGGTAGGCTGGATTCTGGCCAAAGCATGGGAGCCCTACCAACGTCCGTCCTTCGTCAGCCCAAACTTCGCCGGCTACGTGAGCGGGCACAGCACCTTCTCGCGCGCCGCCGCAGAGGTCCTGACCGCCTTCACCGGCGACGCCTATTTCCCTGGCGGCATGGGGAGATTCATCGCGCCAGCAGGCGAATTCTTGGTTTTTGAAGACGGCCCCAGTGTCGACGTCGAATTGCAATGGGCCACCTACCGAGATGCCTCAGACGAATGCAGCCTGTCTCGCATCTACGGCGGAATCCACCCGACGTTTGACGACGTGCCAGGACGACTCATGGGCATCGACATTGGGCTGGACGCCTTCCAGCGAGCCGTGTCGTTTTACGGCGGCGACGCGGCCGAAGGTCCGTGCACGTCCACCCCAGAGCCGGTGACCTGCCCCGGGGACCTCGACAACGATGGCTTCGTGACCATCTCCGATGTGCTCATCTTGTTGGGCGACTTCGGGTGCACCAGCGCATGCGTGGGTGACGTGGACGGAGACGGGGTGGTGACGGTGGCGGACCTCTTGGGAGGCATCTTGGCGTCCTTCGGCGAAGTTTGCCTTTGATGGTACTTTTGGAAGCCATGCAAGAGCTTCCAACCCGCAACGAGGCGCGAAGTCTCGACCAAGCCGATCCGCTCAGCGCGTTTCGGGCTCGGTTTCACATCCCCCAGCACCAAGGGGAGGACGCCATGTATTTCACAGGCAACAGCCTGGGTCTGCAGCCCAAACGCGCCACCGATGCGCTCCAAGTCGAGCTGGAAGATTGGGCCACCCACGGCGTGGAAGGCCATTTTCAAGGGCGCAACCCTTGGGTCAACTACCACGAGCGATTTGCCTCCGGACTGTGCCATCTGACAGGCGCCCACCCCCACGAGGTCGTGGCCATGAATGGCCTGACCGTCAACCTCCATCTTCTTCTGATCAGCTTCTACCGCCCCTCTGGTCGCCGGAGGAAATTGATGTGCGAGGCCAAGGCCTTCCCCAGCGACCGATACGCCTTGTGCAGCCAAATTCGCATGCACGGCGGCGACCCTGCGGAGGACCTCATCGAGGTCGCCCCAAGGGAAGGGGAGCACCTCATCCGCGAAGAAGACTGGCTGGCGGCGATCGCGCAAGCCGGCGCTGAACTCGCCACCGTGATGGTGGGCGGGGTGAACTACTACACTGGGCAATGGCACAACCTCGAAGCCATCACCAAGGCCGCGCAAACGGTGGGTGCGACCTGCGGGTTTGATTTGGCCCACGCCGTGGGCAACGTGCCGCTCCAGTTGCACGACTGGAACGTCGACTTCGCCTGCTGGTGCTCGTACAAATATGTCAACTCAGGCCCGGGCGCCGTGTCTGGCGTGTTCGTGCATGAACGGCACGTCCGGGACAAAGAGGGCCAAGGCACCCTGATGCCTCGTTTGGAAGGTTGGTGGGGCCACGACGCGGCCAGCCGCTTCAACATGGACCCCGAGTTCATGCCCATGCCGACGGCCGAAGCATGGCAACTCAGCAACGCACCCGTGTTGAACATGGCGGTGCACAAGGTCGCTCTCGACCTGTTCGAAGAAGCCGGCATGGACGCCCTTCGCAAACGTTCCTTGCGCCTGACAGCCTACCTCGAACGCGTCGTCCAAAGCGTCGCCAGACGCACCAGCACCAACCTTGAGATCTTGACTCCGAACGATCCCGAACGACGCGGATGCCAATTGAGCATCGTGGCGCACGGGCACGGACGATCTTTGTTTGACCACCTTATGGCACATGGCGTGGTGGTGGACTGGCGAGAGCCCGCGGTCATTCGCATGGCGCCAGTCCCTTTGTACAACAGCTTCGAGGACATCGCACGCTTCGGCAAGGTGCTTGAAGAAGGGCTCCTGGCGCACGACCAAGGCTGAGGAAAGGGTTTTCTTTCGTCCTTTGCACCATGGCAAGATCACGCTACGCAGTGTTCGGCGCGGGCCGATACGGCACCCAAATTGCATTGTCGCTGGCCCAACGAGGGGCCGAAGTCTTCACCTTTGACGCAGACCCCGGACGGGCCGAATTGCTGAAAGAAGACGTGGCGTTGGCGGTCACCTTGGACACCACAGACAAGAAAGCACTCATGGCGCAGCACGTGGAAGACCTCGACGCCGCGGTGGTGGCCATTGGGGAGAATTTTGAAGCCACGGTGCTGACGACCCTCAACCTATTGGACCTGGGGCTGCCTCGCGTCATCGTGCGGGCCAACGACGCCAACCAAGAACGCATCCTCTTAAGCCTTGGTGTCACCGACATTTTGCGGCCCGAAAGCGAGGTGGCTGAAGTCGTCAGCGAGCGACTCATCAACCCCAACATTCGTGGCTTTTTGACCCTTCCGGACGACTACGAAATCGCAGAAATCAAGGCCCCCGAAGCGTGTCACGGCCGTCGATTGGCAGAACTGGATTTGGCCAACCGCTACGAGTTGCGGCTCATCACCATCCGACGCGAGTTCAAGGAAACGGGGGACGACGGCGCCCCTTGCGTGCGGGAACACATCTTGGGCGTGCCCAAGCCCGACACCACCATTGAAGCCACGGACACCCTTGTCGTGTTTGGCTCCCTCGGGGCGGTTCAGCGGTTCTTGGACATCAACGGCTGACTTGGTCGCGAACGCAGGCCGCAGAATCCAGCCGCCACACCGTCTCCACTTCCCAGTTCGCCCGAATCGCCACTGGATCGAGGTGCAGTACCGGCTCGGGCGCCTCCCATCGGGCCACGTTCACTTGCTCCCAGACGCCATTTCCGTTGGGGTCGCCCCACCACGTCGCGTTCAGAGACCTAGGTTTCAGGCCTGCCCATGTGAGGATGGTGTCGGCATGAATGCGAACCAAATCGACCTGGTCTGGGCCAAGCGCCACTTCGAGCCATCCTGGACAAGCCACGTCTTCCAGCTTCAACCGCCACGTGGACAAGGCGTCTTGTGGGAGGGTGCTCCACACCAAGTCCACCGTGTCTTGGGGCCAGATGCCCGAAGCATCTTCTCGGAACAAAGCCCCTGGCCTGAATGAGACCTGAACAGACGCCCCCGGCCGCTTCACTTGGAGGCTGTTCAGCCGAACCTCAGACCATGTGAGGTCCCAGTCGGCATCCACTTCCACGCTGTCCACCCACAACGTCATTTGGGTTTCGTCCAAGCTGTCCAACGGGGCCGAAAACTCGAAGACGGGCTCCTCGCCAGGCATGAGCCGCCCTTGGGGTTTGGCCAGCAAACGCAACGAATCCATGTCCACCAACCGAGGTCTGGGCACCGCCATGGTGTCCACGCGGCCTTGCCGTTGGCCCCAAACTGGCGCCCTGTGCCACACCAATTGAATGCCCGCACTGTCCAAGTCCGAGCGCCATCTTCGTGCGTGCACCGTCCCATCGGAAGGGGCGAGCTCGGAAGGCTGCAACGTCTTTTCATCGGGGGTCAGCCATTCCAAAGAATCTGACTTCGACCAAGGCTCACTCAAGCGCCACGAGGCCCAGCCCCACTCGTCCCGCACAGCCTCAGACATGTAAGGGGTTGAAGGTGCTGGCGTGGCCCCAGACCAAAGCACCCACGATGTGGTGTCCGTCGACGAGGCCTGCCGCACCAAGAGTGCGACGTCTTCCCCAGGTTCCCAGGCATAATTGCGGTTCTCGTCGCGCAACGCCAGCACGTGGAACGATGCGCTGGGCAGAAACGACACGTCGAACCTCCCGTCTACCAGGGTGGTGGCCACGTACGACGGGGTGGCCCCCGCCAGCACACTGTCCACCGTCCAGGACCCAGGGAACAGCATGACCCTCATCCCTGACTGGGCGCCTCCTGTAAGGGCGTCCAGCACCCTGCCTCGAATGGAAAGGGTGTCCAACACCGGGCCTGTGGAGAAGGCATGCCGCAAGTTGGTGGCTGCATTTCCTTCGTTCACATCTGCGACCGCGTCGCCGAACTGAAACACGTACGTCGTTTGGGCACGCAACGCCTCGTCCCAACTCACCCACACTTCCCGGCCACGGACCTCCAACTCCACCGTACCACTCAAGGGAGGACTCACCAACAATTGAGATCTCCAGTTGGACGCCTTCACGTACTCGTCAAACCCCAAGACCAAGCGCTGGTCGTCGACCTCAGTGGCCCCCAACGCGGGAAAGGCTGAAACGAGCTCCGGGGGCGTCTCGTCTTTGGGGCCGCCGGACGGCGAACCGACCTGGGCACAAGAGGCCAACACGATGCATGCCAACATATCTCCCCATGTTCGCGTCCGCTTCATGACCAAGACCACGTTGGCCAAGCGCGTTCCACCATAGCCCTTAACGCCTCCAAGCCTTCCACCTCTTCCTGAGAAAAATCGTCGGCCACAGCGCTGTCGATGTCAAACACCGCCACCACCACGCCGTTGGACGCGCAGATGGGCAGCACCACTTCACTCAAGCTCGCGCTGCTGCACGCCACGTGGCCAGGAAAGGCATGCACGTCGGGCACCACCTGAGTGGTGTTGGTTTCCCAGGCTGCCGCGCACACCCCTTTCCCACGGTGCAGGCGGGTGCAGGCCACGGGGCCTTGGAACGGGCCCAGAACCAAATTGTCCGCGCTTTGGTCGACGAGGTAAAACCCCACCCAATGCCACCCTGTGGCGGACCACAAGGCCGCAGCCACGTTGGCCAAATTGGCAATGCCTGACGGTTCGCCCGTCAACAGCCCCTCAAGGGCAGGCAACAACTGGTGCAACCGGGCTGCACGGGGCAGGGAAGGGTCGATGGGGAGATCTTGCGCCACGCCTCAAAAGTACGACCTGCGTCAAGCCATGGCCAACCACACGCCACCGATGCATGTGTGGCCTTCAGCCTCCAAAGCCTGAGCGCAGGTTCGGTACGTCGCACCCGTGGTCAACACATCGTCGACCACCACCACCCTCCTCGCATTCGGGGTGGGCATGCCCACGTAGCACGCCTCCAACACACGCATGCGCTCCACCCGCGAGGACCCCGTCAGCGAGCGTCGGTGGGCTGCCCTGACCAACAAGGAAGGCTCCACCGCAAGCCCCCAGTTGCAGGCCAAGCCACACGCCAGCGATTCCGACGGATTGAACCCTCGTCGAAGTCGCCGGCGCCAATGGGAGGGCACAGGCACAAGCACCGTGTCTGGAGGTGGAGATGGCCAAGCTGCGGACATCCAGCGCCCAAGCCGCTGTGCAGGATCGATCAGGCCGCCGTATTTCATCCGGTGCAAGACTTGGGACGTTCCCCGCTCGGCACACAAGCGAAAACCAAGCGCCCACGGCAGCGCCCCGGCGCGCATTTGTCCCAACGCCTGGCTGCCTGCGCCTGGCGGCAAAACTGGCCAAGCCAAACGGCACCCTGGGCACGTCCCCGCCACTTCGTTCGCCAGCAACATGGTCCCGCACTCCCAACACCGACCCAAGCCCAACCACGCCCGCAACATGAACCCAAGTTGCTCGCGTGGCGCGAAGGTTGCCGCGGTGATTTCACGCACGTGGGTGCCTGACTTGCCTGCGTGACGAACGTACCTTCAAGGTGTGAAATTTGGGAAACTCGACGACGCCCCGGAAAGCATGGACTGGACACTTCCTGCAGGTGCCCCGGGCTTCAGCATGGCCGATGTGAGGTCATCCACCAAGCGCTCCTCTGCAGAAGTGCGGGTGGGCGGAACCATGTGGACCATCCGACCCTGGCGCGGAACCGTGTACCCTGCGAAAGACCCGCAACGGACCTGGCCTGCACACTACGGGCGACAGTTTGACACCCTGGAATTCAACGCCACACACTACCGCATCCACCCCGCGGCTCGCATGGCGGCATGGGCGAGCGAGATGCCCGAGAGGTTCAGGTTTTGTCCCAAGTTTCCTCAAATCATCACCCACTTCCGGCGCTTCAACGGATGCGAAGGCCACACCGACGATTTCATTGAAGGGTTGTTGGCCCTGGGGGACAACCTTGGGCCCGCCTTCATCCAATTGCCGCCCAATTTTGCGCCCCATCACGCGGAGGCCATGAAAACGTACCTGGCCAAATGGCCGCGTGAACTGAAGGTGGCCGTAGAGTTCCGGCATCCAGGGTGGTTTGAAGGTTGCCCTGAGGCCGAGGCGGTTTGGGGGCTCATGAAAGATTTGGGCATGGGGGCCGTCATCAGCGACACCGCGGGCCGTCGCGACGCCTTGCACATGCGTGTCACGGCGCCGTTTGTGTTGGTCCGGTTCGGGGGGTACGAAGGCCACGCCTCGGACGAGGCACGCCTGGACGCGTGGGCGCAGCGCATTGCTTCCTGGCAAGACGAGGGGTTGGAAGAATTTCACCTCCTGGTCCACCAGCCGGACAGCGTGCACACCCCTGAAACGAGTCGGCAATTCGCCCGCTTGGTGCATGCGCGCGCAGGGTTGAAGGTGCTAGCTCCAGCCGACGTGGGCGGCGGCTCTGGCGGCGCCAACCTGTTCAGTGGGTTTTGACCCCACGATTTCAGCTCCAGAACATGGCGTAGAGCGCCACCAAGACGAGCAAAACAGCAAAGGCCCCAACGTTGTACAATCCCTCGGTGCGGAAAGTGTCGCGCGACAACTCAATCGCTTTGGCGTCGTGGGTGCCGCGGCCGCCGCGTGCACTCATCAAGGCGATGATGCCCATGGTGATCAAGGACGTCAAGCCCATTTGGTCCAAGAAGGGCAGGTCCAAAAACAAAAGGCTCTCTGACCATCCCTTGGGGGCCACCTTGAAATACATGGCCACTGGAATGCTCAGAAGTGCACCCCAAATGGCCCCTCGGTTTGTGGCTTTTTTCCAAAAAAGGCCCATCAGAAAAACCGCCAAGATGCCCGGGCTCACGACCCCGGTGTATTCTTGGATGAACTGAAAGGCCTGGTCGATGCCCCCGAGGAGCGGCGCCATGCATGCCGCCAACGCCAGCGCGGCCGCCGCCGACAGCCGCCCCACATTCACGGTGGTCCGGTCGTCCGCATCTGGACGGATGTGCTGCCTGTAGATGTCCATGGTGAAAATGGTGGACGTGGAGTTCAACATGGACGCCAACGACGACACGATGGCGGCCGTCAATGCCGCAAATGCCAAACCTTTGAGGCCTGTTGGCAGGAATTGGAGCAGCCAAGGATACGCCTTGTCCGCCTCGGAGAGGGAGGGCATGTTCTGGGTGGCGTCTTCGCCCAGCGCCGACATCACGGCAGGATCGTTCACCATCACAAACGCGGCGATGCCCGGAAGCACCACCACCAGCGGCAAGATCAGCTTGAGGCCTGCAGCAAAGAGGATGCCGCGTTGGGCCTCTTTCAGCGATTTGGCGGCGAGCGTGCGCTGAATGATGTATTGGTTGAAGCCCCAGTAATACAGGTTGGCCACCCACATGCCCCCAACCAGCACCCCAATGCCTGGGAGGTTGTTGTATTGGGGATGACCGCGTTCGAGGATCATTACAAAGCGCTCCGGTGCAGCGTCCATCAAGGCCTGCATGCCCGCCCACATGCCGGCTCCGCCTGACACGGTGTCCAGCGCCAAATACGTCGTGACCAAACCTCCCATCACGAGGAAGACCACCTGGATGACGTCGGTCCAGGACACCGCGCTCAACCCACCGTACAGGCTGTAGGCCGCCGCAAACAAGGCGAGCCCCAAGACCCCGAAGACCATGGGGACACCCATGATGGTCTCCAAAGCCAACGACCCCAAATACAAGACTGAGGCGAGGTTAACAAACACGTACAAACCGATCCAAAAGACGGCCAGGATGGTTTTGAGCTGCGGGCTGTACCTCTTCTCCACAAATTCTGGAATCGTGTACAAGCCCTTCTCGATGAAAATGGGCAGCAAGAATTTTCCCACGACAAGCAGCGTCAGCGCCGCCATCCACTCGTAAGACGCGATGGCCAACCCCAACGTGAAACCACTTCCAGACATACCGATGAATTGCTCGGCGCTGATGTTGGCCGCAATCAAACTGGCGCCAATGGCCCACCATGGCAAGCTCTTGCTCGCCAAGAAGTAGTCTTCGGCGCTTTTTTCTTGGCCGTCTTTGGACCTGGACACCCAAAGGCCCACACCCAAAATCAGCAAGGCGTAGGCGGCGAAAATGAGGCTGTCGAGCGTCGAGAAAGTCGTGTTCATGAGAAAGTGAGGTGGTGTTCGTCCGTCAAGCTAAGCCACACGAGAACACCTTGATGTACTTTGGGCGCATGGCATCTTCCGTGCGCATTCTGAACGAACATCCGGGCATGGCCGGCCAACTCCTGTTGAACCTTCGAGATGCGTCCGCACACCAGGACAAGGCCGCCTTCCGGTGGAACATGCAACGCTTGGGCCGAGAATTGGGCAGCGCCCTGGCGCAATCTTGGGAGATGGCGGAAGTGGCATGCCAAACCCCTTTGGGGGAAGCCACCGAACGCGTCCCGTCAGGGCAGCCTGTGCTGGCCTGCATCCTCAGGGCCGCCATGCCCCTTCATCAGGGGATGCTGGACGTGTGGGACAAGGCGGATTCGGCGTTTGTGTCGGCCTACCGAAAACACCACGATCGGGGGTTCGACATTGAAGTCGAATACCTTGGTGCGCCAAGCGTGGCCGGAAGGCAACTTGTGCTGGTGGATCCGATGCTGGCTACGGGAGCCTCCCTGCAGGCTGCATACGACGCCCTATGCGAGCAAGGCGCGCCGGATCAACTTCATGTGGTGAGCGCCATCGCCAGCCGAGACGGGTTGCGCAACGCCCAAGCTTGGCTGCCGGAAGGAACCGCCTTCCTTGTGGGCGGTGTGGACCCCACTTTGGACGAGCGCGGGTACATCGTACCGGGGTTGGGAGATGCCGGCGATTTGGCCTTTGGGCCCAAATCACGAAGCTGACCTCCCCTCAATTCAGACCAGCTGGAACTGGTGAAAGTGGTGTGTCGTATGGTGGCGCACCAACGCCTTGGCGTCCTCCGCTTTCATCGCTCCGTACATGGCGTGCTGCACAACACCACCCAAGGCCTCGACGTCCGCCAGGGCCTTCAAGAACCGGGCGACTTCCTCGTCGAAGTCCAACTCCGACCCTGGTCGGGCCTTGATGGCCGGCATGGTGCCCAAGTTGCGCGGGGTGGCGCCAATAGGTTTGGTGAGGAACGACCTCAAAAACAGCGGCCCGATGAGCCTAGAAAGCAGACGAGCCCACCCGGGGACGGCGATTCTACCGAGGTACAAGTCCATGAACCTGGAACAATGCCGCAACATCTGCGCCGCATTCATGGTGCCCCAGTTGGGGGCGCTCCTCTGATGAAGCAAAGACAAGGTTTCGCGCAACGCCTCGAAAGACGGGGTGTCGCAAGAAAGAGGCGGGAGTGTCATGAATGACGGTTGTCGCCCTCAAGAATCTTCAAGAAGCCACCCTTGGCTCAACAAAGGCTCTGCCTTTTTGAATTTCAAGGTTTGCACCTCGCTTCCCTTCCGAATGGTCACCATCTCGTTGCGACCAATCTTCTTGTCGGTGCGAATGGGTGCGACAGGCTGAGGACGTGGCGGGCGCTGTTGGGGCATGCGACCGGGGGCGATGCCCCCTGGACGAGGCATCCCGCCTTGCGCGACCGCGGCACGAGCTGCGGAACCTTGCTCGGCGGTGTTCTGAACCCCGGCCTTCTGTTCCTGCACACGAGGCGCCGCAGAGGGTCGAGGGGCTTGACGGGGCTGTTGGGCCGACGCGCCGGTCGGAATGGTGCACTTCATCAAGAACGACGCCACTTGGGCGTTGACCTTTTGGACCATTTTTTGGAACAGCTCGTACGACTCAAACTTGTAAATGAGGAGCGGATCCTTTTGCTCAAAGCGCGCATGCTGCACGTTGCTCCTCAGGTCGTCCATGTCGCGAAGGTGCTCTTTCCAGTGTTGGTCGATGATGGCGAGCACCACGGCCTTCTCCAAGGTGTCAAGCACGCTCTTGCCCTCGGTCAAGACACTCTGCTCGATGTCCGCGCCGACCTGAAGGGTCTTGCGTCCGTCGGTGAACGGGACCAAGATGTTCTTGAAGTCGTTCTTCTCGTCGTCGTGCACGCGTTGAATCACCGGGTGGGCGCGCTGGGCAAGGTCCACCAACTTGGCCTGGTACAACTCCTCTGCACGCAGGTAGGTCTGATACGCCAACTCCTCCGGCTTCCCCGACGCAAACCCGTCGACGTCCACCGTGGGCTCGATGCCAAAGTCGCTCAACAAGGCCATTCGGAAGGCCTCGTAGTCCTTCTCGGGATGCGTCGCCAGCACGTGAGCTTCGATGAGCTCGTAGAACATGTTGGCGATGTCGGTACGGATGCGGTCGCCGTGCAGGGCGTTGCGGCGGCGTTTGTAGATGACTTCACGCTGGGCGTTCATCACATCGTCGTACTCCAAGAGGCGCTTCCGGATGCCGAAGTTGTTCTCCTCCACCTTCTTTTGGGCCCGCTCGATGCTCTTGGTGATCATGCCGGCTTGGATGACCTCCCCTTCTTTGTGGCCCATCCGGTCCATCATCTTGCTCACGCGCTCCGAGCCAAAGAGCCGCATCAGGTCGTCCTCCAAGCTCACGTAGAACTGGCTCGACCCAGGGTCTCCTTGACGGCCTGAGCGGCCTCGCAATTGGCGGTCCACCCGCCGGCTGTCGTGACGTTCAGTGCCGATGATCGCCAATCCACCAGCGTCCTTCACCTCCTTGGACAGCTTGATGTCCGTGCCTCGACCCGCCATGTTGGTGGCGATGGTCACTGTGCCGGGCTTGCCGGCTTCGGACACCACCTCCGCCTCACGTTGGTGCATTTTGGCGTTGAGCACTTGGTGCTTGATGCTGCGCATGCCAAGCATTTTCGAGAGCAGTTCGCTGATTTCAACGGTCGTCGTGCCGACCAGCACAGGACGCCCTTGCTTGCTCAACTCCACCACGTCGTCGATGACGGCGTTCAACTTCTCACGCTTCGTCTTGTAGACCAAATCGTCCCGGTCCTTCCGCGCGATGGGGCGGTTGGTCGGAATGACCATCACGTCCAACCCGTAGATGTCCCAAAACTCGCCCGCCTCCGTCTCCGCCGTTCCGGTCATGCCAGCCAGCTTGTGGTACATCCGGAAGTAGTTCTGGAGCGTCACCGTGGCGTAGGTCTGCGTGGCGGCTTCCACCTTCACCCCTTCTTTGGCCTCGATGGCCTGGTGCAGCCCGTCGCTGTAACGGCGGCCGTCCATGATGCGGCCGGTCTGCTCGTCGACAATCATGACCTTGTTGTCCATCACCACGTACTCGATGTCCTTCTCGAACAAGGTGTAGGCCTTCAGAAGCTGGTTCATGCTATGGATGCGGGCGCTCTTGACGCCGTAGTCCTGCATGAGTTGTTGCTTCTTCTCGAGCTTTTCCTCTTCCCCCGACTCGCTGTTGTCGATGCCGACCAATTCTGTGGCCAAATCCGGCATCGTGAAGAAGTGCTCGTCCTCCATGTTTCGGACGAGGTACTCGATGCCTTTCTCGGTGAGCTCGATTTGATTCTGCTTTTCGTCGATCACGAAGAAGAGCTCCGCGTCGGCCTTGTGCATCTCCCGCTGGTTGTCCGCGAGGTAATACCCCTCTGTCTTGAGGAGTTGCTGACGCATGCCGTCTTGGCTCAAAAACTTGATAAGTGGCTTGCTCTTGGGCAAAGCTCGGAACGCCCGGTACAACGCCAACCCGCCAGCTTCAATGTCGTCCTTCGAAGCCCCGTCCACCAACAGCTTCTTGGCGTCGGACAAGAACCCTTGGGCCGCCTGCTGCTGCACCTTGACAATGCTGACCACCCTGGGCTTGAGCTGGTCAAATTCGTGCTCATCGCCTTTGGGCGTCGGTCCGCTGATGATGAGTGGGGTCCGGGCTTCGTCGATCAACACCGAGTCGACCTCATCGACAATGGCGAAGTGGTGCTTGCGCTGCACGAGTTGTTCAGGCCGTGTGGCCATGTTGTCCCTCAAGTAGTCGAACCCAAACTCGTTGTTGGTGCCGAACGTCACGTCGCACTTGTACGCCTGACGACGCGCCTCGCTGTTGGGTTGGTGCTTGTCGATGCAGTCTACGGTCAATCCATGGAATTCGTAGAGCGGACCCATCCACTCGGCGTCGCGACGTGCGAGGTAGTTGTTGACGGTCACCACGTGAACGCCACGTCCTGCCAGGGCGTTGAGGAACACCGGCAGCGTGGCCACCAGGGTCTTTCCTTCCCCCGTCTGCATCTCCGCCGCCTTGCCGCGGTGGAGGGCAACGCCTCCAATCAGCTGCACATCGTAGTGGACCATGTCCCACGTCACCTCCGACCCCGCAGCCGTCCAGGACTTGGCCCAGCAGGCCTTGTCCCCCTCGACACGCACCAGGTCACGCGACGCAGCAATCTCTCGGTCCAATTCGGTGGCGGTCACCTCCACATCGCCTTCCGCCGAGAAGCGGCGCGCCGTCTCCTTCACCAAGGCAAACGCCTCGGGCATCACTTCTTCCAGCACCTCTTCCAACCTTTCGTTCACCTGAAGCTCCAAGGCGTCGATTTGCTCAAAGAGCGCCTCCTTTTGGTCCAGCTGAGACAACGGAAGTTCTGCCGCTTGGGCATGCAACAGATCGATCTGGGTCAATTCCGACTCGACGTGTTTCCGAATGCGTTCACGCAAGTCTGAGGAGAGGCCTCGCAGGTCATCCGCGGACAAGTTCCCCAACGATTTTTCCGCCTCTTTCACCCGGTCCACAACGGGCTGAACCTCTTTGATGTCGCTGGCCGATTTGTCCCCGACAAAGGCCTTGAAAAGCTTTGCAAGCATGACACAAAAGTACAACGTGAACCACCCGGGGGTTTTCCAAAAATCGTTGCACGAAAAACCGTGCCAAAAAAACAACTCCCCATCACCTTTTCCAGGTATTTTCAAGCACACGCAACACCTCCCTTTGTGCTGATTGTCAGACAATTTTAAGCGGTGTCGGAGGGCGATTGTTAAGAACTCTGGGCGATTGTGAACTTTTCAATTTGCCCGCTAATGGGGTTGCGAAGTTTCTTTGAAGGGCTGCTGAGAGGCATTCCATTTGCCACTCATAAAGCACCCCTTTAGCCTACACAGCCAAACCTCAATTCGTCTGCGACCTCAACCCTCGCAGCCGGCCCCACCCTCCCCTGAACATTTGGACAGGGAACCTTCAAGAAAACCCACGACCATGGACAACATCGATAACCACAACGAAGAAGCCATCGACAACAAACAAACTGCCATCGAGGAGGTGTTGCCTGAAAACACCGCGGTGGTGGAACCCATTTTGGAGGACAACCCCAACCGCTTTGTCCTGTTTCCCATCGAGCACAACGACATCTGGAACTTCTACAAGAAATCCGAGGCGAGCTTCTGGACTGCGGAAGAGATTGACTTGGCGGCCGACATCGTCGACTGGAACGACAAGCTCAACGACGACGAGCGCTACTTCGTCAAGCACATCCTGGCCTTCTTTGCCGCCTCCGACGGCATCGTGAACGAGAACCTCGCGGAGAACTTCGTGGCCGAAGTGCAGTACACCGAGGCGAAGTTTTTCTACGGCTTCCAAATTATGATGGAGAACATCCACAGCGAGACCTACTCGTTGTTGATCGACACCTACATCAAGGACAAGGCCGAGAAAGACAAGTTGTTCAACGCCATCGAAACCCTCGATTGCGTCAAGGAAAAGGCCAACTGGGCCCTCGAGTGGATCGAGAACGGCAGCTTCGCCGAGCGCATCGTGGCCTTCGCCGCGGTGGAGGGCATCTTCTTCTCAGGCAGCTTCTGCTCCATCTTCTGGCTCAAGAAGCGCGGCCTCATGCCAGGTTTGAGCTTCTCCAACGAGCTCATCAGCCGCGACGAGGGCATGCACTGCGACTTCGCGTGCATGTTGTACACGGACCACATCGTGAACAAGCTGCCCAAGAAGACAATCGAGAAAATCATCCTCGACGCGGTGGCCATTGAAAAGGAATTCATTTGTGAAGCGTTGCCTGTGCGCTTGATCGGCATGAATGCCGACCTCATGAGCCAGTACATCGAATTTGTGGCCGACCGCCTGTTGGTCGAACTCGGCAACGAAAAGGTCTTCAACGTGACCAACCCCTTCGATTTCATGGACATGATCAGCCTCCAGGGCAAGACCAACTTCTTCGAGAAGCGCGTCGGTGAATATCAAAAGGCCGGTGTCCTCAACAACTCTTCCGAGGAAGACAACAGCTTCAGCCTCGACGCGGACTTCTGATGTCCTCCTGATTCGAACCTCTCCCCAACCCTCTCTTTCCTCTTCGCATGTATGTATTGAAGCGCGACGGCCGAAATGAACCGGTCCAGTTTGACAAGATCACAGCCCGCATCAAAAAGCTGTGCTACGGCTTGCACGCTGCTGTAGACCCCACCAAAGTCGCCATGCGCGTCATCGAGGGGGTGTACGACGGCGTGACGACGACCGAACTTGACAACCTCGCCGCCGAAGTCGCAGCAACCAACGCCGTGACCCACCCGGACTACGCGCAGCTCGCCAGCCGCATCGCGGTGAGCAACTTGCACAAGGCGACCAAGAAGTCGTTCACCGAAACCATGGAGGACCTCCACAACTACGTGGACCCTGTCACCGGTGAGAACGCAAGCTTGATTGCCGACGACGTGTGGGAGATCATCCAGAAGAACGCCGAATTGCTCGACTCGAGCATCATCTACGACCGGGACTTCAACTACGACTTCTTCGGATTCAAGACCCTCGAGCGTTCGTATTTGCTCAAGATCAAGGGAGAGATCGCCGAGCGCCCGCAACACATGCTCATGCGTGTGGCTGTCGGCATCCACAAGGACGACATGGAGAGCGCCATCGAGACGTACAACATGATGAGCGAAGGCTGGTTCACGCACGCCACGCCCACCCTGTTCAATGCAGGCACCCCCAAGCCCCAGATGTCCAGCTGCTTCTTGCTGACCATGAAAGAGGACAGCATTTCCGGCATCTACGATACGCTCAAACAATGCGCGAAAATCTCGCAAAACGCAGGAGGCATCGGCTTGGCCATACACGACATCCGCGGCACCGGCTCCCACATCAAAGGCACCAACGGCACATCCCACGGCATTGTCCCCATGTTGCGCGTCTTCAATGACACCGCACGTTACGTGGACCAAGGGGGCGGCAAGCGCAAAGGCTCCTTTGCGATTTACATCGAGCCTTGGCACAGCGACATCTTCGACTTCCTCGAGCTTCGCAAGAACCACGGCAAGGAAGAGCAGCGCGCCCGCGACTTGTTCTACGCCTTGTGGACCCCCGATCTGTTCATGAAGCGTGTCGAAGAGAATGGCGACTGGACGCTCATGTGCCCCAACGAATGCCCAGGCCTGGCCGACAGCTGGGGACCCGAGTTTGAAGCACTGTACACCAAGTACGAAGCAGAAGGCAAAGGACGCAAGACCATCAAGGCGCAAGACTTGTGGTTCAAGGTCCTCGAAAGCCAAGTGGAGACTGGCACCCCTTACGTGCTTTACAAGGATGCCGCCAACGGAAAGTCCAACCAGCAGAATTTGGGCACCATCCGCTCGTCCAACTTGTGCACCGAGATCATCGAGTACACCTCACCCGACGAAGTGGCGGTGTGCAACTTGGCCTCCATCGCCATCCCCAAGTTTGTCAAGGAGGACCGCACGTTCGACCACGACAAGCTCTTCGAAGTCACTTACCGTGTGACGCGCAACCTCAACCGAGTCATCGACCGGAACTACTACCCCATCCCCGAGGCGCGCAACTCCAACATGCGCCACCGTCCCATCGGCTTGGGCGTGCAAGGGTTGGCGGACGCGTTCATCTTGATGCGTTTCCCCTTCGACAGCGACGAAGCGCGCCAGCTGAACAAAGACGTCTTCGAGACCATCTACTACGCCGCCTGCACCGCGTCCAAGGACATGGCCAAGGAGGAGGGGGCGTACGAGACGTTTGAAGGCTCACCCGCCAGCGAAGGCAAGCTCCAGTTTGACCTTTGGGGCGTGAAACCATCCGACCGCTGGGAGTGGGACATCTTGAAGGACGAAATCAAGGAGCACGGCATGCGCAACTCGTTGCTCATGGCCCCCATGCCCACCGCATCCACAGCCCAAATCCTCGGCAACAACGAGTGCTTCGAGCCTTACACAAGCAACATCTACACCCGTCGCACCCTCTCAGGAGAGTTCATCGTGGTGAACAAGCACTTGTTGCGCGACTTGACCAAGCTGGGCTTGTGGGACGACGACATGAAGAACCGCCTCATCGCGGCCAACGGCTCCATTCAGAACATCCCTGAGATTCCTGAAAACCTCAAGGTCTTGTACCGCACAGCCTGGGAGATTTCCCAGAAGTCCATCCTCGAGATGGCGGCCGACCGTGGCGCGTACATCTGCCAGAGCCAGTCGCTCAACATCTTCATGGAGAACGTGAACAACTCCAAGTTGACGTCCATGCACTTCTACGCGTGGAAGAAAGGCTTGAAGACCGGCATGTACTACCTCCGCACGAAGGCGGCCACCGACGCCATCAAGTTCACCGTGGACAAGAAGTACAAGGAACAGCCTCAAGGCGAGCAAGCCGCTGCGTCAGCCAAGCCTGAGGAGATGACCTACGAGCAGCAAGTGCAAGCGTGCAGCATCGAAAACGGCCCCGACTGCGAGATGTGCAGCGGCTGATTCCAGCGACAATTTCTGCGAAAAAAGGCCTCCTGATGGGGGCCTTTTTTGTGCTCATCCCTTCCATTTGATGTTGCAGCCGAGCGACGGCGCTTGGCCTGTCGAAGGCACCTCCTCCCCTGCCAACAACAAATCGACAACGCCCCGGAGGTCGTTGCCAGTCACGGACACGTCGTTGCCTGGTCGGGACCCGTCGTATTGCCCGCGGTAGACGCACTTCGAGTCGCGGTCGAACACACTGAAATCTGGAGTACACGCCGCATTGTACGCGCGGGCCACCTCCTGGGACTCGTCGTACAAGTAAGGGAAGGTGAAGCCATGACGTTGGGCTGGCGCTTGCATGTGCTCAAAGCTGTCCCGCGGATAATTCGCCACGTCGTTGCTTGAGATCGCCACCACGTCCACTCCCCGCACCTTGAAATCCGCCGCAAACGCCACGAACGACTCCAGCAAGTGAATCACAAATGGACAGTGGTTGCACATGAGCACGACCACGGTTGGCTGACCTGCGAACACGTCCTTGGCGCGGACCATGCCTTCTTTGGTGGCGTTGGGAAGTGAAAAGTCGGGGGCCGTATAGCCCAAAGCGAGGTTGGTGGTTTCGGTGGCGGCCATGGACTTGTGTTGAGTTTAAGGGCTAAGTTCAGGACGACGTGGTCCGCCAGAACAACCCCCAGGTGGTCAAAAACAAGCCCACCCCCATCACGAGGTGAATGGGTTGGGCCCAAGCAGGAAAGGCGCCGTAGGCGAAGAGCAGGCCCGTGCACAGTTGCGCCACGAGGAGCAGAAGGGTGGCGTTGCGGGCACGCAGCACGTGGCGCTTGCCGAACGGCCCCATGCGCCAAATCCAAAACAGGTGGGCGGCCATGACCACCCAATACCCCGAACGATGGATGAGGTACAGCACTTCACTGGAGGCCATAGAAGTGGCCAAGTCGGGCCTGTCGAACCCTTGCTTCAGCAACACGTCGACAAGCTCGCGGACTTCGGTGCCGGTGACGATTTGGGCCAAAGTCACCACCAAGGCCAGCATCAAGCCCCAACGCGCGGACCGGTGCCAACGTACAGTCAGTCCTTTCAACCTCTGGATGATGACGCTGTCGATGGCCAGGATGGCCAAGGCTCCGAGCATGTGGATCGTGATGCTATGCGGGATCAAGTTGCCGTCCACCACAAGCTTGCCCAGCCACGCCACAAACCCGAGGGCAAGAACGCCAAGCAAGGCCAACAACGTCGTTCGGAGATCACCCGCCAGCATCGCCGTCCCGAGCAAAAGCAACGCAGGAAGGCCCGCCAGCGCCCCGAGCATGCGGTTGATGAATTCCACCCACGTGTGCAGCGGGTTGAACATGGCGTAGTCATGTTTGGTGTAGGGCGACCATGCACCCTGGGCTTGCTCCGCCTGGAAATCCACAGCGACCAAGTCGGTTTGGGCCACCCAAAATTGGTCCTCCATCAACAGCATGCGCCCCGCCTCGTAGGACTCTCCTGGGGTGTAGGTCACTTGGGCGACATCGGTGGGCGGGACAAGCAGGCCGAAACACTTGGGCCAATCCGGGCAACCCATGCCACTGCCGGTCATGCGCACGACACTCCCCGCAAGCACCACGAGCAAGGCCAACCAAAACGACGCCCGAGCAAGGGGCAGGAGGAGTCGGGTCATGGCTGGACTTCGACCTCGCCAAAGTGGGTCACCGCCATGCGTTCCACCGGGTACATGCCGTCCCCGATGGCCGTCACTTTGGCCACGAGCGCCTCTGCGTCCACCACCGCAGGGTCGTACTCCACTTTCGCCACATTCACGCTCCGGTCCTTTTCAAAGTCGATGGTGGCCGTCGCCACGCCAGGAACTTCGAGCAGCTCCTTGCGCACTTTGGCCACACACCCCACTTCGCACATCATGCCTTGAACGGACATCTCCGCCACCGTGCGTTCGATGGCACCCTCCACGCGGGTCTCTTCGTAGACCGTGGGAACCATGTCGGCAGAAGGGCCTCCACACGACATCCAGATGAGGGCCAGCATTGTGCAAAGGAGAGAGGGGATTCGCATGAGTCAAAGATAGCGGGTCCCCGGGCGACACCATGGGCCTTGTGCTAATTTTGCAACCTCATGGGGACCTCCAACTCCAAAATGTGGCTGGCGCTGTTGGCGCTTGGGTTTGTGTGGGGCAGCTCCTTCATCCTCATGAAGATGGCGTTATTCGACACCGCCGGAGAGCGTCTTTTCCTCGCCTTGGACGTCGCCCTGGGCCGCATCGCGATCGCCGGATTGGCCATGGCCCCATTGGCGTGGACCCACCGCACCTACCTCACGCGCCAGAACTTGCCCTGGCTCCTCGTTGTAGGCGGATTGGGCAACATGCTTCCTGCGTATTTCTTCACCACAGCCCAAACCTTGATCCCCTCCTCCGTGGCCGGCATGCTCAACGCCCTCACGCCCATGTTCACCCTGATCGTGGGGGTGCTGCTCTTCCAGACCCGGGCCCACGCCCTGCAGATGGCCGGCATTGCCGTGGGGTTGGTGGGGGCTGCCATATTGGCCTTCCAGCCCGGCATGGGCGACGTGCTGGGTCAAGAAGCCCTCGGCGGGGCGGGGCGCGTGCTCGCGGCCACGGTATGCTACGGGGTCAGTGTGAACGTGATTCGACACAAACTCCACGCCGTGCCTGCCGCCGGCGTTGCGGCATTGGCCCTGGGGTTGATGGGGTTGCCCGCGGCGGCGTTGGGCCTGTCAGGAGACCTGCCCACCTTGGCGTTCACCCACCCGGACGGCCTTCGAGGGTTGTGGGCCATGGTGGTGCTCGCTGTGGTCGGAACGGGCCTGGCCTTGGTGGCCTTCAACCGCATCATTCAACGCACCAGCGCCCTGTTTGCAAGCACCGTCACGTACATCATTCCCCTCTTCGCCACGATGTGGGGGTGGCTTGATCAAGAGCCCTTGACGCGTTGGCACCTATTGGGCGGGACGGTCGTGTTGATGGGGGTTTGGCTTGTGAATCGAGGTGGGCGAAAGGCCTCGGAAAAGGCCCTCTGACGGTTTGGGGGTTTCAGACTTTCCCACTATCTTTGCGCTCCCTTTGTGGGAAAAATTCAATCCTCATGTATGCAATCGTAGAGATCGCAGGGCACCAATACAAGGTAGAGAAAGACCAGCAGATGTTCGTCAACCGCCTCGACGCAGAGGAGGGCAAGAAGGTCAAGTTTGACCGAGTGCTCCTCGTCGACAAAGGTGGTGACGTAACTGTTGGCGCCCCCGCGGTAGACGGCTTGGCCGTCCACGCCGTCGTTGAACGGCACCTGAAAGGAGACAAGGTTCTTGTCTTCAAGAAAAAGCGTCGCAAAGGATACCAGAAGCTCAACGGCTTCCGCGCGTCCTTGACGGAAATCAAAATCACCGACATCAAGAAGGCCACCGCCAAGAAGGCAGCGCCCAAGAAGGATGCGGAAGCGGCTCCTGCAAAGGAAGCAGTTACAAAGAAGCCTGCGGCCAAGAAGCCCGCAGCCAAGAAGGCTGCGCCCAAAAAGACT
>CAJWII010000005.1 GCA_913041065.1 uncultured Flavobacteriales bacterium
TCGATTGTCAACGTCAACGTTTCCACCCCTGCGAGGAGGTCTTCCACAAACCAAACCACATCTCCGCCCCGGACCAGCGGCGTGCCGCTGTGGTAAGGAATGACCTTGGGCGCCAAGGTGTCACGCACCATGCGCCAAGCGCCACCGCCGGGCAGCGCCATGCGCCATGTGCCTTCTTGGACTTGGGCAGGAACGGCGTGTTTGATTTGGCCTTCCACCTCATGCACCGACACCCACTGGGTGGTGGGCCATGCGTCCTGCGGCAAAGCCGCCCCACTGATCCCCCAGACCACCTCAGGACTCGGCATCTTCCAAGCCACATCCACCTTGCCACGCCACGCCTCAAATTCCGGCCACACAAAGGCAGACAGCCCAGTGGAATCGACGCGCCATCCCACTTCAGTGGGCTCAAAGAAGGTTTTGTCGTCCCACGACAAGGTGGCTTGGGACGCAGACAGGGTGAGCGATACGCTGGGCGACATGACTTGAGGCGAGGCGCCCTCGAATTCCATCCCTGTCCATGGCAACGCAGACGCTCCACCCCTCAGCACCAAGGTTCGGGCTGTTTGGTTTCCTGCCACGTCCCACACGGTGCAATCCAGCGTGGCCACTTCCCCGCTGTCCAGGGCCACAGCGCCTTCCGACGCACCTGCATAAATGCCGAGGCGATTGCCTGGAAGGCGGTGAAGGCGGTGCACCTGATCTCGTTCCTGCGCCCACACCGGATAAAGCGTGTGCGCGTTCATGTCCTTGTTCACGGAAAAATTCAGTTCGTCCAGCCCAAAGCGATGCGTCCACTGCACGTCGCCCTGGCCATCTGTCAACACCGCATGCAGGGTATGGATGCCGCAGATGTTGGACGCGCCGTCCAAACGGTCGTACGCCTCAATGGAGACGCGGACCTCGTCCTCCACAACCACGGTGTCCTGGCCATTTGCAGGCATGGACACCAGGCCGCGCTCGGATTCGAGCCACCATGTCGGCGCCGAAGGTGGCCATGAATCGGATTTGGCCACCCAGCCCTGCAGGGGATTCAACGGATGCTGGGACGGCGTGTCCCGAACCTCAAAATGCAAGTGGGGCCCGCCGCTTCCGCCAGAATTGCCGCTCCACCCCAAGGTGTCTCCGCACTGAAAAGTCAACCCTGCCGAGGCTGGGGGCATCGCGTCCAACCCCAAAGACCTCCCCTTGTACATGCGCGCCACCGCCCATGCCTGCACTTCAGGGGCGAACCCCTGAAGGTGGGCGTAGACCGTGGTGATGCCGTCTGGACCCTCGAGGTACAGCGCGTTGCCGTAGCCCCAAGGGGACATCTTGACGCGGGCCAGCACCCCGTCGGTCGAGGCGAGCACAGGCAAGCCCTCCCTCCCTTGGGTTTTCATGTCAAGGCCCGTGTGGAAATGGTTGCCACGGAGCTCTCCAAAGTTGCCGCTCAAGACCAACGGCACAGTCAAGGGATCCGTCCATTCATGGGTCGTTTTGAATTGCTTCGCACGCTGACTTTGGGCAACTTGCCCCAAAGAAGAACTCGAAGAAAAAACACCCAACACACACAACATGTGGCAGATAGAAAAACAAGCCTCAAACCTGCCGATTTGTGTTTCAAACGTCCGCATGTTGCAAAACTACGTGGAGCAATCCCACCAAAGTCCCGGGCGCTCCCTTACTTTTGTTAGGACTCACAACCATGTCCTTTTCCCCAACTCAACTGACGACTTTGCTCCACGCCGTGGAACGCTTGCTCGAGGCCCACGCAGGCCTGAGGGGCGAACTGCACGAGGCGAATGCGAGGCTGGAGGAAGCCCAAACGAAGTTGCGTGAAGTGGAGATGGTCCGTGAGGCCAACCAAACTCAACCCCAACCCACCCCTGAACCGGCGATGAGCGCTGCAGAATTGGACGCGTTGGTGGAAGAAATCGACGAATGCATCGCGCTGCTGAAAGCGTGAAGAACACCATGGAAACGCTCGAAGTCACACTCGGAGGGAGAACTTACCCCTTGACACTTTCCCCTGATGAAGTTCAAACCGTGCGTGAAGCCGCAGCGGCCGTAGAACAGCAAATCAGCGACCTCAAGCGCCAATACGCGATCACCGACAGGATCGACCTCATGGCCATGGTCGCCTTGCAAATTGCCGTTCAATCCAAGAGCCAAAAGCCCCCAGAAGCGTCAAGCGACGGTGGGCCGGAATGGCCTCAAGGCGACATCGATTCCCTTCTGCAACGCATCCACAGCGCGCTCGACCGTTGACGACGGAATTGAACCCCACGACGACATGTCACCCATCATTGCAGCAGCAGCTGGATTGCTTCTCGGAAGCGGCGCAGGCTATTTTTTGTTCTTGCGCGTGCTCACCGGAAAAGCAGACAGCATTGTCCGCGAAGCCGAACTGAAAGGCGAATCCATCAAGGAAAAGAAAATCCTCCAGGCCAAGGAGAAATTCATCCAACTCAAAGAGAAGCAGGCCGACCAGCGTAAAGACCTGGATCGCAAACTCAACGAGCGTCAGGAGCGCATCAAAAAGACAGAGAGCAACCTCCAGCGCTCCATCGACCAAAACAAAAACGCAGAGCTCCAGCTCAAGAAGGACCAAGAAAAGCTCACCCAGCGTTTGGGAGCCTTGGAGAAAAAGCAAAAGGACCTCGACACCGACCACTCCAAAGCCATTGAAGCCTTGGAAAAGCTCAGCGGCATGACCGCCGAAGAGGCCAAGTCCAACATGGTCGATCAGATGAAGTCTGAAGCCCGTGCCATGGCAGCCTCTCAGGCGCAAGACATCATCGACGAGGCCAAGGAGAAGGCCAATGCGGAAGCCAAGAAGATTGTCATCCAAACCATCCAGCGCGTCGCGACAGAGCACAGCGTGGAGAACAGCGTATCGGTCTTCCAGATCAAGAACGACGACGTCAAGGGCCGCATCATCGGACGAGAAGGACGCAACATCCGTGCGCTGGAAGCGGCGACCGGTGTGGAGTTCATCGTGGACGACACGCCCGAGGCCATCATCTTGAGCTGCTTCGACCCTGTGCGCCGTGAGATCGCCCGCCTCAGCTTGCACCAACTTGTCACAGACGGCCGCATCCACCCTGCCCGCATCGAGGAGGTGGTGTTCAAGGTCACCAAGAAGATTGAAGAAGAAATCGCCGAGACTGGAAAGCGGACGGTGATCGACTTGGGCATCCACAACATGAAGGGCGAGCTCGTCCGGATGGTGGGCCGCATGAAGTACCGCTCCTCTTACGGCCAAAACTTGCTTCAGCACAGCCGCGAAGTCGCCAACCTCTGCGCCACCATGGCTGCGGAATTGGGCCTCGACGCAAAGGCGGCGAAGCGCGCGGGCTTGCTCCACGACATCGGAAAAGTCAGCGACGAGGAAAGCGAGTTGCCGCACGCACTCCTGGGCATGAAGCTGGCCGAAAAAGCCGGCGAGCGGGCCGATGTGCTCAACGCCATAGGGGCGCACCACGATGAGATTGAAATGACCTCCCTCCTGTCGCCCGTCATCCAGGTTTGCGACGCCATCAGCGGCGCGCGTCCAGGTGCCCGACGTGAAATGGTGGAAGCGTACATCCAGCGGCTGCGTGACTTGGAGAATTTGGCCTTGGAATACCCAGGGGTCACCAAGTCCTTCGCGATCCAAGCGGGCCGCGAATTGCGCGTCATGGTCGAGAGCGACCAAGTGAGCGACGACCAGGCCGACCAGTTGTCATTTGACATCAGCCAGCGCATCATGAACGAAATGACCTACCCCGGTCAGGTCAAAATCACCGTGATCCGCGAACGTCGCGCCGTCAGCATCGCCCGCTGATGAACCCAGAGGGCCGCACGCCCTCGTGGGGGGCTTCGCTGAGCTGGCAAAGCTTCAACGTCCTGCTGCAGGTGGTCCTGCAGCTCGTCTACATCCGCATCCTTGCGGGCTTGCTTGCACCTGAGGACTTTGGGGTGATGGCCCTGGCGCTGATCGTGGTGGGCGTCGTCGAAATCTTCGCCCAGGTGGGCATCGGCCCGTCGCTCGTGCAATTTCCCCAACTCACGGCCCGACACATGGCCTCTGCGTGGTGGTTCAGCGTGATTCTTGGGCTGCTGTTCTTCGCGGCCATGTACCTCGCGGCGCCTGAGTTCGCCCACCACTACGACACCCCGGTGTTGCAGCCCGTCCTGCGCTGGATTTCCCTGAGTTTTGTCATTTCAGGGATCAGCGTGGTGTCCCGGAGCCTGCTGGTCCGCGACATGAATTTCAAGGCCCTGACCCAATGTGCCCTGACAGGCATGGTTCTGGGCAATTTGGTGGTGGGCCTGGGGTTGGCCTTCGCCGGCGCGGGCATTTGGGCCTACGTGGCGGCCCTGCTGGTCCAAAACTTGGTGCTCAGCGCCGGATACATATGGCTTGCCCGCATCCCTGTCTCCCAGGGATGTCAACGCTCAGAACTGACCTCTTTGCTTGGCTACGGTACGCGAAGCACCGCGTTCAACCTGCTCACCTACACCGCCTCCAAGGTGGACCTGTGGTGGGTGGGCGAATCCCTAGGCACAAGGGCCACGGGCATGTACGACCGTGCTGTTCACCTGATGGGGCAGCCCATCACCGTGCTTGGCAAGCTCGGCGACAGCGTGCTTTTCAGCGGCCTGTCCAGCCTGCAAGACAACTTGCCAGAAATGCAGCGTGTGGTGCTTCGAGGCATGCACCTGATTGCGCTGGCGACCTTGCCCCTCACCGTGGCGCTGGTGTGGCAAGCCGAGGGCGTCACATGGTTGTTCCTGGGTCCTCGATTCGAAGAATCGGCGGCCATTGTCCAGGTGTTGTTCGCCGCGGTGGCATTCCGCGCGTTGACCAAGCTGGGCGACGCCAACATGCGGGCACTTGACGGACTCGCGGCAGGCATCGCCATCAAAGTGGTGTTCCTGGCCGCCATCGCTGCCGGTGTGTGGTGGAACTTGGATCAAGGACATGGCACCGTGGGCGCTGCGAAGGCCGTGGTCCTGGCGTCCGTGCTCCAGTGGTTGCTCACCGTAAGTTGGATGTCGGTTCGGCTGAAATTGCGGTTGTTTCCCTTGCTCCACGCCTTGCGGGGAGGCCTCATTCTGTCGGTCGTGGTGGTTGCCCCCATGGCGCTGCTTTCATGGACATGGTGGGCCGAATCTGCCCTGTCTGCCGGGGTGGGCTTGGCCGTGCTTGCATGGTTCCCCAACCTCAGTTTGCCTCAAGCTTTGGACCAACAAGGGGACCTTCGTCGGGCCGTCGCTGGAAAGCTGCCCACGGCCGGACTTCGCCGCCATTGGATGCATTGAACAAAAATGCAATCCCGTGCGTTGCTCCCCCATGAACATGACCACCTCCTTTGCGTCTGGCGCGTTGGTCCTCGGCGCCGCAGGACTTTTGGCTTGGAAGACCTTCAACACCAACACTTGGCACAACCCCAACCCAGGCATGGCATCTTTTCACAACCTCAGCGCCACCACCTTGGAAGGCGACGACTTTGACTTCAACCAACTCAAGGGCAAGCGTGTGCTCATCGTCAACACGGCGTCTCGTTGTGGGTACACCCCTCAGTACAAGCCGCTGGAGCAATTGCACGACATGTACGAGGACCAAGGCTTGGTCATCCTCGGTTTCCCTTGCAATCAATTTGGCATGCAGGAACCAGGCAGCTCCTCCGACATTCGGGAGTTCTGCTCCCGGAACTATGGCGTGAGCTTCCAGATGATGTCCAAGGTGAAGGTGAAAGGAGACGACCAACACCCCGTGTACGCATGGCTGACCCAGAAAGCCCTCAACGGTGCAGGCGACCACAAAGTCCGTTGGAACTTCCACAAATTCCTGGTCGACGGCAAAGGCCAATTGGTGGCCGCACTGGGCAGTGGGGCAGATCCACTTGGCGACGAAATCACGGCATTTGCCGCGGGTGAATGACCTTGCTCCCTGACGCTTACAACGCTTCCGCAACAAAGGCACGCCCGCGCGTGCCTTTTTTTATGGCTCCGTTCTCCACAAACGCCCCCCATTCTTGGGAAAACTCGGGGCACCCAGACGTGCGCCCAGTTCCCACCCTTTCTGACCTTTGATTCAACCTTAAACCGTCCCCATGTCGCACGTGCACAATTTTTCCGCAGGCCCCTGCATCCTGCCTCAAGAAGTGTTGGAACAAGCCTCCCAAGCGGTGAAGTCTTGGGACGACCACGGCTTGTCTTTGGTCGAAATGTCCCACCGCAGCAAGGCCTTTGTCGCCGCCATGGAAGAATGCCGGGCGTTGACCAAGGAGCTGCTCGGGCTGCCCAACCGCTTTGACGTCTTGTACCTCCAAGGTGGAGCCAGCTTGGCGTTCTTGACGTCCGCCATGAACTTCTTGCCCGAAGGCGGCCAAGCGGCCTACGCCGACACCGGCACATGGTCCGCCAAATCCATCAAAGAAGCCAAGCATGTAGGCCGAGTGAACGTCATCACGTCGTCCAAAGAGGACAACTACAACCACATCCCCGACGTGGGGAACGTCGATGCGGACAACGCGTACCTCCACATCACCACCAACAACACCATCTTCGGCACGCAATACGCCCAGATGCCCAAGTCCAACGTGCCGCTGGTGGCCGACATGAGCTCCGACATCCTGAGCCGCACGTTCGATCCTGAGCCGTTTGCGTTGATCTACGGAGGTGTCCAAAAAAACATGGGTCCTGCCGGTGCAGTGATGTACGCGGTGGACCGCGAGCGTCTCGGCCAAGCCGGACGAAGCATCCCCTCCTACCTGGACTTCGACGTGCAGCTGGGCAAAGACAGCATGTTCAACACGCCCCCGGTGTTCTCGGTGTACACCACCCTCCTCACCCTGCGTTGGCTTAAGGCCCAAGGCGGGGTGGCGGCCATCCAAGCCCGAAACGAAGCCAAGTCTGCGTTGCTCTACGGTGAAATCGACCGCAACCCGCTGTTTGAGGGCCACGCCAAGGAGGGCAGCCGCTCCCACATGAACGCCACGTTTCGCCTGCTGGACGACAGCCACGCCGCCGCGTTTGACAGCGCGTGGAATCAAGCCCACATCAACGGCCTGAAAGGCCACCGCAGCGTCGGCGGATACCGCGCCTCCATGTACAACGCCCTTCCCCTGGAAAGCGTCCAGGTGTTGGTCGACGTCATGGCTGAATTTGAACGCAACCACGGATAACTTTTGACCCCATGAACATCCTTGCCAACGACGGAATCAGCCCCTCAGGTGCCGCAGCCTTGACCGCGGCCGGGCACACGTTGCACACCGACTTTGTTGACGCCGATCGACTCGAAGCCTTCATTCACGAGCACGCCATCGACGGGGTGCTGGTGCGCTCGGCGACCAAGATTCGCCAACCCCTCATCGACGCCTGCCCTACCTTGAAGTTCATTGGCCGTGGCGGGGTCGGCATGGACAACATCGACGTGGAATACGCACGTGGGAAAGGTCTGACCGTGTTCAACACCCCGGCGGCCAGCTCGCAGAGCGTGGCGGAGCTGGTGATGGGACACTTGTTCTCCTGCGCCCGCTTCTTGGCAGACAGCAACCGCCAAATGCCTGGACGCGGCGCGGAAGAATTCAAGACACTCAAGAAAGCCTACGGCAAAGGCACGGAGCTGCGGGGCAAGACCCTCGGCATCGTGGGCTTTGGCCGCATTGGCCGGTCGCTGGCCAGCTACGCCCTGGGCTGTGGCATGAAGGTCATTGCCCACGACCCATTTGTGGACCACGGCAAGGTGGAATTGACCGTCGGTGGCCAAACCTTGACGGTCGATTGCCCGCTTCACAGCCTCGAAGATGTGCTGGCGAACGCCGACATGGTGAGCATTCATGTGCCCGCCCAGGCCGACGGCAGCGCCGTAATTGGCGAGGCGCAACTGAAGGCCATGAAGCCGCATGCCATCCTGGTGAATGCGGCGCGCGGCGGGTCCGTCGACGAAGACGCCTTGATGGCGGCCTTGGACGCGGGCGACATTGCTGGAGCCGGCTTGGACGTGTTTGTGGGGGAACCCGCGCCGCGTGCCGACCTCTTGGCCCACTCCAAGGTGGCCTTGACCCCGCACATTGGCGCAGCCACAGGGGAAGCTCAAGACCGCATCGGCCTTGAATTGGCGGCCCAAATCGACGCGCTTGCATGACCAAGCGTCGCCCCCTGATGACGCCTTTGGCCGCGGTGACCCCACCGCGACACATGGCGCATTTGGTGGCGTCACGGTCGTATTTGAGCTACCAGAAAGACGAACTGCGGGACAAGCTCAAGCACAACCCGTACTCCTACATCCAGGTCATCAACCCCGACGCGTCGAGGGACATCGACACGCCGCGCGGCACGTCCGCCTTCTTCGAGGAAGTCCGCACGGAATACGACACCTTCAAATCGAGGGGGTGGCTGGTCGGGTCTGAAGAACCTGAATGGCTTGTGTACAAGCAATCCACGTCGAGCCACAGCTGGACGGGGGTGGTGTGCAACCTGGACCTCACGCGCTGTGCCGAAGGTGGACTGCGCACGCATGAACAAACGCTCGCTTCTCGAGAAACCCTATTCACCTCCTTCTTGGACGCCGTGGGCTTCCATGCCGAGCCGGTGCTCTGCGCCAGGCCGCAAGGCAGCGCGATCGCCCAAGCCTCCAGCAAGGTGATGGCCGAGACCACCTCCCACCCCGCCCACACCGACTTCATGACGGCCGACGGGGTGCGGCATGAGATTTGGCGTGTGCCATTGCACAGCCCCTCCGGCAAGGCCTTCTCGGACACCTGGGGCCAGGAAGACGTGCTCTACCTCGCCGACGGCCACCACCGGTTGGCATCGTCTCACCGGCTTCACCACGCCAGGCCTGACCTGCCCGGAGCGGCGCACATCTTGGCTTTGGTTGTGCCAGAAGAGGACCTCACCATCCTCGGCTTCCACAAGGAAGTGTGCGACGTCTCCATGACGGAAGAAGGCTGGCGCGACGCGCTTCAGTCCCTTCGAGGGGTGTGCAACGTGGAACCTTCCGAAGGCGGATGCGTAGTCCCCCACGGGCCAGGTCAAATCACAGTGTCCTTCCAAGGGGAATCGTGGACGCTCACCCGGCGGCCAGGGTGCGATGCCGCCACGGACGCCGATTGGGTCAACATCCACCTTCTTGAGAACATCTTGGGGATCGCCGACGCGCGTCACGACAAGCGCCTCCGGCACCTGCCTGAACCTCAGCGTCCCGAGGGAGGATGGCAAGCGCAGGGGGGCGCCCATCCCGACCGCATCCTCGTGCTCATCCACCCCATTCCGTTCTCGGACATCCGGGCCGTGGCCGATGCCGAAGGCACCCTCCCTCCAAAAAGCACGTGGGTGGAGCCCAAAATTCGAAGTGCCTTGTTCATCCACGAATTCAACACTGCGCCATGACAGGCCGTCATTCCGTGAAGGACAACCTTCTCGCCGTGCAAGCCCAGGTGGAGGAGCAGGCTCAGGAGGCCGGCCACGAAGTGCATTTGGTCGCTGTCAGCAAGACCAAACCCGACGAAGACCTCCTGGCCGCCTACAACACAGGCCAGCGCGACTTCGGCGAAAACCGCGTGCAAGAATTGGTCGGCAAAGCAGCACGGCTGCCCCAAGACATCCGGTGGCACATGATCGGCCACATCCAAACCAACAAGATCAAGGACTTCCTGCCATGCGTGCATTTGGTGCACGGTGTCGATCGGGTGAAAGTCCTGGACGTGATGGAGCGGGAGGCGACCAAGCTCGACCGAACCGTCGACCTCCTGCTTCAAGTGCACATCGCTTCTGAGTCCTCGAAGTTTGGGTTCAGTCCGGAAGAACTTCACGACCTCGCACAATCTGAAGTGTGGGAGGCGTATCCGCACCTGCGGCCAGTGGGCTTGATGGGCATGGCCACCTTCACCGACGACCAAGCCCAGGTGCGTGGTGAATTCAAGTCGCTTCGCACCTTGTTTCAGGAATTGCAACAACCCATGGCGGCCGTCGCCTCGGCACGCGGGGCCGGGTGGCACACCCTGAGTATGGGCATGAGCGGCGACTGGCCCTTGGCTGTGGAAGAAGGCAGTACAATGGTGCGTGTGGGCAGCGCCATTTTTGGGGTGCGAAACGCCACAAAGCTTTGACATTCAAGGAATTTTGTGCCAAGCACGAACCTTGGTTTCAAGGCTGGCTCGTGTTGGCGCCGATTGTGGGGTTTGGCAGCACGACCCTGGTCAAAAACCAACTGTACCGCGTCTGGAAGGTGACCCACGGACTCACCGACAGCATCTCGGCGCAGCAGGCTCGAGAGATGGGACTCAACCCGCCAGATTGGTCGGGGGCGGCGTGGTACGGGCTGGCAGCTGCCTGTCTCTTCACGGTGTTTTACGTCTTGGCTGTCCGCACTTGGTCTCGGCACACCCCGCAAGAATCGGAGGACTGAGGCCGTACCTTCCGACCCATGAAACGACTGTCCTCCCTCCTGCTCTGTTCCGCCGCTTGTTTGACCTCCGCGTGGGGCCAAACCCTCACTTCCATTGAAGCCGTCGAGTACGAGCCCAACAGCGACCGTTGGGTGGTGAGCAACGGCAACAGCATGCTGGTGACGGCAGACGAAGGCGTGACCTGGAACACCTTCGGAAGCGGAGGCGCCACCCACGGCATGGAAGTGCTCGGATCGACCTTGTTTGCCATCCAAAACAACGTCCTCCGCGCCTACGACGTGGTGACTGAAGACCAAATTGGTTCTGTCATCCCGTTGGGCGTCACATTCCTCAATGGGATGGGCAGCTTTAGCAACGACGAAGGGGATTTTCTCGTGGTCAGCGATTTTGGAACTGGACGCATCCTGAAAGTCGACGTGACCGACCCCATGGACATGCAAGTCAGCACACTGGTGGGCAACACCGGCACGACGCCCAACGGCGTCACCGTGGTGGACCAAACTGCGTACGTCGTGAATTGGGGGGGCAACGCTTCTGTGCTGGCCATCGACGTCGAGACGGGCGAACAAAGCACCATCCTCGGCAACTCCGGACTGGGCAACTGCGACGGCGTCGACCACGTGTGGGGAAGCTTTGTGGTCAGCTCCTGGTCACCACAGCGGCTCACCTTGTTCACGATGGACGACGACGGCGCGTGGTCCGACGGCGAAACTCTGGTGCAAGGCAGCCCCTTGAGCAACCCGGCCGACCTCAGCATCAACACGGCTGGCGACACCTATGCGGTGGCGTGCAGCGGCAACAACACCGTGTACTTCGGCAACCTGATGGACTGGAACGACGTGACCGAATGGGCCGCCCCCTTCGACACACACGCTGCGTGGGCTGGGACCAACTTGGAATTGGCCCAGGCTCAAGATGGCCAATGGACCTTGCGTGGGTTCGACTTGCAAGGACGTCAGCTGGGTTCGCACAAGGTCGCGCTACCTCAGGGCACCAGCCGCCTTTCCCGGTCAGAAGTCGGCACATGGCTTGAACGTGCCTCTTTGGCGGAAGTCACTTTCCAACCCAACGGGGCCCACGCTGGAACATTCCGGACCACGCTCAAGCGAACGGCACTCCGTTAAACCGGATCCACATCCACGGTCAGGCGGAGACGCTTCCAGCGGGCGTCTTTCTGGAACTCTTCCAAGTCTGCCTCGAGCAACGGACGGTATTGCTGGGGAGCCAAGCTTCGCTCAAATTTCAGGGTGAGTTGGCGGATGTGCAGGTCGTTGATGCGCGCCAGCGCCGGGGTATCCGGTCCAATGATCCGGTCTCCAAACCGCTGATGCAAACGGGCCGCCAACACAGATGCACCGGCCTCCACCCGCTGCGCATCGGAATGCTTCAACGTCAGGCGAATCATCCGCACGTAAGGCGGGTACATGTACGTCTCACGCTCGGTCAATTCGCGCTTCACCACGGCCTCGTGGTCTTGCTCCACGACGTGCTGCAACAACCAGTGGTCTGCACTGAACGACTGGATGACCACCTTGCCTCGGGGTCCATCGTTGGACCGGCCCGCGCGACCTGACACCTGGGTCAGCATTTGGTACGCCCGTTCGAAAGACCTGAAATCCGGGAACGTGAGCATGCGGTCTGCAGACAGCACCCCCACCAAGCCTACGTTTGCAAAATCGAGACCTTTGGACACCATTTGCGTTCCCACCAAGATGTCGTACTCCTGGTCCGCAAAAGCTTCCAAAAGCCTGGCGTGGTCCGTCTTCTTCCGGGTGGTGTCCAAATCCATCCGCGCCACCCGAGCCGTGGGGAACAGCTCTTGGAGTTCTTCCTCGATACGCTCGGTGCCCAATCCTTGGGGTTTGAGTGCAGTGCTGCCGCAAGCGATGCACGTGGTGGGCGCTGGGCGCTCATGGTACCCGCAATGGTGGCAGTGCAACCCGCCCAAGGTTTTGTGCACCACAAGAGGGATGTCGCAGCGCTCGCACATCGGGGCATGGCCGCATTGTGTGCATTGCATGGAAGGCGCGTAGCCGCGGCGATTTTGAAACAGAATCACCTGCCTGCCCGCATCCAAAGCCGCATCCATCTCGTCCCGCAGCAACTTGCTGAACCCGCCGCGCATGCTGCGTTGCTTGTGCTCCTTCTTCAAATCCGCCACGAAAATCTCAGGCAGCATCGCGCCCCCAAACCGCTCGGTCAGGGAGACCCGGTTGAGGCGGCCTTGGTCCACCAGCCATTGCGTCTCCACAGCCGGGGTCGCCGACCCGAGCACCGTGGGCACCTTTTTCTTGGCGGCCATCCACAGGGCCACATCACGGGCGTGGTAGCGGGGGGCGGGGTCGTGTTGCTTGAAACTGGGTTCGTGTTCTTCGTCGACCACAATCAACCCCAGTTTTGGCAAGGGCAACAACACGGCACTTCGGGCGCCCACGATGAGCTGGCCCTGTTGCGGCGCCATGACCTGCATCCAGGTGTTGGTCCGCTCTCGGCTTGAAAATCGGCTGTGGTACACCTGCACCACGTCGCCAAAAAACCGACGCAGGCGGGCGATCAACTGGGTGGTCAAGGCGATTTCCGGCACCAAAAACAACACTTGGTTTCCCGCGGACAACGCCTCGGCAATGAGGTGGGTGTAGATCTCCGTCTTTCCAGAACCCGTGACCCCCTGCAACAACACCGGCGTGCGCGCCACCAGCGAACTGTGGACGTCGTTGTAGGCCTTGGTTTGGGCGTCGGACAGGGCTGGAAGGCTGGCCGCACCTGGGGCGCTGGGCTGGGCAGGCTTGCGGTCCTCCAGCTGCAGGATGCCACGCTCCACCCACTTCTTGACGATGGTGGCATCTGTGCGACTGCGCTTTTGGGCTTGGATTTTGGGCAATTCGCCATGCTCAACCACCGTCAGCAACAGGCGTTCCATGGCCGCAGCACGAACCCCAGCCCACGCCAACGCCTCGGACAGGTCCGACTCGGTCACCCCATCGGCCACCTTGAGCCAGGCGACAGGCCTGGGTTGGGTGTGCTCCTGGAGCTCCTCCTTGGTCAGCACGAGCCCTCGTTGGATCAACGTCTTGATGATGTGCTGGGGGTGGCGTACGTCCAACAGGTCTGCGCATTCACGCAACGTCATGGCCTCCCGCACATGCAAGGCGTCCAAGAGCAGCAGCGCCGTGTCGCTCAACCCGGCTTCCGACACTTGGCCGGCATCCGGATGCACCACGATTTGGGTGGTGCTTTCAAGTTTCATCCCGGCAGGGAGGGCCGCGCCAATCATCTCACCCAGGGTGCACATGTAATGCGAAGCCATCCACGCAAAGAGGTCTCGTTGCGCCACCGTCATGATGGGCGTTTCGTCCACCACGGCTTCCACCTCTTTCGCCACGTAGCCTTCCGGCGACCTTTGGTGGCTCTCCCAGACAATGGCCGTCCACTTTTTTCGTCCGAGCGCAACCACCACGCGCGCGCCCACCACCGGCGCTGTACCGTCATCGAACCACTTGTACGTCAGTGTTTTGGGTAGCGCCAAGGGCACCACCACCTCGACGTATATGGGGGATGTGTGAGAAGCTGTGGACACGAAGGGGAAAATTAGGACTCACGGCGCGCAAACCTCGCAGGCTTCCGCGTGTTCTTTGAAGCATGGCGACATGCATTTCCCCCCTCCAGGTCGGCGACAACGCCCCCGCGTTCTCCGCCCCTGACCAACACGGCAACGTCCGGACGTTGGCTGAATTTGCAGGACAAAAGTTGGTCTTGTATTTCTACCCCAAGGACAACACCCCTGGGTGCACCAACCAAGCGTGCAACTTGAACGAGAACTTGGGTGCGCTCCAAGCCGCGGGCTACACCGTCTTGGGGGTCAGCAAGGACCCCGCCAAATCGCACCACAAATTCATCGACAAGCATGGCCTCGGGTTTGACTTGCTCTGCGACGAGGAGTTGAGTGTGCACCACACCTTCGGAGTCTGGGGGCCCAAGAAATTCATGGGCCGAGAATTCGACGGCACGCACCGCACCACATTTGTGATCGAAGCGGATGGCACCATCGGACGCATCATCGCCAAACCGAAGGTCAAAACGCACGCGGAAGAAATCCTCCAACCCGAGGCTTGACATCCGACGTTCATTGATTTCAAGCCGTCGTGGACAAAACGGAGTCCCCTCCGTAAGTCCTTTACGGAGTGACCCGAATACCTTCGCCCAAAACAACAGAACAATGGCAGCCAACAACGACAAATTGAAAGCCCTCCAACTGACCATGGACCGGTTGGACAAGACCTACGGCAAGGGCACCGTGATGAAACTCGGCGCGGAAGCGGTGGAGAAAATTGACGCCATCCCCAGCGGCAGCCTCAACCTCGACTTGGCCCTCGGCATAGGCGGGTACCCCAAGGGACGAGTCGTCGAGATATACGGCCCTGAATCTTCAGGGAAGACCACGCTGGCCATCCACGCCATAGCCGAGTGCCAAAAGCAAGGTGGCATCTGCGCCATTGTCGACGCCGAACACGCGTTCGACAAATTCTACGCCGAGAACTTGGGCGTGGACACCGAGAACCTCCTGATTTCTCAGCCAGACAACGGCGAGCAAGCCCTCGAAATTGCAGACAACCTCATCCGTTCCGGCGCCATCGATCTCATTGTGATTGACTCTGTCGCCGCCCTGACGCCCCGTGCAGAAATCGAAGGCGAAATGTCCGACAGCTCCGTCGGCTTGCAAGCGCGGCTCATGTCCAAGGCCTTGCGGAAGCTCACGGGAACCATCAGCAAAACAGGGTGCTGCTGCATCTTCATCAACCAACTTCGCGAGAAGATTGGGGTGATGTTTGGCAACCCAGAAACCACCACCGGCGGCAACGCGCTGAAGTTTTACTCCTCGGTGCGTGTCGATATCCGCCGCTCCACCCAAATCAAAGACGGCGACGCCGTGCAGGGAAACCGCACCAAGGTCAAAATCGTCAAGAACAAAGTGGCGCCGCCGTTCCGCCGCGCGGAGTTCGACATCATGTACGGCGAAGGCATTTCCAAATCTGGGGAAATCATCGACCTCGGTGTGGACCACGGCATCATCAAGAAAAGCGGTTCCTGGTTCTCCTACGGCGACACCAAATTGGGCCAAGGCCGGGACGCCGTGAAAGGGTTGATTGAAGACAATCCCGAATTGATGGAAGAACTGGAAGCCAAAATTGTGGAGGCCGTGAGTCCCACCAAGGCTGAAGCCAAGGAAGAAGAAGCTGCAGAATTGGCATGACTTCGTCGCTGCTTTCTCAATTCAAACACAACATGCAAAGCGGGGTGTCCATGGGGCTCCTCGCTTTGGCATTTGTGGGGTGTGTCCCCCCCTCTATTGACACGACAGATACCGACAGCCAGGACGCCGCCATCCTGGACAGCGCCGCCCATTTCAACGCTTGGATTCTGGATTCCCCAGAAGACGCCAGCAGGTATGTCGACCGCGCAGCGTGGCATCTGCGCCAAGGCCGAATCACCTTGGGCTTGGAGGACCTCAACTTGGCCCTCAAAGCCGACTCCAACCACGCCCCTGCGTGGAGCGCCAAGGCCGACGCGCTGTACCTGACCCAGGCCTTCGAGCCATGCATTGAGCACTTGGACGCGTGCTTGGAGGTGGCTCCCTCTCACATTCCGTGTCTGCTCCGGCGCGCTGAAATGCACATCCACTTGGGCCAGCACCCCGAAGCGTTCGCGAAGTTGAACGACGTGCTCCGCAGAGACGCCTTGAACCACGAGGCATACTGGATGAAAGGCATGATTTACCGAGACCAAGGCAACGCGGCCAACGCCAAGAGCTCGTTTCAAACCGCCGTGGAAGTCAACCCTGACTTCTTCGACGGATACATCGCCTTGGGTCTGGCCTTGGCGGCGGAAAACGACACCCTCGCCATCGGATATTACACCACGGCGATGGAGCTCAAATCGAACAGCGTGGAGGCAAAGTACAATCTGGCGTACTTCTTGCAAGAGCGTCAGCCCACGTCTCGCTCTCTCTTGCTGCGCGCCCTCAGCTTGTACCGCGACATTTTGAAGCTAGACAGCCAGAACGCGACAGCGGCCTTCAACCAAGGGTACATCCACCTGGAACACTTTCAGCAATACGACAGTGCCGTTGTGCATTTCAGCCGAGCCATCGATGCGCTGCCCTACTACCACCAAGCATTCTACAACCGCGGGTTGGCTTATGAGAGTCTAGACGACTTGCGCCAAGCAGAGCTGGACTACCGTGAGGCCTTGCGTTGCCAACCCGACTTCACTTCAGCGGCGTTGGCCCTGCAGCGCGTTCTGGACCGCTGAGCCTCTCGCCGGCATCCGCGTGCATGAAAAAGGGCGGCCCGTGAGGACCGCCCTTCTCTTCACCCACCACAGGTGATTGTTCTTATTTGACTTTATCCACCACGGCCTTGAAGGCTTCGGGGTGGTTCATCGCGAGGTCCGCGAGGACCTTGCGGTTGAGCTCGATGCCCGACTTGGACAACTTGCCCATGAATACGCTGTAGGACATTCCGTGTTGACGAGATCCAGCGTTGATGCGCTGAATCCACAAGCTGCGGAATTGACGCTTGCGGAGCTTTCGTCCGACGTAGGCGTATTGGAGACCTTTTTCGACGGCGTTCTTGGCGACCGTCCAGACGTTTTTGCGGGCACCGTAGTACCCCTTCGCCATTTTGAGGACCTTCTTGCGACGAGCGCGTGAGGCCACGGCATTTTTTGATCTTGGCATTTTTGTGTTCTTGTTTGGTGGTTGGCGTTGGGCATATGCTCAAACTTGGAAGGCCAAACACCGGGTGAAACAAACCAGTGTCTTCTGTAGGTCGATCAGACCAACAACTGACGCTTGATGTTGGGCACGTCCGCCTTGTCGACGGTGGTGGCGTGCGTGAGGTTGCGCTTTTGCTTGGTGCCTTTCTTGGTCAAGATGTGACTCTTGAAGGCGTGCTTGCGCTTGATTTTGCCAGTTCCAGTCAGCTTGAAACGCTTCTTGGCGCTGGATTTTGTTTTCATCTTCGGCATGGCCTCGGAATTGAGTTGTGGTGGGTTATTTCTTCTTCGGATTGAACATGACAGTCATGCGCTTGCCCTCGAGTTTGGGCATCTGCTCCAAGGCTCCCAAGTCTTCCAGTTCTTGGGCAAACTTCAAGAGGAGGATTTCTCCTCGCTCTTTGAAGACGATCGTCCGGCCACGGAAGAACACGTAGGCTTTCACCTTGGATCCTTCTTCCAAAAACTTACGAGCGTGCTTGAGCTTGAACTGAAAGTCGTGGTCGTCGGTGTTGGGACCAAAGCGAATCTCCTTGATCGCCACCTTCGACTGGTTGGCCTTGAGCTCTTTCTGTTTCTTCTTCTGCGCGTAGAGGAATTTCCGGTAGTCGATGATGCGACACACGGGCGGATCTGCCTTGGGGCTGATCTCCACCAAATCGAGCTCGAGTTCCTTCGCTTGGGCGAGTGCTGCCCGGGTCTTCACGATGGCCGGTTCGACGTTGTCGCCCACAAGGCGAACGGTGTCGACCGTGATTTTCTCGTTGATCCGGTGTGGATCTTCCTTAATGACCCTGCCGCGAAAGCCGGTCCTTCTTCTGCGTATTGCGATGACTGTGGTGTTTAGTTATTCCTCAATGTTGTTCGCCAGCATTTCCGCAACCTCTCCCTGAATCCTCTGGGCGAAGGCCTCGATGCTGACACTTCCCAAGTCCCCTTCTCCTTGCTTGCGCACGGAGACGGTTCCCTCGGAAGCCTCGCTTTCACCAACGATCAGCATGTAAGGCACTTTGTCAAGTTCCGCTTCACGGATTTTCTTGCCGACCTTTTCTGACCGCGCGTCTACGAGGGCGCGAATATCGCTATTTTCAAGCACTTTCGAAAGATTTTCAGCGTATTCGTTAAATCGGTCGCTGATCGGAAGGATGCGTGCCTGCTCCGGAGTGAGCCACAACGGGAACTTCCCAGCGCAGTGTTCGATGAGAATCGCCACGAAGCGCTCCATCGATCCAAAAGGCGCTCGGTGGATCATCACTGGACGGTGCTTGCCATTGTCTGCCCCCGTGTACTCCAGCTCAAACCGCTCAGGCAAGTTGTAATCGATCTGGACCGTGCCCAGCTGCCAACGACGGCCAATGGCGTCGCGCACCATGAAATCGAGCTTGGGTCCATAGAACGCCGCCTCGCCCAGTTCCACAACAGTTTCAAGCCCCTTTTCTTCCGCCACTTCTTGGATGGCGCGCTCGGCCTTGTCCCAATTTTCTTTCTCGCCGATGTACTTCTCCGGCTTGTTGGGGTCACGCAAACTGACTTGCGCCACGAAGTTTTGGAAGTCGAGGGTCTTGAAGATGTACAGGACCAAGTCGATGACCTTCCCCACTTCTTCCTTCACCTGGTCCGGCGTGCAGAAAATGTGCGCATCGTCTTGGGTGAAACCGCGCACGCGGGTCAAGCCATGAAGCTCCCCGCTTTGCTCGTAACGGTAGACGGTCCCAAACTCTGCCAAACGCACAGGCAAGTCCCGGTAGGATCGCGGACGTGCCTTAAAAATTTCGCAATGGTGCGGGCAGTTCATGGGCTTGAGCAGGTACTCCTCCCCTTCTGCCGGCGTATGGATCGGCTGGAAGCTGTCCTCGCCGTACTTGGCGTAGTGGCCCGACGTCACGTACAAGTCCTTGTTGCCAATGTGCGGGGTGATCACAGGCTCGTAGCCTGATTTGCGCTGGGCTTCCTTGAGGAAGTTCTCAAGACGCATGCGCAAGTCGGCTCCCTTAGGCAGCCACAAGGGCAAGCCCTGTCCCACTTTTTCAGAGAAGTGGAACAAATCGAGTTCCTTACCAAGCTTGCGGTGGTCACGGGCCTTGGCCTGCTCGAGAAGCTCCAAATGCTCCTTCAATTCACTCTTCTTGGTGAACGTCACACCGTACACCCGCGTCAATTGCTTCTGGGTTTCGTCCCCTTTCCAGTACGCACCGGCGATGGCCATGATTTTGGCCGCCTTGATCAAGCCGGTGTGAGGGATGTGCGGCCCCCGGCAGAGGTCGGTGAATTCGCCTTGGGTGTAGAACGTGATGGTTCCGTCTTCAAGGCCCTCCAACAAATCGAGTTTGTACTCGTCTCCCTTTTCCGTAAAGTAAGCCGCGGCTTCGGCCTTCGACATGTCCTTGCGGATGAAAGGGTTCTTGGCTTTCGCCAACTCCATCATTTTCTGCTCGACCGCGGGGATGTCCTTGTCTGTAAAGTTGTGCTCCCGGAAGTCCACGTCATAGTAAAAGCCGTTCTCCACGGGAGGACCGACCCAAAACTTGATGCCTGGGTAGAGGGATTCCAAAGCCTCCGCCATGAGGTGAGCCGAGCTGTGCCAAAGGGTGTTCATGCCCTCTTCGTCGCGTGAGGTCAACAACTTCAGCGCACAATCTCCGGTCAAGGGACGTTGCGGGTCCCACACTTCGCCGTCCACTTCGGCGGCAAGCACGTTTCGGGCCAAGCCTTCGCTGATGGACATGGCCACGTCCAAGGAAGTGGTTCCTTCCGAAACTTGTTTGACTGTGCCGTCAGGCAGGGTGATAGCAATCATGGGTGGGTCTTGAGGGCCCCAAAGATAAGCGGTTCAGACCACTGGAAACCTCAAGCCGACAGGCGCTTGAGGTGCCATGTGATTTCCGCCGATGCCACCACTTCGTTGTCGGCGTTTTTGACTTGCGCCTTGAGGACAAAAGCCCCCCGCCCCTCCTTGTCGAGCTGGGCCAAAATGTCCTCCAAGTGCCGGCTGTCCAATTTGGCGACGGCCGTGCATGCCGACTGCGCCCTTCTGGGGTAGGTGATGTTCAAGTTGGCCATCACAAGGCGCACCTGCTGATGCTCCATGGCGTTCAGCAAACACAACCCAGACGCGTACTCCGCGGCCGTGGCCAACGCGCAGGCATGCATGGTGCCCACGTGGTTCAGGTTGCGACGGCGCCAGGGCAACAACACCTTGCACTGCCCTCCGGACAAGTCCACCACGCGAATCCGATGAGGCCGGTTGAACGGAACCACCTCTTGCATCAAACGGCTGAACAACGTCAGCCGACCCGCCCGGGCCGACTGCAGGGCTTGCTGGACAAGCGCCCCCGTCTTCACACCTGAGCCAATTGCACGTCGGCCACAAGCGCCTCGGAATGGGCTTGCGAGCCGGCCTCCCTCATCGTCAACCGGTCGAGCTCCTGCGTCCCGGACACACTCCACGCCAGCTTGTTCTGCGGCAAGTCTTTGCTGACTTCAGTTGTGTCGAGGCTGTTGGACGAGTCGCGGCTTTCTAGGATGCCGGCGATGTTGGGCCTGAAGTAATTGGGGCCCTTCATCACCTTGCCATCTTCCCGGAGGATGGGTTGGCCGTCGGCCCCGAGTTTGGACATGTTGCTGGACTGAATCTCCTGGAACACCTTCACAATCACGTCTTGCATGCCGTGGCGCATCATGGTTCCAGCCAGGATGTACAACTGGTCTCCCAGCGCATCCGCGACTTCCACCATGTCCCCCGCGCACGCCGCCTCCAAGTATTCGTCGTTCTCCTCCGCCATCAACCGGTGGCGAAGCTCAGCTTCTTCTTGGGTCAGGTCCGCATGGGGCTTGGACCCGTTGGGGATGCGAAAGGCGTCGTGGAATTCGGCCACGTTTTGGAGGATGTCTGTGAGAAGCATGGACAGGCAAAATGCCCCAGACTTCACCTATCCACCAAGGCGACATCTGAAAGGTTTCCCACGCGCTATTCACACAATTTTAAGAACCACTTTTCCCATCCGCGCACGCCTCCGATATCTTCGCAGATTATGGAATTGATGGAACCTCAAGAGGCCACTGGAACTGGAGCGCCAGACATCCAAGCCTTGAACGCGCACATCTCGGCCAAGAGCCAGTTTGTGGAGTTGATCCGTGCCGAGATGGGCCGCACCATTGTGGGGCAATCGGGCATGGTGGACCGCCTGTTGATTGGTCTTCTCGCCAATGGCCATGTGCTCCTGGAAGGGGTGCCTGGGCTGGCCAAAACCCTGGCCATTAAAAGTTTGAGTGACACAGTCGCCGGCGATTTCTCGCGGGTGCAATTCACCCCGGACTTGCTCCCCGCAGACGTGGTCGGTACCTTGGTGTACAACCAACAGGACCAGCAGTTCTCCGTGAAGAAGGGTCCCGTGTTTGCCAACTTCGTGCTGGCCGACGAGATCAACCGCGCCCCGGCCAAAGTCCAAAGTGCCCTGTTGGAGGCCATGCAAGAACGACAGGTGACCATCGGTGGGGAAACCCACCCGTTGCCTGAACCGTTTTTGGTGTTGGCCACCCAGAACCCCGTGGAACAGGAAGGGACCTACCCCCTGCCGGAAGCGCAAGTGGACCGCTTCTTGCTGAAGGTGGTCATCGGGTACCCCACCAAAGACGAAGAACGCCAGATCGTGCGCGCCAACCTTCAAGAATCCGGGTTGCCCAAGCCTCAGAAGGTCGTGAGCCAGAAAGACATTGTGGAGGCGCGAAAGCTGGTGCGCTCCATTTACATGGACGAGAAAATCGAGCGATACATCGTAGACCTGGTATTCGCCACGCGAAATCCCGAAGACTGCGGATTGGGCCATTTGAAAAACCTCATCGCCTTTGGCGCCTCGCCCAGGGCGAGCATTGGATTGGGCATGGCCTCCAAGGCCCACGCGTTTTTGAAGCACCGCGGATTTGTGACGCCGGAAGACGTTCGGGTCGTGGCCATGGACGTGATGCGCCATCGCATTGGTGTGACCTTTGAAGCCGAAGCGGAAAACATCACGTCCGCCCAAATCCTGACCGAGTTGATGGACCACGTCGAGGTCCCCTGATTCTTTCCCAGCCATGGAGGCATCTGAATTGCTGAAAAAGGTGCAGCAGGTGGAAATCGCCACCCGCGGCTTGAGCGACCGCATTTTCGCGGGCGAGTACAAGAGCGCGTTCAAGGGACGTGGCATGGCCTTCAGCGAGAACCGTGAATACCAGGCCGGCGACGAAGTCCGAACCATCGATTGGAATGTGACCGCCCGAACTGGGGCACCGCACGTCAAGGTCTTCGAAGAGGAACGCGAACTCACGGTGTTCCTGCTCGTGGACCTCAGCGGCTCCATCCAAGGCGGCACCCAGCAACGCACAAAGCAAGAGTTGGTGACCGAGTTGTCCGCCATTTTGGCCTTCAGCGCCATGGGGAACAACGACAAAGTGGGCGCCGTGCTGTTCACCGACCGGATCGAGAAATTCATCCCACCGGGCAAAGGCCGGACCCATGCCCTTCGCATCGTGCGTGAAATCTTGGATTGCACCCCCCAGGGAAGAGGCAGCGACCTGGTCAAGGCCCTCGGGCACTTTTCTACCGCTTTGCGCAAGCGCACCATTGCGTTCCTCTTGTCAGACTTCAAGGATTTGGAGTCAGGAGACGACTTGGAAACTTCGTTGAAACGAACTGGACGTCGACATGACTTGGTGGCCATTCAAGTGGACGACCCGCTGAACCGCGACTTGCCTGCCATGGGCTGGATGAAGCTTGTCCACCCGGAAACTGGCCATAGCTCCTGGATGAACACCTCTTCACGAAGTGCACAAAGGGCGTGGTCTGCGCAGAGTGAATCGCACCGAAACCAAGTTGCGACTGTCATGGCGCGTGCCGGCATCGACCACACATGCATCTCGACTGACGAGACCTTGGTTCCACCACTGATGAAACTGTTCCATGGCCGGGCTTGACTCCCACGGAATTCGCTCCGCCGTCTGGGTGTGTGGCATGCTCGCCCTGCCCTTCCAGGTTTGGAACCAAGTGTCTTTGCAGCCAGACACCACGGCCCTGCAGTGGGGGGAGCGCGTTCAGCTGACTGCCAGTTGGCTCTTGACCCTCGAAGAACTGAACACGGGTGTGGCCGACAGCGCCGCGTGGCCCGCCTGGACAGACACCACCGCAGGAGGTTTGGAGGTGCTCGCGGAAAGCGATCTCGACACCTTGCCCTCTCCTGTGGGCACCTCAGGCGATGTGGTGTTGCAGAAAGCCTGGCTGGTGACAAGCTGGGATTCTGGCTTTGTGATTGTTCCGCCCGTGGCATTCGGACCACACATGACCCAGCCTTTCATGTTGGAGGTGGTCACCCCAGATTTGGAAAAGGAGGCCCAGCCCAGACCGGCGCAAGGCATTGTGGTGTTCGAATGGACCCTGTGGGAACAAGTGATGCGCACCTGGCCTTGGTGGGCCGGGGGGTTGCTCGTCCTCGCACTGGCGTTCGCCGCATGGAAGTGGGGATGGCGGCGCGACGGCACCCTGGACGAGGAGGCCGTCCGAGACGTGGACGTCCCTCCTGCTCATCCACCCCACGAGGTCGCGCTGGAGGCTTTAAATCGGTTGATCGCCCTGAAAGCGTGGCAGCGCGGCGAAGCCAAAGAAGTCCAGGCCGAAGCTTCGTTGGTCATTCGCCGGTACCTCGAGGGCCAGTTTGCCATGCGGGCGGCTGAAAAAACCACAGACGAAGTGGTGGCCATGTTGGGTTCTTCTCGGGTGCCTTCGGCCTGGCACGCTCGCCTTGCGCAGGCCCTCGGCCAGGCGGACATGGTCAAATTTGCGAAAGGGGAGCTCCCCGACTTGACGCACCTCAGCACCCTGGAGGCCTACCGCGACTTTGTCCTTGAAACCCAACCCAGCCATGACGATGCGTGAAGCCCATTGGCAGCCCCTGGTGGCAAGGACGATTCCGCACGCCATCGCCCTGCTTGGCGTGGCCATGGTATGGGCCGTTGAACGCGAGGGCGTGACTTGCGCAGAACAGTGGGGCTGGCTCGGACTCGCCATACTGACCCTTCATTTGGTGCTGGTCTTCTTGCCAAGCGGACCCTATGCCACGCAGGGCATGTGGTGGTCGCCCTCCGACTTGCACAAGGTCGAAGCTCCTGGCTGGACCCTTCTCGACTGGGTTGTTGGGGCGTGGTTGGAACTGCCTCGGGGGCTCCGCACCTTGGGGCTTGCCGCTTTGAGCGTGGCGATGTTCAGGCCACAAACGGCTTCCACCGTCGAGAACATGACCCGCGAAGGCATCGACATGGTGCTGGCCATGGACCTCAGCGGGTCCATGCTGTCCAAGGACTTCAAGCCCAACCGCCTCGAGAGCGCCAAGGAGGTGGCCATGGAGTTCGTCGACAGCCGTCCGTTTGACCGCATCGGTGTGGTGGCCTACGAAGGCGAAGCGTTCACTTCGGTGCCCATCACCACAGACCACATTGTCGTGAAGAACGGGCTGGACCAATTGAACACGGGCCAACTCCAGGGTGGCACCGCCATCGGCACTGGCCTGGCCACGGCCGTCAACCGGCTGAAGGGGTCAGAAGCAGAGAGCAAGGTCGTCGTGTTGTTGACCGACGGAGAAAACAACGCAGGCCAAATCGAGCCCCGCGATGCGGCCCAATTGTCGGAATTGAATGGCATTCGGGTGTACACCATTGGGGTGGGCACCATTGGCAAAGCAAAGAGCCCTGTGGCGATTTTGCCCAACGGGAACTACAAGTACGATTGGGTCGACGTGAGGATCGACGAAGCCACACTGCAGGAGATTGCGACCTCGACCGGGGGGCGCTACTTCCGCGCCACCAACGCAGACAAGCTGGAAGAGATTTACCAGGAAATCGACGCCTTGGAGCGCACCCAATTCAATGTGCTTCGGTACCAACGAAAAACAGAGGCCAGCGGCGCTTGGGTGCTGCTCACCATGGTGGCGCTGGCGATGGAGTTTGTCTTGAAATCCACACTCTTGAAATCGGCCAACGCATGACCCCCCAAGAACATCCCTCGTTGCGTCCCGTGCTCGGCTTGGTGCTGTTTCTGGAAGCCGTCTTGTGGTTGGGACTGGCTGCGTCGTGGATTGCCGCGAAAGCTGCGGTGCCCAGCCTGACGCTGCACCGCCTGGAACATTGGCCCTTGTTGGTGGCGACAGCCCTGGCGACGCTGCTGGCCTTGTCGCACTTTCACTGGCGACACAAGACCATCCGTAGGTTTTCGGACGCCGCGCGTTTGGCTTCGGTGCTCCCTCCTTACGGGGTGTTTCGTCAGGCTTGGAAATTCTTGCTCTGGCGCTGGGCTTTGGCGGCCTTGGTGGTGGGTTGGCTCGACCCCAAAATGGGCAGCCGCCTGGAAGAAGTGGAATCCGAAGGCATCGACATGATGGTGGCCCTGGACGTCAGCAACAGCATGATGGCTGAGGATGTCGGCATGCCCAGGCTCGACCTGGCCTCCCGCACTGTGGAGCGCCTGATGGCCCAAACCGTCGGCGACCGGATTGGGTTGGTCGTCTTCGCGGGAGAGTCGTATGTCCAATGTCCACTGACCACCGACGTGGCTGCCGTCAAGCTCTTCCTGGAATCTATGAGTCCCGGCATGGTGTCCACCCAAGGAACCGCCGTCGGCTCTGCCATCCGGACATGCTGGACAGGCTTCGACGAGCATTCCGAGGCGGGCCGCACTGTGGTGGTGCTGACAGACGGGGAAAACCACGAAGACGATGTGGTTTCGGCTGCCGCGGAAGTGGCCCAAGAAGGCGGCAACGTCCATTTCTTGGGGCTGGCCACGTTGGAAGGCGCGCCAATCCCGGCCTTCGACGCCCGAGGCAACCCTTCAGGATTTCGGACAGACCGCCAAGGCAACGCCGTGGTGTCCAAGCTGGACGAAGCGACCTTGATCGAAGCTGCCCAAGCAGGTCAAGGCACGTACACCCGGGCGGGAAACGGATTTGTTGACCTCAATCCCTTGATTCAATTCAAAAACGAACTGAACACCGCCCGTGTCGCAGCAGTGAGCTTTGTAGATTTCGAACACCAACTCATGCCCTTCTTGATCCTTGCAGCCTTTTTGTTGCTGCTTGAAACACTCGTGCCCAGCGCAGTCTTCCGACGCAGACGCTTGGCCAAGGCTGGCATGCTGGCCATGCTCGGGGCAGGCATGGGCACGGACGCCCAGGCCCAAACGGACGTCAAGGAACACCTGGTCGCCGGCTCAGAGGCCTTCGCAGACGACGATGCGGACGCCGCGTTGCTCTCGTTTGGCGAGGCCACACAGGACGAAGACATGGGCGGCATTGCGCTGTACAACCAAGGGTGCGCCCACATGCAAGCGGAGGATTGGACCTCAGCAAGGTCGACGTTTGACAAGGCGGCCCAGCAACTGCTAGGCACAGGATTGGAGGAGTTCGCACACTACAACGCCAGCGTCAGCGCGCTTGTGGAAGGAGATGCGGCGGAGGCCATTGAACGCGCCAAACAAACCTTGAGGCTCAACCCCAACAACGACGACGCACGGCACAATTTGGCCTTGGCGCAGCGGATGCAGCAGGAGCAGGAACAGGAGCAGGAACAGGAGCAGGAACAGGAGCAGGAGCAGGAGCAGGAGCAGGAGCAGGGGCGGGATCAGGAACAGAACCAAGAGCAGCAGGAAGGCGGAGAAGACGAGGACAGTCGAGACAACCCTGACGAACAAGACGGTAATTCGGACAACCAAGAAGGCGAGAACCAGGAGAAGCCATCTCAGCCTCAGGATGGAGAAAAGGGCGAGGAGCCCAAGGAAGAGCCACGCGAAGGCCAAATCAGCCGGGCCGACATGGAACGAATTTTGGAAAGTTTGGAGCGTCAAGAAAAAGAAGTCCAAGCGAAATTGCGCCAGGCCAAAGCACAGCAAGGCCAAGGCAAATCAAGGACCATTGAAAAAGATTGGTGACATCCCTGCGTCGCACGCCCCGCGTGCTTGGTTGTGGTCGCTGCTGTTCCTGGCGGTCATGGCTGCCCCTGCGCACGCCCAGCGCGACGATGCGCGGGTAGTACTGACCGTCAACGCCACGGACGTGAGGTCGGGTGACATGCTTCGACTCTCGCTGACGTTTGTGAATTGCAAAGTCCGTAACATCGAGCCTCCTGAAGTGAAGGGGCTTGAATTCCGCATGGGTCCCAGCACATCCAACAGCACGTCGTGGGTGAATGGAGTGACCAACTCTGAGCAACGCTACACCTACAATTACAAAGTCGTCGGGTCCGGAGAGATTTCCATTCCTGCCCAGACTTGGAAAACAAGTGAGGGGCCGTTGCAAAGCAACCCCGTCCGGTTGTTCGCTTCTGGCCGCGCCCAACCGTCCCGCACCAAAGGCCGCAACAGTCAAACCCAACGGCAACCCGCCCGCGACTTGGTCACGGCCATTGAACCCAGCAAACGCACCTTGTACCTCGGGGAACCTGTCGTGCTGAACTACAAGATTTACAACCGTTACAACAACCTGGACGTTCGCAATTACGACATCCCAGAGCTTGATGGCTTTTGGAAGGAAACCGTGGACATGCCGGAAGCGCGCTGGGAACCCCAGCTCATCAACGGCAAGCGTTACAACGTCGCCACCGTACGGAAAATCGTGGCCTTCCCGCAACAAACCGGAACGTTCGAACTGAAGGATTTCGACCTCGTAGGCTACATGCGGGTCAATTTTTTCGAGGGTCGTGAACTCACTGCGACGTGTGAGCCTGTGACGCTGGAAGTGTTGCCTCTGCCAGAAGCGGCACCGGCCAATTCACTGGGCACCTTTGCAGAATTGTCCGTGACGCAAAAGGCCTCCCTCGACAGCCTCAACACCAACGAAGCAGTCACCGTGGAGGTCACTTACCGCGGACACGGGAATCTGAAATTTATCCAAGAACCTGAACTGGTTTGGCCTGCAGAATTCGAGGTGTTTGACGCCGAGGTAGAAGACCAAATCAAAGTCACCGCCCAAGGCGAACGAGGCAGCCGCACATTCAAGTTTGTCGCCATCCCTCGCGCGCCCGGCATCTACACCCTTCCTGGGTTGGACGCCACCTATTTCAAACCGTTGCGTGCAAAGCACATGACCAGCCGTGCCCCTGCCCTCACACTGAAGGTGAATGCAGGAGAGGCCAGCGCCGGAGGGGTGTCGTTCAACCACCAGCAAGACATTCAGGTGCTGAACCAAGACATCCGCCACATTGAGCTGGAGCCCTCTCGGTTTCTACCCCGTGGCACGTGGCCGTGGAAGGTTTGGGTGCTCGTGTTGCTGTTCATGGCGGGACCGATCACTTATGGCGTGGCAGCTCGGCGTCGCACGACGCAGGCGAGCGAAGCGCAAGACTGGGTTGGCACACGTCACAAACGCGCGTTGAGGACGCTGAACACTCAATTGAAGCAAGGTCAATCGGCCGAAGAGATTGGCGAAGCCATGGAGCAATACCTCATGGCCAAATTGAAGTGGGAGCGTTCTGCCCTGACCCGCGAAGCGGTCCACGCAACCCTGAACGACAAGTTGCCTTCCTTGGCGGCAGAGTGGGACGCCCTTTGGTCGGTGTTGGAAATGCAACGCTACGGCGCCAGCGCCATCCATATCGACGACTTGGCAGAAACCTTAAAGTCCCTGGCCCAACGAACTGAACAAGCATGGACATGAAGCCCCTCCTTCTCGCAGCCACTTGGCTCCTGCTGGCCATGCCGAGCCGTGCAGGTGGCAATCAAGAAACGGATTGGACGCACTCTTTTGACGCGGCCAACGCCGCTTACGAAGCGGGACAACATCAAGAGGCCCTGGACCAATACGAAGCCCTCTTGGAAGAGGTGAGCCACTTCTCGTCTGAATACAATGCAGGCAATGCCGCCTACAAATTGGGCAAGCTCGGGGTGGCACGTCTTCACTACGAACGCGCCAGTTTGCTTGACCCTGGCCATGACGGATTGGAAGCCAACTTGGCCCTTCTTGAGTCCAAAATCGTTGACCGTATAGCTGACGTACCCACCTTGGGCTTGAAAGACTGGTTGCGTTCTTGGCTTGGGGCAGAACAACTCCGAGGTTGGCTGCTGTGGGCCATGGTCTGCTGGTGCCTCGCATGGGGGTTGTGGATGGCCCGCTGGCGCAAGACACGCCCCGCCTCTCGCTCCACCGTGGGGTTCTTGGGGGCGGGCAGCATGGTGCTGGCGTGCATCGGCCTCGCAGGGGCGTACGCTTCACACAAACGCATCCAAGCTCCCCAACGCGTGGTGGTGATGGTGGACCGCACAGACGTTCGGAGCACACCCTCCTCCTCAGGCACGGTGCTGTTTCAATTGCATCAAGGCGCCGCCGCGTGTTTGCTGCACGACACCGAGGGTTGGCGAGAAATCGAACTTGACAACGGCAACGTCGGCTGGATCAGCCGAGACGCGGTGGAAGGTGTCTGACCTGTCAGCGCACCACCTCCAATCGCACTTGGGCTTGTTCGCCTCGGGCATCCCAACCTGAGGCGCTGTAAACCCCCACAGGCCAAGTCGACACATCAAGACGAACTTGCCCCGATCCGTTGGTTCTGCACAAGGCCACTTCCCGCCCCTGAAGGTCGTGCACCCGAATGGAGCTTCCCGGCATCCATCCGCGCAAGGTGGCCTCGAGCGACGTCGGGTTGGGCAGGACATTTAGAGAAGGCACGTCGCCGGTTTCGCCAACGTCGTCGCCCGAACCCAAGTCGTACAAAATGATGTCGTCCAGGGCAGCCTCCACCAAGCTCCCGCCGTCGAGGTACTCGCCAAGCGTCGTGCTGTCGGAAGCGATGAAGCGCATTTGGAACGCGTCGGTGGGTTCAATCACGTCAGCCACACGGAAGGCCTTTCGCCGCCATGAGATGTCCTGCTGCAGGGTGTTCTCGAGGTACTGCCACGTGTTGCCCCCGTCGTTGGTGATCTCCACCTGCCACCAGTCTGAGGCGGGGTTGGCGCCGGTTGCAGGTGCGTTGGCGTACCACCGCCAATACGTCATCACGGGGTTCTCGTACGGGGTCAAATCGATGACCGGAGACACCAGCGTCGTGTGGCCGCCGTCCACGTCGTTGGCGCCAATGCCGTCGCCAAGTTCGCCGCTGAGTCCTGTGATGAAGGCAAACCCGAAGAACCCCTGGGTGTGGTCCTGCAGCGGCGCCACCACGGTGGAGGGGTCGTTGATGTCGCCCATGGATCCCACGGGGATTTCAGCCGCCCAAATGCCGGTGGTGGCGTTGTCTGTCGGCAGGTCCATGTCCCAGTTCCCGAAGTCAGAGTATTCGTCCAAGTCGTCCCGAAGCACTGGCTCCACCCCCACCAACACGTAGTTGGGCAAGTTGCCGTTCACGGCCTTGTCGGCAGCCACCGGTGTGGTCGCACTGATGCCGCCAAAGACATCGAGGATGTCGATGTAGTACTCGATAACTGTGCCCGCGGCCACGCCAGGAATGTCGTGGGTGAACAGGTTGTTGTCTTGCCCCATGGGCACCACCGTCCACGGCGAGCTGGGCGTCAAACGGTAGTGCAGCCGCATGCTGTCGAAGTACGTCACGTACGGAAAGACGATGTTGGCCTCGGCTTCCACCGTCACAGTGGTCTCAGCCGGCGTGAACTCCACCGGGGTGTGATCCAACTCTACGTAACTGAACAAGCGGATGCCGTGGATGTCGAAGCCTTCGATGATCGCCGCTGCGTTGGGCGTTCCGTTCAACAAGTCGTCGTCGTCGTCGTCCGCTTGAAGCACATCCAAGAGCACGTCCGTGAAGGCCTGACCCTCGAAGCCGTTGGGCACCGTGGCCTGAAGTCCGGGGAAGGCATCCACAAAAAGCGGCATGATTTGGGCCCAATCCCCACCCAAGAGCAGGTGGGTGTCGTACCATGCACCGCAGATGATTTCACCGTCGGCGTGCACTTCCCCGACGATGTCCTCGGGGTACACCTTGGGGTCGATGTCGTAGCGACGGATGCCGTCCTGGTTGTCGGTGTAGAAACCTTTGCCGATCTCGGCAATGTCCCCCAAGGACATGGCCCAGAGGTCCGCGTAGCCCTCATTCACGGCGCCGTTGCTGAAGTTGACGAAATAAGACTGGTAAAAGAAGTCGTTGATGGCGTGTCCGTATTCGTGGTACACCACGTCGGCGATGAGCGAGGTGGCGTTGCACCCCCCACCCACGTCATAGAAGTTGATGCTTGACCCGTCGTAAAAGGCGTTGCACTCGCCGGCCACGTCGATGTTCACCGGCATGCTGAAGTCCAAATCTTCAAACTCCGGCAACCACGTCCGCATGTGGTCGTGGATCATATTGGTGCTTCTGTAGGCGCTGGTTTCCTTCACATTGCCTGGCGCCGTGAGGTTGTTGAAGTCGTTGACGAAGGTCGTTGATTGGAGTGGCGTCACGCCATTGGTGAACACCGTCGCGAACAACCCGCGCAACTGCACAGGCACGTCGACCACCTCCTGGCTGACGTCTGTGTTGAAGAGGCCTTCGCTGTCGGTGAAATAGCTGGTGCCGTTCAGCGGAAGTTCCAAATGGGGCATGCCCATCGACTCTTGGCCGTCGTATGGGTAAGTCGGGTGCACATTGGCCTTGAGCTGACCAAACACCGGAAGCACAGGCTGGGTGATGCCCGGCACGTGGCCCATCCTCCGCGTCTTGGCCTCTTCGCTGTGGCCCGACTCGTGCATCACCTGATTTTGGCGCAGAACGACGGTCCCTGAAGACATGTCGACCCAAGTCAGGTACCGGACCGGAATGACGCCGCGCCGCCCTTGAATCTCCACTTGCCAAACAGGATGCGCGTTCCACACCGCTTGCCCCTCCTCGGAAGCGCGTACCGGCAGCCAAGCCATGCCCTTGTCTTCATGTCCGAAGTCACTGAGGTATGTTGTGCCGATATTCTCCCCTTGCCCCACAGCCATGTCAGCTTGCAGCACCTCAAGCACAGCGGCCTGGGTCAGGGCTGGGTCGGCCGGAACCGGTTGGAGGTGGGGCCACCAATCCGAGCCCACCATCACAAGGCGGTCGCCTCGGAACTTGGCCTGAAGCTTGGCCCCCAAAACTGGAAGGCCATCGAGTTCCTGGGTGGCAAACACGCGATCGTGCTTGCTGCCTCGCGCCACGCGCACCTCACCGAGTTCGTCGCTGACAAAGTCAAAACCGCCAAGCGCCCAAGCCCAAGCCTCTAGGGCACGAGACTCTGGTGAGTCGCCGGGCAACACCACGCCGGGGCCGTACATGCGCGCGGGCAGAACGCGGTTTTCATGGGCTTGCACCCTCCACCCTGCTTGCGCCGCTTCGGTTTGGTGCCACACCGACCCGTCGCGGAAGGCGCGTTGCGCGTCGTCACTCGGAGTCAATGCCCCTTGGGGCAGGCGAATTTCCCATGGGTCGCCATTGAATTCCGGGTTTTGGGCTGCCAACTCAGGAAGGGCGAAGGTCATCGCACTGAAAAACGCGACACAAAAGGCTGCTCGATTCATGGGAAAAAGCTACGACGGCTTGAGCCTTCTCCAAAACGTCCCGGCGCAAGGCGCCTTCAGGTGGCCTCAATCGCACACCGCGCCAAACTGGCCAAGCAAGGTCAGGATGTCGCTCACTCCCACAGTGTTGTCCCCGTCCACGTCGCCTGGACAATCGGTGTTGTCAGGCGCAAATTGGCACGATCCGTCGTCCACCAACGCCCACGGATCGTAGTTCAACGCGCCCGGGTACATGCACCCAGCTCCTTCTGAAAAGGCGCACCCGAATGGCGGAAACGTGCAGGACCCATCGTCCTCTGTGGCCAAGGGGTTGAAGTTGCACGCCTCCGGGTAGACACATCCAGGCAGGTTGCCGCCGGGGTTGCACTCCTGCATGCACGACTCCATGGAATCGAAAAACGCACCGGTGTAGTTGACGCCTCCTACGTAAGAACCGCATCCGCTCACAAATTGACAGGTGCCCCCGACGTTGGCCACGCCCATGGCCATTTCACACAGCCCAAAGTCCACCCCCGCCAAGTCCGTGCACGGCGCCACCCCTTCCACGTTGGAATAACACTGCTCCACAAGGCCTCCACAGGGTGCGCTCTCATACTGCGCGCACACGCTCCAAAAAGGGTTGAAGTCGAACCCTGCCTCGAACACGAGGCCGCCTGTTTGGGCCAGGAAATCGTCGATCCACCAAGTAAGCTCCACGTCATCTGGCACGTCGATGGCTTCGAAGGTGTACCACATCCCATCCACGGTGGAAGTCAAAAGCTGAAGGCCACACTCCGGGGGAACCTCGTTGCAAATCGTGCACGTGGGCTCGTCCTCGAAAAACGCCGGGCTGTAATCCACGCCGTTCACCACGAAATCGCACCCGGAAATGGTTTGGCAGACGCCGTTGACTTGCGCAATGCCCAGCACAGCGTCGCATACCCCAAAATCCACACCCGCCACGTCCGTGCAGGATTCAACCTCACAGGTGCCTTCCGTCCAAGACGTGACGCCGCCCTGGGTTTGGGCTTCACAACTGTTCATGTACGTCCAACCGTCGCAGCCGCACACAGGGTCGACCACCGCCGGACACACGGCCTCTGGATTGATGAGGGAGACGTCCACGCACTCTTGGACTTGGGCATGGACAGGGATCGTGGCCGCAACCGTCGCGGCGAAGACCAAGGCAAGGACGTGTTTCATGACAAGGATTTAGGCATTCAGGGCAAGTTACGCCACGCCAGCGCCCGCGTACAACTCCACGAGCGACCTCAGGTGGGCCGGATTGAAAGGCTTCACGACCACGTCATTCATTCCTGCAGATTGGGCCAGTTGCTTGGTGCTTGCTTCCGCATCGGCGGTCAGGGCGATGATCGGCAAAGAGGCCCAGGGTTGGTCGCCAGACCGCCAGGCGCGGGCGGCCTCATCCCCGGAGCGGCCCGGCATGTGCACGTCGAGCAACACCAAGAACGGCAGCCTCTCCGCCATCTGCAATTCTGCTTCGTCGGCGCTCGAGGCCACCTCGACGGCGTACCCCCAATTTTCAAGCATGCGCCGCGCCACCAAGATGTTCAATTCGTTGTCGTCGACCACAAGCACAGGGGCGTCCGGCTTGGGGCGCTGGGACGGCTCGTTTTGGCCATCTTCGCCTTGGTCCGGGGACCACCACCCTTCGTCCCCTTCGGGCACGCCAAGCGGAAGACAAACGACAAATGTAGACCCTTCACCCAGGGTGCTCTCCACTTGAAATTCGCCTTGTTGAAGTTCAATGAGTCGTTTTGTGATGGCCAAACCCAAGCCAACCCCTTCGTTGGCGACCCGCAGCTCCTCCTTCGTGCTCTGCTCGAAGGGCAACAAAATGCGCTCCAAATCGGCTTTGGGGATGCCCGCTCCAGTGTCCCTCACCGCCAAGCGAAGGCCAGAAATCTCGTCCCAAGTTGCTTCGCATCTCACCTGACCCTCGGCGGTGAATTTGAGGGCGTTGGCGAGAAGGTTGTTCAAGATTTGGACAAGCCACCCCACGTCGCCGAGCAAAACCTTGGGCACGGAATCCGCCACCCGCATGGTCAAGGTGTTGCCGGTGGCCTCGGCCCGGCTGGCGAACCCCTCGGCCACGCGCTCCAACACGCCGCGGCTCTCGAACTTCACCGCCTTAGGCTGGGCTTTGCCCGAACCGAGCCGTTCGAGGTCCAACACGTCCGTCAGCAACCCTTTCAGATGCTTGCCTGCGAATTGCATGTAGGACAGGTGCGCAATTTGGTCTTCCGCAGGCACATTGCCTTGGATGAGCACGTCCGTCAACCCCAGAATGGCGTTGAGGGGCGTCCGGATTTCGTGGCTCATCACCGACAAAAACTCAGACTTGTGCTGTTCGGCAGCTGCAGCGCGCTCGCGGGCCTTTTCCAATTCCGTCACGTCCACGGCGTACACGTGGTAAAAAGGCTTGTCGTCGACGCGACTGGAGGTCACCTGGAAGGCCCGACCGCCCATGTCCACCTGAAAACGAGCGACCGTCCGTCCTGTCATGGCTTCTGTCAAGCTCGCCCACAAGGCGTGCTTGGGCGTGAGCCTTTGCCCCTCTTGCACATCCGGACCAAACGCCTCTCTCGACGCATCGTTCGCCAGCATCACTTTGCCCTCCAGCCCCAACCGCATCACCGGATTGGGGTTGATTTGAAAGAACCGGGCGAACTCGGCGAGGCGCTCTTCC
>CAJWII010000006.1 GCA_913041065.1 uncultured Flavobacteriales bacterium
AGGTGAAGGCCTACATCGACGGCCGCGATTGCACGTTGATCGGCCCCAACTGCCCTGGCATCATCACAGCAGGCCAAGCCAAGGTGGGCATCATGCCCGGGTTCATCTTTGAGCCAGGTGTGGTGGGCATCGTGTCCAAGTCAGGCACGCTCACGTATGAAGCGGTGGACCAGTGCACCAAAGCGGGCCTCGGTCAGACCACGGCCATCGGCATCGGCGGCGATCCCATCATCGGCACCACCACCCTGGAGGCGGTCAAGCTGCTCATGGCAGACGACGAGACCAAGGGCATCGTAATGATTGGTGAAATTGGCGGCGACCTTGAGGTTCAGGCGGCGCGTTGGATTCAAGCAAACGGCACCAAGCCTGTCGTGGGCTTCATCGCAGGAGTGACCGCCCCCAAGGGCCGGACGATGGGCCACGCGGGCGCCATCGTGTCGGGCGAGGACGAGTCGGCCGAAGCCAAGAAGCGCGTGATGCGCGAGTGCGGCATCCACGTGGTGGACAGCCCTGCAGACATCGGCTCCAAGATGGCTGAGGTCCTCGGAAAGTGACCCAGACGTCATTCACGTTCAAAAAAGCCAGGCCATGTGCCTGGCTTTTTTTTGCCGTGAAAAAACAACTTCTCGGTGGGTGACGTTGAAGGTGTAGCTTTGGTTTCATCCCAATCCCAAGTCCATGCCTGAAGTCCTGTCCATCTTTGCCGCCTTGTGTTCAGCCGTGGCCTGTGTACTCGTTTGGCGCATGTCGTCTGTAGGTGCGTCCCGAGGAAGCGATCCAGCGTTGGACAGGCTCAAGGACAAGCTCGACGCGCAGGATGCCCAACTGCGGGATGAGTTCGCGCGCAACCGGAAGGAAACGGCAGAGCTTGCACAGGCGCAGCGAGAAGAGTTGAGGAACAACTTGACCGCGTTTGAGAAGCACCTGGACGAGGACGCCAAAGCCCAAAAAGAAGCCCTTCGCCAGCAGTTTGCAGATTTGCTCAAGCAGCTTGACGGCCAAGGCAAGGCCAGTTTGGACGCGGTAAAGGACCTTCGAAGCACCATCGAGAAGCAGCTGAAGGAGATCCGTGAGGACAACGGAAAGCGCCTGGAGGAGATGCGCAAGACGGTGGACGAGAAGTTGCAGGACACCTTGGAGAAACGCCTTGGCGAAAGCTTCAAGTTGGTGAGTGAGCGGCTGGAACTCGTGCACAAAGGGCTGGGGGAGATGCAATCCATCGCCAGCGGGGTGGGAGACCTGAAGAAGGTGCTGACCAACGTGAAAACCAAGGGCATCCTGGGCGAGTACCAATTGGGCAACATCATCGAACAGCTCCTTCCGCGCGAACAATACGAGCAAGAAATCGCCACACGTCCAGGGTCGGGCGAGCGGGTGGAATTTGCGATTCGCATGCCGGGCAATTCAGAGGACGACACGGTGTGGTTGCCGATCGACTCGAAGTTTCCGCTCACGGGCTACGAGACCTTGCTGGAGGCTCGCGAGGGGGGCGATTTGGATGCGATCCGGGCCGCGGAGAAGGCCTTGGCCGTGACCTTGGAGAAGTTCGCCAAAGACATCTCCGAGAAATACGTGGAAGCGCCGTACACGACCGACTTTGGGGTGATGTTCTTGCCCATCGAGAGCTTGTACGCAGAGGTGTTGCGCCATCCGGGGATTTTTGAAACCCTCCAGCGCAAGTACCGCATCACGGTCACAGGCCCGACGACCATGTCGGCGCTTCTCAACAGCCTCCAGATGGGGTTCCGCACCTTGGCGGTCACCAAACGAAGCAGCGAGGTCTGGAAAATTTTGGAGGCCGTCAAGACCGAGTTTGGCAAGTTCTCCGACCAATTGGACAAGGTGGACAAACAGTTGACCACCGCCAAGAAATCGTTGGAGGACTTGAGGAGCACACGCACCAACGTGATGCAACGGCGGTTGAAAGACGTCGGCACCCTCGATACCAAAGAAAGCGGGAGTCTACTCGACTTACCAGAAGACCATGAATGAACCGTGGAGGTCGATGGCCCCAGGCTGGTCGTAGGTCGTCACCCCATTCTCGGTTCGCACGCCAATGACTTGGTCGGTACGCGCCACGTGCAGCACGAAGTAGTACGCCCCGTCGGAGAGGTTCTGCTCAGGCAACCACCCGCTCGTGCTTCCGAAGTCGTCGTGGCTGAACACCTCCTGGCCCCAACGGTTGAAGATTTGGATTGTGGAGTTGGGGAACTGATTGAGGTTGGTCACCTTGAACCGTTTGTTCAAGTTGTCGTCGCCAGGCGTGATCACATTGGGAATGACCAAATCGCAATCGGCGTAGGTGATGTGGATGATGCCCTCCGAGCGCACCACGCATGGGGGCTCTGAGAATGCCTCCACCACAAGCATCCCTGCCGACGCGACGGTCGCGTCTTGACCTGTGGCCAGAACCACAGGCTCGTCGACGCCCTCTTCATAAAACACCCAGTTGATGTCGGGTGAGCCGAAGACTTCCGAGGGCAAGCCGACGACGACTTCTTCGCCTTGGCAGAATTCGCGTTCGTCTTCCCACACAAAGGAGAGGTCTTCGTCCGTGGCCACGGTCACCACCAAGGTGCTTTCTGCACCAGGAGGGCAGTAGGGGTCGTCGAGCGTCGCCGTGTACACCCCAGCGTTGCCCACCGTGACGTCCTCGATGACGACGTATTGGCCTTGGGCTTCAAAGCCAGCGGGACCCGTCCAAAGGACGTTTTCCGAATCGGCCCCCATGGAAATGGTCAACCCTTCGCACGTTTCGATGTCTCCACTGAGGATGGGCGGCGGCAAGGGCTGATGGACCACGACTTCCAACGTATCGTTTTCAATCTCACATTCTCCCATGTAGCCCTGCACCACGTACACGCCTGCTGTGTTCGTGTTGGCGACACCCACGTTGACCTCCAGCCCTGTGGCCGAGAAGTTGTTGGGCCCAGTCCATTGGTACAGCCCATTTTCAATGGGGTTGACGGCGAGTTCGAGCGGTTCGCCCAAGCAGGGGTTCAGTTCCTGGTAGGACGTTTCGTACTTCAGCGCGCCGTAGTCCGAGAAATAGCCGAATCGGGTTCCAGAAGAGGCTCCGCCGTTGATGATGCCCAGGTGAAATTGGGTGGAGGTGTTCTCGATTCGGGTGGCGGCTTCCACGGCGATTTGACCTTCCAGCGTGGTCACTTGCGCGAACATCCAGTCGGTGTTGCCAGGCACCACGGCAAAGTTGGTGGCGTTGATTACGCCGGAGTTGCCGTTGAAGAGGAAATCACCTTGTCCACCGTTTGGCACCAGAATGTTCAAGCGCATGGTTTCGCTTGTGGAGCGCACGAAGACGGTCGATGTGGATCCTGTGCATTTGACGCTTGGCAGCTGGGCTCCGCCCAGTTCGCAACCAAATCCGGTCGATTGCCACACGGCCACAGGGGCCGAAGCCTCGATGAATGCCGAGGGCGTGTTCAAGACATGTTGGTGGGCTTCACCTGCTTGAAGGGTCGCCACCGTGGCGCCGTCGACCGTGACCTCGGTGCCATCTTCGACGGCCAAAATTTGGAGCCTGTCGTCTCCAGCCAAATAGCCGTGCACCGCAACGTATTCTGTGCCGAGAATGTTGTCGGGGACGATTTGATCCCCCATCAAGTCTGCGCATCCTCCGAATGCAGCCCCGCTGCATGAATCGTCGTGCATGGTGACTGCGACAGGGCGGTCTGAAGTCACGGTTGTTCCAACGGGATGGGCCGCAGCGGAGGTGCTGGTGGCCCTCGCGGAGTAAGTGGAGCCGGCAAATGGCAAGACCACGTCAAACGCCACACCTGCGGGATGTCCAATCAGGTCTTGGGTGGGGGTGATGGTGATGGTGGTGTTGTCTTCTGTCGCCACGACATCAAATCCAGACGGAGAGGAGATGTACCCGTTGCTTGTGAAATTCTGAAAAGGCAAGTGAAACGACGTGCCCAAGGCATTATCTCCCTTGAGGGCAAAAATGTCTGGATTGTTTTGTCGGTTTACCTCGTAGTACGCCGAGATTGCCGAGGTGCTTGTGATGTGTATCCCTTTGTCAAGCACTTCGTCAAACGGTTGGTTTTCATACCAAGACAAAGAGTCCGTCAGGTCCAAACTCAACGCACTGTTCGCGGGAATGTTCAAGTTGTACGTGTCGTAGTTCGCGTTGGCCGGCATGTCGACAACCACCTGGGCAGGATTGTCGAACGTTGCAAAACGCAACAACACCGGGCTGTCCCCATGCGAGGAAGTCACCTCTGGTGCCACGAACCAAAACTCGTCGTCCACCTGGCCCCATATGCAGCCAAAGCACAGCAAAAACAACACCCAAAAACTGGTCAAGTTCTTCATCGATTCAAAGTTACTTTTCAGACTAGTACGACCAACTCCGACTCAGCGCGTGACCCAGAGGCCAAGCAGGAGTTCGTGAAGTGGGATGGCGAAGCCGATGCCCTTCACGCCTGTGGCCGCCAATTCGCCTTCACATCCATGCCCCGCGGTGGCCGTTCACCTGGACACAGGCCAAATCGCGAATCTGCAACGCCGTGGACGTGGGGAGGTAAGGCAAGACCGCCACGCCGGAGGCCGTGTGGAACGTCAGGTGGGCGACGCCACGGCGGGCCTGAATGCGGTTTTGGGTGAATTGGACGGCTTGAAGTTTGGTCCAATCGACCATGACGCGCTTGCGGAACAGCCATCCGCGGTGCACCGACACATGGCGTCCGTCCGTGGTGGCCCACATGCCTCGGTGCCACGCGCGTGCCCAAAACCACGTCCATGCGACGCATCCTCCGAAGGCCGTCAGACCGACGACCCAGCCGAGATCCCAGGCGGCAACCAAGGCAAGAGGCGACCACAGCAAGGTTCGTTTCAACCACCTCATCCAAAAGGCGTAGGCCATGGGACGCAGCGTGACCAAGCGGCGCTCAGGCCACGCGGGAAACACCAAGCCTTCAAACTCTCGGGTGGGTGGGCCGTCCACCGCAGGGATGGTCAATTTCAGCCCTCCGGTGGTTGGGCCTGCGCCTCCGGCAGACGCCTGACGCAAGTGCAACGTATCGAATCCGAATTGCCTGCGAATCCAGGTGTTCTCCCACATTACCCATTGCACCTTGTGCAAGGGAACTTGCATGCTTTGGCGGTTCAGCAGGCCCTGGGTGAGGTGGAGGGCGCGCTTGCTTGGGTCTTCATCCGCTTCCACCCAAACCCGAAGTTTCCAATGCTTCACCATGGACGTCGCGACCGAAATCAACACGGATACAGCGGCAATCACGACCGGGGAGAGAACCAAAAGCAAGGGCGACAGAAACAGCAACACCGTCCTGTACAGGGACGGCACTTGCTGCCACAGCTCACCCACGACTTCCCAGGCCACCCCTTGAAACGTCAGCAAGCCCCCGATGGCGAACCCAATTTTCGACAGGTGATTTTGGGAGAGCCCCACCTTCAACAAGGTTGCGGTGTCCAGGGCAGCGACGAGGTTGGGGGTGTCGGTGTCGGCAGGGCGTGTTTCGTCTTCGACCCCAGCAGTTTTGCCTTGGGCGGATTGAAGCAATCTGCTGCGCAGGGCGTGGGCGTCGTCCCAGGGCAGGGCGTGGATCACCAGTTCGCTTCCCGCCGACCCCGCCGTGTCGATTTTCAAACCGCACACCTTGAACAGCCGTTGCAACAGGTTTTGCTCGACGTGGACGGCTTGAACGCGGTCCAGGGGAATGTTCACCTTGTCCCGGACCAACACACCCTTCCTGACGTGAAGTTGGTCTGCTTCCAGGTGAAACGTGAAACGGGCAAAGTGCAACACCGCCCCCAAGAAGGTCAAGATGCATCCTGCAGCAATGGCCCAGATGAAAAACCGAGCGTCGCGGTCGCCTTGAAAGTAAAAGGCCACGAAGACAGGCCACGTTGAGCGCACCAGCGCCTGGGCTTGCCATCCAATCAGAATCAGCAACCCGAGCGCATGTTGCCTTTGAGGACGGTCAAACACCATGGTTGGCTTCAAGCAGTTGACGGATGTTGCGTGCGGTCTCAGGAGGCAGTCCAGGGATGTTGAGGTTGGCCCCAGAAGCGCCGGCCGTGAACAATTTTAGCGAGCAGAACCCCAGCCATTTCCCTAGGGGCCCTTGCTGGATCTCACTGTGTTGTATCCGTGAAAATGGCACCGCCACCACCTGGGTCGTCCACCACCCGGAGCGATAGACCACATCCCGTTCACGCACCAAAAACCCACGCATGGGCCAACCCATGCGTTCCTCCACACCCCACAACGCCATCACCGCAGTCCACGCCCCGCCCAGCATCCACCACAGCGCGGCTGGGGGGCCGTGTTCGCCATCCTGCATGGAGAGCCAAAGGCAGGGAGCCAACCAAGCCAGACCAGTCACAACGAACGTCAGCCCGTACACCAAGGCCCTGGCTTTGGCGTAGGCCCGCGGCAATGGCGTGAGAAAATCGTCCTCCACGTTGGGCAGGGAGGCGACGTCGACGAGTGGATTCAAGTCGGGCTGGACGACCTCAAGTCCGTTCATGAAGTTGTCACTTTGAAGCGGTGCACCCCCGGTTTTCGCGGGGCGATCACGGCGTCTTTCAACAGGAGGAGGGCTTCAGGTTGGGCCACAAAGTTCAAATCAGACGTGTCGATCCAAAGCACCCTCGATCCACGGGCGTGTTTGTAATGGGAGGCATATCCTGTCGCAACACGGTCCAAATAGCCGTCAGGAAGCGACTGTTCGTAGGACCGGCCCCGTTTCACGATTTGGGCTTCTTGCCGCGCCTTGCCGGGCTCCAGGATGGCGACCACCTCCGGCTGAGGAAGCTGGGCGTGCATCATGGTGAACATGGTTTTGAACAGGTTGAATTCGTCTTTGGGCAAGTTGACCTTGGCGAAAATCAAGCTCTTCACGAAGCTGTAGTCCGCGACGATGCGCTGCTTGAACAAATTCCGACCACGGATGACGGATTGCATCTGCTTGTATCGGTCGGCCAAAAACGACAACTCCACACTGAAACCATGCGCTTCAGGGTTGTCGTAAAACTTCTCAAGAAAAGGGTTCTCCTCGAAGCGCTCAAGCATGAGTTGTGCGCCCAATTCCTCCGCCAACCATGTCGCAAACGTGGTCTTGCCCGCGCCGATGCCTCCTTCAATTGCAATGCTTGAATACACGTCAGGAAGGTAGGTCAGGATGGGGTGGCGACGGGTACGACTACTGGCACAGCGGGGCAAGCATCCAAGGCCATGCGCACCGTTTGGCCTCCAACCTCCAAATCGGGGGCGAGGTCTGCCAAGGGTTGCAAGACGAAGCGCCGCGACGTCATCCTCGGATGGGGCACCGCCAGGTCGTCAGTGCTCCAGGTTTCTCCTTCGGAGGTGCACAAGATGTCCATGTCCAACGTGCGATTGAGGTAGCCCTCCGTATTGGCCTCGCGGACGCGGCCGTGTTCCCGTTCAATGTCGAGCAGCACGCGCAACAACGCGACCAGCGGCATGTCGGTGTCCACCCCGATCACCATGTTCAAGAATGCGGGCGTGCCCTCAGCCATGCCCCACGCCTCCGTTTCGTAGCGTGGAGATATGGACATGGCCTGGATGGACTTCCGCGTCACCAAGGCCTCTTCCAACGCCGCCAGCCCTTGGTCCAACCACACGTGGCGGTCACTCAAATTCGTGCCCAGCCCCAAGTACACCGTTCTCACATTCATTGACATTCGAAGGTAGCCCGAGGCGGGCATGAAGTGTTAAATTTGGGACATGTCATTTGGAAAAAACATCTTGAGTTCGGCCATCGGGTCGACGTTGGGCTTGCTCGTGGCAGGTACCGTGTTGATCTTCATTTTTGTGGGTGTGTTGGTGGGGGGCATCGTGGGAGCCTTTGCCGATGTGGACGCTTCGGTGGGTCCGGATTTGGACCTGGACGACGTCAACATCCTCAAGGTGACCATGGAAGCGCCCATTGTGGAGCGGGGCGGCGGAGACTCACCGTTTTCGTTCAGCCTCGGAGGCGGATTGGAGCCCAGCATGCAGTTGGGTTTGAACCAAATCCTGGATGCATTTGAGCGCGCCGCGGGCGACGACCAAATCCAAGGCGTGTTGCTCAACGTGGCTGACGTGGCCGTCATGCCCAGCATGATGGAAGACTTGCGGGCCGGGTTGGAGGTCCTTCAAGACAGCGGCAAGTTCATTGTGGCCTGGAGCGAGAGCATGAGCCAGCGTGCGCTGCACTTCAACTCCAAGGCAGACGAGGTGTACCTGCACCCCCAGGGAGGGATGACCCTCAACGGCCTCCGCAGTCAGAGCATGTTCTACCCCGGCATGTTTGAGAAGCTTGGCATCGACGTCACCGTGGTGCGTGGCCCTGGGAACAAATACAAGAGCGCGGTGGAGCCCTTCTTGCGAAAGGATTTCAGCGAAGCCAATAAGGAACAAACCCGTGCCTTGCTTGCGGGCTTTTGGCAGGACATGGCGTCGGACGTCGAAGGGGCGCGAGGCTTGGAAGCTGGCACGTTGAACGCACTTGCAAACGACCTGAGCATCCGCAGCCCGCAAGACGCCGTGGACACCAAGTTGGTGGACGGCTTGCTTTACGAGGACGAATTGACCGCACTCCTTGAAGAGAAGCTGGACGGCGAAGAACCCTCCTTCATCTCTCTCGGCGAGTACACGCTGGAGGAGCAGTTCCTGGGCGGCATGGACGCTTTGGCCAAGGTGCTGGAGGAAGTGGAATCAGAAGAAGAGGACGAGGACAGCGACAACCTGGGAGGCAACGTGGCCGTGATATACGCGGTAGGGGCCATTGAAAGCGGACAAGGCGACAACGCGACCATCGGGTCGGAAACCACAGCCGAGGCGTTGCGTGAAGCGCGTGAGGCCGACGACGTCAAGGCGGTGGTGTTGCGGGTGAATTCCCCAGGCGGCAGCGCCTTGGCCAGCGACGTAATCTGGCGTGAAACCATGTTGTTGAAAGAGGCTGGAAAACCCTTCGTGGTCAGCATGAGCGACCTCGCGGCATCGGGCGGGTATTACATCAGTTGTGCGGCCGACCGCATTTACGCCAACCCGACCACCATCACGGGGTCCATTGGGGTGTTTGGCATGATTCCGAATCTGGGTGGCATGTTGGAGAAGCACGCGGGCATCACGTTCGACGAGGTGGCCCTCCATGACCACGCAGGTCAACCCGACGGCATGTTCGCAACGGATGCGGTGACCCTGGCGGCCATCAACGAAAGCGTGACCGACGTCTACGACACCTTCACATCGAGGGTGGCCGAGGGGCGTGGAATGACCCAAGCAGAAGTGGAAGAAGTGGCCCGTGGCCGTGTCTGGACCGGGTCGGACGCACTTGCCAAGGGGCTGGTGGACGAACTCGGCGATTTGGCAGACGCCGTGTTGCATGCCGCTGCGTTGGCCGACATCGAGTCTGACGACATCGACCGCGTTGCCCTTCCTGAGGCAGGAGACCCTTTTGAGACCTTTATTCAGGACTTAACCGGTGCCGAATTGGGGCTTCAGGCGATGGGGCTTACCGGGGTGGATAAAGCCATGCTTCACGAGCTTTGGAAGGTGCGTCGCATGGTCGAGACGGGCGACCCCATCCAGGCCCGCTTGCCCTACTCGTTGCACATCCGCTGATGGCCACAGCTTCTGGGAAAGGGGAGCGAATTGCCGCCGAATTTTATGCAAGCGCGGCTTGCATGCCCATCCGCTTGGTGCTGGACAACGTCCGCAGTGGTCAAAACGTGGGTGCTTGTTTCCGCTCGGGCGACGCCTTCCGCATCGAAGGGCTCGACCTGTGCGGCATCACCTGCCATCCCCCGCACCGCGACATCTTGAAAAGTGCCTTGGGTTCAAGCGGCCATGTGCCTTGGCGGCCATGGGACAGCACCTTGGATGCGGTCAAGTCCCTCCAAGCAGCAGGGTGGAAGGTGGCCGCGGTGGAACAAGCCGACGGCAGCACGTGGCTCCACGAGTGGAAGCCCGCGTCCGACGACAAATGGGCCTTGGTGCTTGGCAACGAAGTGCGCGGCGTGTCGCAAGAGGTCTTGGACCTCTGTGATGCCGTCCTCGAAATGCCTCAATACGGCGTGAAGCAGAGCATCAACGTCAGCGTCTGTGCTGGAGTCATGCTTTGGCAAGCGGCCCTTCATTTGAGGCACGTCTGAACCCCGGTTCATGCCAACAAAAAGCCCGACCAACTGGCCGGGCTTTTCAATGTTGTCAACCTTTCGAATCTCAGTTGATGAGAGCCTCTTTGTGGTTGCGGAATTCGAGGTCGTTCAACGCACGGTTGCGCAACGAGGCGTCCTTGTTCAAGGCCTCGCGAATGTGCTTGCGCACACCTGCAGCGTCGTCGAGACGGGCGGCACACACAGCCTTCAGGTAGTCTGCGATGGCGCTCTCGGAATCGCTGTTCTGCAATGTGGTGCGGGCCCCGTTGGCGTCGCCGTTCAAGATCTTGGCCAAGGCCAAGTTCAAGGTGGCGCTGCCACCCATGCTTGAGATGGCACGGCCGTAGTCGCCTTGCGCGATGGCCAAGACGCCTTTGTTGTAGCTCAACTCCGCGCCGCCGCTGGCTTTGCCGTAGTACGCTGCAGCACCTTCGGCGTCCCCGTTCTGGCGGGCCATGGCGCCGAGGTTGGTGTTCACCACCCCGTTGCCGCTCGCCAACGCTTTGGCTGCGTTGAACGACTCTTCTGCTTGCTTCATGCGGCCGAGGTCAGTCAACACAACACCCACGTTGTTGTGTCCACGGTAGTCGTCGGCGTGCACACGTGCGGTGTTTTGGTAGACTTCCAATTTGTCATTCAAATCGTCGAACAACGTGGCGGCGAAGAGAAGCTCTTCCACGGTCAAGATGGCGGCGTTGTTCTTGGCAAGGTCTACCAACTCCTCGTCTGTGTAACCTTCCACGGTGTACGAGATGTCGACTTGGCTGCGACGGAGGTCCGGGAGAATGTTGTTCTCGATTTCCTTGTAGGTCTTCGCGATGTTCTTGATCTCTTCTTCGCGCTTGTTCTTGTCGCTGTACATTTCGAGGACGCGCAGGATCAAATCCTTGTCGGCGATGTCAGAGGCGCGCATGGCCTTCTTGAATCCTTCCCAGTCTTCACCCTTGGGCTCGGCGCGAACTGCGTCGTCGGCCATGTTCAATTTCTTGCGTCCCAATTCGCGGGTCACGGCCTTGTTGGCGGACTTGGCGCGGTCCATGGCGAGGTCCTCGTTCAAGGAGATCTCACCTTCAGGAGAAGCATAAGACGTGGTGGTCACGCCGATGACGTTCACACTGTCTGCCGACGCTGCGAGGGCGAACAGGTCCTTGGTCGCCTTCCAGTCTTCATCACGGTACTCACCGCTCTTGACGACGCTGCTCTGATACCCGTAGTTGAAGGTCAAATCCTGCACATAACGGATGACGCGCTGGAAGTTGTCGGGTGCGATCACGAACGCCTCGTCGGGTTGGATCAAGTCTTGGGTGGCCATGACACCCTTGGCCATGGTGATGGCGCCAAACTCGCCGGTCTTGTCGCCTTGGGCCCCAGACATGCGCAACTCCAAACGGGCGTTGTCCTTCATCTCACCGACGTAGGTGACGGTGGACGTGTAGTTGAACGACTTGCCGTTCTCCCAACTGACCACAGTGCCGTTGCCGGCCGCGTCTTCGCCTTGGAAGTTGACGGATTCGAACGCCACTTCACCGCCTTCCCACACAAGGTAGGGGGTGGCTTCCACAGTGACCTTCTTGGCGAAGTACTTCGGAGGGAAGGTTCCTGTGATGTCGATGGTGACGTCGTTGCCTTGGAGTACGACGGGAGAAGGAGTCACCGCGAGGTTGATCTCCTCCACCGTTTTGATCATTTTGGGCAAGCTGCATCCCGCGAGAAGCACGGTTGCCAAAAGGGTAGAAAGAATGCGCATGTGTGTTGTGAATTCAGTGCAAAAGTAACCAACTCAAGGACAGAAATCAGCCAGCCACGACCCCCATGTTGGAGAACTTGCGGAGGCGGCTGTTGACCCGTTTGTCGGCGTTGAGTTTTTGAAGTTTGTCGAGTTCCTTGATGAGGAGATTTTTGACGGTGGCGAAGGTCTCTTCTCGGTTGGCGTGGGCGCCTCCCAGGGGCTCGGGCACGATGTCGTCCACCAAGCCCAATCCTTTCATGTCTTCGCCTGTGAGTTTGAGCGCCTCTGCCGCTTGCTTTTTGAAATCCCACGAGCGCCACAAGATGCTGGAGCAGGACTCGGGGCTGATGACGCTGTACCAGGTGTTTTCCATCATGAACACCTTGTCGCCAATGCCGATACCCAACGCACCTCCTGATGCCCCTTCGCCGATCACCATGCACACGATAGGTACCTGAAGTTGACACATTTCCATAAGGTTGCGTGCAATGGCTTCGCCCTGTCCTCGTTCCTCGGCTTCTAGGCCGGGGTACGCACCAGGGGTGTCGATCAAGGTCACCACGGGGATGTTGAACTTCTCGGCGAGCTTCATCAAGCGGAGGGCTTTTCGGTAGCCCTCCGGGTTGGCCATGCCGAAGTTCCGGTACTGGCGCATCTTGGTGTTGACGCCTTTTTGCTGCCCAATGAACATGACTGGACGGCCGTCGAGTTCGCCCAAACCCCCGACCATGGCTTTGTCGTCTTTTACCGTGCGGTCCCCGTGCAATTCCAAGAAATTGCCTTCCGTCAAGGCTTGGATGTAGTCCAGGGTGTAGGGACGATCGGGATGACGGCTGACTTGAACACGCTGCCAAGGCGTGAGTTTGCTGTAAATCTCCTGAATGACTTCCTGGATCTTCACCTCCAACTCCTCGACGGTGGTGCCCATGTCGAGATCGTTCTTGTCTTGGATCTCTTTCGCCTGGTCAAGCTGCTCGCGCAACGTCTTGATGGGCTCTTCAAAATCAAGGTAATTCATCGAATCAAAGATGCGACGTCAAATGCACCTGATGCCCGCAAGCTCTAGCAAAAAACCCTAAGTATTCAAGGGGCTTTTCCACAATCACGCAAGCAAATGATCGAGCATGGCGCGCACCGCTTTGCCGCGGTGGCTGATGGCGTTCTTCTGGGTGGCATCCATTTCGGCGAACGTCACCTCGTGGCCTTCAGGGGTGAACAAGGGGTCGTACCCAAAGCCCTTGGCCCCGGATTGTTGGCGCTCAATGCGACCCCGACAGACCCCCTCAATAAGATGCTCTTGACCTTGTTGGACGAGACAAATGGAGGTTCGGAACTGCGCCTGACGCGACGTGTTGCCCCCTTGTTCAGCGTGTTCGAGCTCGCGGAGCAACTTGGCCATGTTGGCTTCTGCGTCCCCATGGGTTCCGGCGTAGCGCGCGCTGAACACCCCCGGCGCACCGTGCAACGCTTCCACTTCAAGCCCTGTGTCGTCGGCAAAACAATCCAGCCCGTAGTTCTTGACGACGTGGTTCGCCTTGATCCGGGCGTTGCCTTCCAGGGTGTCCGCGTCTTCGACAATCTCTTCGTGACAGTCGATGTCCGTGAGGCTCTTGACCTCGTAGCGGTCGGCCAGCATTTCTTGGATTTCTCGAACCTTGTGGGGGTTGTGTGTGGCGAAGACCAACACGGGACGGGTGTGTGCAGACATGGGCGTAAAATTGGGCCAAACCCCGTCAGGACAATGCCCGACGCAGCACTTTCCCGCGGACGGATCGGGGCACATCGCCCAATTCGACAGAACGCGGCGTCTTCGCCGTCCCCACAAGGGCTTTGAGTTGGGTGCGCCACGTTTGGAATACGCGGTCGAGGTCCCCGGCCGGCTCAACGCCTTGCACGCGCAAGACGACTTCAAACCCAAGGGTGTCGTCGGGCCGACCGTACACCACGAAGTCTTGAACCCAGTCAGGACATAGCTTGTGGAAGGCTCGCTCCACTTCCATGGGATGCACCAGCACACCTCCAGAGTTGATCACGTCGTCGCGACGTCCGAGCCAAAGAAACGACCCGCCGTCGCTCACGTCCACGAGGTCCGAGGTGGACAACCCGTGCACCTCTCGACCAGGGGCGTCGATGCGCGCGCAACCATGGGTGTCGGCTGTGATGTGTGTGCCCGGCAGGGGGGCAAAGGGCGCCGCCAAAGCTTGCACATTGTCTAGGTGCCTCAGGGCGACATGGGTGAGGGTCTCACTCATGCCAAACCCCTCCCAGACAGTCGACACTCGCGGGGACGCCAACAAGGCCCGAAGCAGGGCAGGGGAAACCGGCCCGCCACCGAGCAGCAAGGTGGTGGCGGATCCTGAGCCGTGTTCCAGCCACCCCAGCGTTTGGTGAGGCGTCATGGCCACAAAGTCACAAGATCCAGACCAAGAAGGGGTGGCGCTGGGTTCAACCAGCGTCAGGCGCCAGTGTCCGACCAAGGCGCGAACGAGCATGGCTTGGCCAGCCACAAACGTCGTCGGCAGCGCCAACACCGCATGGCAGCCTTCGTCGAGGCCCAAGGCATCGGCAGTCTGGGCCACGCTGTAAGCCGTGGCGCTGCGGGAGTGCCGGATGTGTTTGGGGGTTCCTGTCGTTCCAGAGGTGGTCACGGCGAGGCCGGGTTCCTCCCCGGCGCACCAGCGCTGCCAAACTTCAGCCACGTCTCCAAGCCACGCCGACCGTCTGCCTTGGGTGCGGCCAAATTCCTTGGCCCCCATACTGGTGGCAGGCCAACACTGTCGGTTCCACTCGATGCGGCCCGAGGTCATGGGGCGTCGTGGTGGCCACCGCAGGCGCACCCAGGTTCATGCGACACAGCACCTTGAAGGGCTTGGTGCCAGCGGGTTTCTTCTCTCGCCGACTGGGACACGGTGTGCAGCTGGCCTTGCCGCACCTCAAGTTTGCCAGGAATGTTGTTGGTGAACAGCCCTCCGGTGCCCAAGCCCTGGGGCGGCGGCGACTCGACGTCGGACACCGCCGGCTGCACGGCCACCCATTGCGCGATGGCCGAAAGGCCCACGTTGGATTCAAGTGCGGACGTCACCCACCAGCCCATGTCTCGTTGCTCGGCCAGTTTGGACCACACCGTGGCCCCATCCAACCCACCCACAAGGGAGGGCTTCAGGACGAGGTGTTGCGGACGAACGTGGTCAAGCAGCTTCATTCGGTCGGCCAAGGAGGTGATCCCAATCAAACTTTCATCCAACGCGATGGGCACGACCTGTTGCTCGGCCAGCCTTGCCAGCCCATCAAGGTCCGAGGGCATGAGCGGTTGCTCAATGCTGTGCACTGCGAGCTTGGCCAAGGCGTCGAGCCGGCGTGCCGTGTCGTCCGAGGACAGTTTGCTGAATGCACCGTTGGCATCCACCCTAAGCGTAAACTCCGCTGCGGAGCAGCGCTCGCGGAATTCCTGCAACACCGCGTGTTCCTCGTTCCAATCCAAGGCGCCCACCTTGCATTTCAGCGTGGTGAATCCGCGTTGTACGAGGCTGTCGAACTGGGTGCGCATCGATTCTGCGTTCCCCATCCACACCAGGCCATTGATGTCGATGCCCCGCGATCCGCTTGAAAAAGGCGAGGTGGCGATGTTCCCAGACCCTCCTTGAACCAAATCCCATGTTGCGGTTTCCACGGCAAACCGCACCGCCGGGCATGAAGCGGGCACGGCCATGGCGTCCAACACGCCTTTGGCGGCGATGTCGTGCAGCATGGTGCGCGCCACCGCCTCTGTTTCAGGGGACAACCCCAGAATCAAACTGCATTCTCCGACGCCCACACGGCCTTGGTCGTCCTCGGCCACCAGAAACCAGGTGGGTTTGTTGCTGAGGGTGTCCCGCGAGGTCTGAGCGGGCACTTTGAACATCAAGGGATGCTCCAGCACAGCCATCTTGAGCCCTCGAAGGACTGGGGCAGGGGGCCATGGGTCGAGCACGCTCATGCGCCCAGGGTTTGGTCCATGAACATGAACAACGCCACGAGGAAAGTGGACAGGGCGATGCGCTTCAATTCGGGGTCCAAGGTGGACGGGTCTGTGCAGCGCCAAACGTCCACGGCATGTCGCGCGTGAAGCAACGCCAAAAGGGCGTACCACATGGTGCCTTTCCAGAGGCCGTCGGCTTGGGTGGTTGTGAAGAACAGGGCCAACGCCGACCACCCGACGCCAAGGACGGCCAAGTGGTAAAGTTTGGCCCGCTCAAACCCCAACCGAACCACAAGCGTACGTTTGCCCATCAGTGCATCGGAAGTGTGGTCACGGAGGTTGTTGAGGTTGAGCACAGCCACGCTCATGCATCCTGAGAAAAGCGCCACCCAGAGCCAGGTCATGTCCACGCCGTGGGTCAGCAAAAGCCCGACGCCAAGCACGCCAACAGGGCCAAAAAACAACATCACATAAACGTCACCAAGTCCTTTGTAACCATAGGATTTGAGTCCCATCGTATAACGCATTGCTGCAACAATAGAAAACGCCCCCAGGGCCGCCAATGAAAACGCCTTCATGGCAGTGGAGGGTACACCCCAAAACGCCGCAACAAGGGTCGAAACGCCGCAGAGAAAGGCCAGCGTGGCCGTCCATTTGACGGCTCGTTTCATGGCAGTTTCGGTCAGCGCACCGGAGGCCAGCGCCCGGTCGGTTCGGTCTGCCGCGGTGTCGGTGCCTTTTTGAAAATCGCCCAGATCGTTGGCGAAGTTGGCCAGGATTTGAAGGAGGACGACCGTGAATGCAGCGCCCAACATCACGGCCACAAATCGGGCATCTTGTGACGCGTTGAGGCCCGAGCCTTTGGCGAGGGCGCCTCCGAGAAGGATGCATGTGACGGCCAGCGGCAAGGTGCGAGGACGGGCCGCTTTGACCCATGAACTGAGAGCGCTCATGTCAGAGGGTGGAGGTGTTCGGTTGAAAAGCTCGGAGGTAGTCCAACGCGACCTCTCCGCTGAATTCGTTGGGCGTGACAACCTCCAGCACGGCCAGACCAGGTTCATCTGCCAATCGCTGCAAACCTTGGCGGAGTTCGCCGGCATGGTGCGCGATGCAGTGACTTGCGCCCATGGCATCCGCGAGCTGGGCCACCGTGCGCGTGGGTGGGGTTTCGAAATGACGCTCAAACATGTCCGCATGCACTTTTCCTGGCAACCAACGGAAAATACCGCCGCCGCCGTTGTTGAAAACGACAATCTTGAACCCCTCTCGGTTCAGCGAGGGAGAGCACAACATGGCGTTGGCGTCGTAATGGAACGCCACGTCTCCCGTGATCAACCATGTGGTGTGCGCCTTTTGCTCACGGGTTTTGGCCGCGTGCCATCCCAACGCAGTGGAGGTGCAGCCGTCGATGCCGGCCACGCCACGGTTGGCGTGGATGAGACACCCAGGTCCAACGACTTCAGCCAAATTGAACCATTGCGCGTACCTGGCTGACGTGCTGTTGGCCAGGTGAACGCCTTGCGGTTGATGTTGGCGGGTCCACGACGACAAGGTTTCCGTCATCACATCCCAAGCCAGCCAATCGCTCCAGCTTGGTTGGTGTGCGTTGTGAAGGCCCTCCATGGTGTTCTTTGCGGCGTGCCAAGCGGAGGCCATGTCAGATGGGCAGGTCGAAAGGAGTGCCTCAGAGCCGCACGAACCGTGCAGCATGCCCCAAACGTCCCAGCCTTCGCCGTCGACATGCACGTGCGGCAACCCATCCAGGGCGTTTCGAATGGCCTTGGACATGGGGGGGAGGCCCACGGTGAGGACCACCTTGGGCCAGAGCGATTCGGGGAGCGCTCCGGCCACAAGAAGACGTTCTCCGCCATGCACGGTTAAGGGACCGTGCACCCCGCTGCCGCACTCGGCCAGGCACGGAAGGTTGGTTTGGAGATTCGGTTCGCCACGGTGGGCCAACCCTGGGTTGGGGCCAGCGACGACAAGGACGCGGCCGCTGTCCAAGGCATCTTGCGTGGCTTCGGGCAACGTTTGCCCGTTTTGGGATGTGGATTTGTCCGAGGAGTTGTCCACCCGCGGGGTGGCAGGCACTGGCCCCAAGTCGTACAGCGGTTCGGGAAATGGCAAATTCAAGTGCACACCTCCAGGTGTTCCGCCAGGGCCACCATGCATGGCTTGGTGCATGGCGGTGCGTGCTTTTGCCCACAACGCTTCTTCAGAGGTTGCATCGGCATCCAGCACGTCGGAATGGACGGTGTGCAAGCTGTGAACTTGACTTTGGAGGATGCTCTGCCCGTGCCCGCGTCCGACCACATCCGTGGGGCGGTCGGCGGTCAAACTCAGGAGCGGAATGCGGGCGTGGGTGGCTTCGGCCAAGGCTGGGCCGTGGTTCAACGCGGCAGTTCCCGATGTGCACACGGCGGGCACGGGGGTGAAGGTGGCCAGGGCCAAGCCCAGCGCGTGGTGGCCGCCCGCCCGTTCGTCCACACTCACGTGCACTTCCAAGTCAGGGTGGTGGTGCATGGCCATCACCAAAGGGGCGTTGCGCGACCCTGGGCTGATCACGACGTGGCGCACACCGCTTTCGACGAGCACTTCCGTGACGATGGCCGCGGCGGGATGCGAACTGGTTTGTCGTGGGACGTCGGCCATGTCTCGAAGGTAGGGGTGGTCAAGGGAGGAATGCAGGGGCGAAGGAATGAAGTTTGGCCTCCGTTTCTTGCCATTCTTCCTCCGCTGAAGAACCTTCTACGATGCCTCCGCCGGCGAACAGATTCACGCCCTCCTGGCCCCAGGTGGCGCACCTCAGATTCACGTAATAAGCGCATCCGAGCGGAGAAGACCATCCCAAGAAACCAGCGTAGTACATGCGGTCGTGGGATTCCTGGTCGCGAATGAATTCGGTCGCCTCTGCGACAGGGAGTCCGCATACGGCCGGCGTGGGATGCAGGGCTTGGGCCAGCCCGTGCAGGTCGCCACGGCAGGTGGCCGAGATGCGTGTTTCGAGGTGGGCCAATTCTCCGTAGGTCTTGTCTTTCGGACCGTCCAGCGCGATGTGTGTGGCGCCTTTTTGGGTCAACACGTCGAGGATGTGGTTGGTGACAAGCCGTTGTTCCACCCGTTCCTTGTTGCTCCAAGCCACGGATGGATTTCGTCGGGTTCCCGCCAAGGACACGGTGTCGACGTCGTGTTGCTGGGCACGCAACAAGAGTTCGGGTGTGGCCCCACACCAAGTGCCCTCCTCGGGGTGGTGCATCAGGTAGACCAGCGCGTTGGGGTGCATCTGACAGAGTTTGGCGAAGGCTTCCTCGGGCGTCACAGCGGAGGAATGTTGTTGGCCTCGGGACACAACGACTTTGGCCAAAGAACCGTCTGAGATGGCGTTGAGAGCCCGGGCCACGTTGTCTCCATGCTCCTCCTGTGACGTGGAAGGGGGCAAAGGCTTTTTGGCCAAAGTCAGGGTTCCAGGGGTGGGCGAGTCACACGCGACCACGTGACCTGTCCACGAGAGTGCCGGCGAGGCGCCCTCCAGGTCAAACGGCACGAAGTGAAACGTGGTGGTCCCATCTGAAGCAGGAACCATGGTGTGGATGTCGAGGCTTCCGGGCGGACGCCACCACAATTGCGGGATGGTGTCAGCCACGGTTAGGGACAATCATGACGGTCAAACGGGACGTGCATACCAAGTCGCCGTCGTCGTTTCGGATGTCGATGTTCCAGACATGGATGCGGCCGCCCTTGTGGGCCAGCGTGGCGGTGCCATGCACCCAGCCGTTGCGCACACCTTTGACGTGGTTGGCGTTCACTTCGACGCCCACGGCGCCCTTCCCTTGGTTCGCCACTAGAAAGTGGGAGCCTACGCTTCCGAGGGTTTCGGCCAGCACGACACTGGCGCCGCCGTGCAACAAACCGTAGGGTTGGTGTGTTCGTGAGTCGACGGGCAGTTTTCCTTTCACCACGCCTTCCTGCAGGTCGGTCAACTCCATGCCAAGGGTCTCAGCGATGGTGTTTTTTCCGATTTCCGACAGCCGCTTCATCTTTGCATCGTCCATCATGACAAAATTACAATCAAACCCCAGCCCTGTTCGCATTCTGCTTGCAGAAGACACTGCGTCTTTGCGGCAAATGCTGGCGCTGAATTTGAAAAGCGAAGGCCACAAGGTGGTGGAAGTCAACAACGGGGCTGACGCCTTGGAAGCCCTCCGAGGGCAGCGATTTGGGGTGGCCATTTTGGACGTGATGATGCCGGGGATGGACGGGTTTGCCGTTTGCCGAACCGCCAGGTTGGAAGGAATTGATACGCCAATTCTGTTCTTGACAGCCAGAAACGAAGGGGTGGACCGTGTGGAGGGCCTTCGATTGGGGGCCAACGACTACCTGGGCAAGCCGTTTTTGATGGAAGAGTTGCTGCTTCGTTTGGATCGGTTGATGGATCAAATCCCTTCCGAGTCTTGGACCCAAATTGAGCGGGCGACCATCGGCGAGGGCAGCGCGGACTTTTTGGCTTTCGAGGCAACGTCCTACGACGGCACCGTACGCACGCTCTCCAAGCGTGAGGGCATGTTGCTGAAGTTGTTGATCGGCAAGGAAGGTGAGGTGGTAAGCCGGGAGGACATTTTGCAGATGGTCTGGGGCTACGACGTGCTTCCATCGACGCGCACCATCGACAACTTCATATTGGCGTTCCGCAAGACCTACGAGCGCGACCCCAAATCCCCCAAGCACTTCCATTCAGTCCGCGGTGTGGGCTACAAATTCACCCACTGACCCCGGCTTCTGTCAGGGTGCGAGAAAAAGTTGACTTGCGGAGGCAACCCTTGAAAAAGGCCTTCGTCTTTCCAATGACATGGCCAGCGGTCATGTTGGTTTCAATTTTCTTGCAGGTTAAGAAGGGGGCCCCCAGGGTTCCCTTCTTTCATGTTCAGCCGGACCGTCAGGACATGTCCACGTGGACGACCTGCTTGGTCTCGAAGAATGGGTCCTTGAACCACGTGCCCAGGTGATGCAGGGTGTGCGGTGCGTTCACCTCGGCCAACTCTTCCGTCAAGTCTCCTCCTTTCAAGTACAAGACGCCGTTGGCCAGATCGTGGTTGGGTGACGGGGTGATTTTGCCTTCAATCCACGCCAGGAAGCCTGCCATCCGCGTCACCGCCCGACTGACCACAAAATCGAATTGACCAGGCACATGCTCGGCGCGGGCGTGAACGGCGTTCACATTCTTCAGGCCTGCGGCCTTCGCGGCGGCCTCGACCACCTTGATTTTTTTGCCGATGCTGTCGCACAAGACAAATTCGGTCTCGGGATGAAGCACTGCGAGGGGCAACCCTGGAAATCCGCCGCCTGTGCCAACATCCAACACGCACGCGCCCGGTTGGAAACGCATCACTTTGGCGATGCCTAAGCTGTGCAGGACATGCCGCTCCATGACATGCGGGTCCTTTCGCGAAATCACGTTGATCTTGGCGTTCCATGTCCAGATGGCGTCTGCCAATGCGTCGAGTTGTAAGAGCTGGGACTCGGAAAGGTCCGGAAAGTGGGGGACGATGACGTCAGCAGCCGTCATGGGGGTTAAATCGTTTCCCGCGAGGATTCGAGGACTTTGGCCATCATGTCTCTCGCACGGAAGAGTTGTGCTTTCACCGTGCCTAAGGGCAGGTTGAGTTCCTCTGAAATTTCTTCGTAGCTCTTTTCTTCGAAGTACCGCAATTCCACCAGCCTTTTGTAGCGGTCCTTGAGCTGGGACACCACCTCGCGCATGCGCTCAATTCGCTCTTGCTTCTGCAAAGCTTCCATGGGGTCCAGCCCTTCGTCTTTGACGCTGATTTCCATGCGATCTCCTTCGGCATTGCTGAACCCACGGTCGAAAGAAAGAGCATTGATTCGCTTTTTCCGAATGAAGTCGATGGTGTGGTTGGAGGCGATTTTGAACAACCACGTGGAAAAGGCAAACGCAGGGGTGTACTGATGCAACCGTTTGAATGCCTTGGTGAAGGATTCGATCGTCAAATCTTCCGCGTCGTCTTCGCTGAACACCATGCGGTTGACCAAATGGAAGATGGCGCTTTGGTAGCGGTCCATCAACTCGGCGTAAGCCTTTTGGTCTTTGTCCTCCAACGCACGCTTCACCAACGCAACGTCGTATTGCGCTTTTGCAGAGAGGTTGGGGTTCATTTCCATGCGGTCGAATCAGTGGTTGCGCCCTTCCACCAAGCCCAGCTGCGGAACAACCCCGCTGCGGGCTCCAGCAGAAGGGTCCACGCCCGAAGGGCAGGCCTGCCTGCTTGGTGCAAGAACAACCCGAAAGTAACGGTCCGCATCAGCAAGGCTGACCCTGCGCAGAGGACCGATGTCCCCGAAGGATTGTGGACAACCCCTGCGGCCAGGAGTCCCGTGCCAACGGTGGGCAACGCAAGCCGTGCCAACGTGGCCACGGGGTACACTGAACTGGCAGACACATGCCTTGTTTTTTGCCTTCGCCACCCGTCCCAAGTGGAGGGCCACGAAGAGGCTGTTTGGGCTGAAACCGAAGTTTTGGTCGAAACGCGGGCACCGAAGGCCACAGCTTCCTGCAACCACAGGTCGTCGTCTCCACTTCGGACGTGCGCGTGGCTGGACATGCCGCCCACACGCGTCCACATCTCACGGGTGAAGGCCATGTTCCGGCCAAACCCGAGGTATGGACGCCCCCTCACCACCGCCCCCACGGCTTTTTGGGCCGAACGTTCAGCCTCAAGCTGTTGCAACACATGCAACCACCCAACGCCACGGCCAGGCAGGCTCAAGCCCACGCAAACGTCCCATTTCGCAGAGGCTCCACGCAACATCAAACCCAACCATTCAGGTGCCAGTGGGGTGCAGTCGATGTCAGTGACCACGACAACTGGGCCCGTGGCCGCAGCCATGCCGGCTTCCAAGGCTTCCTTTTTCGAAGGTCGGGTCCGCGCTTGGTGAACCACGGTCCATCCCGAGCTTTCTTTCAGGGCTTCCAACGCTTCGGCGGTGCCGTCCGTGCTCCCGTGGTTCACGGCCACCACCTGCACGCGTACGCCGCGCGCTTCGGCGTGTTTGAGGGCGGGGCGCAAGGCCCGGTGAAAGCCGGCAACGCGGGGTGCTTCGTTGTGGCAGCACACCACCACACTGCACGAGTCTGGAAGCTCTTCTCCTATTGGAGAAGAGGGATTTAGGACGCCCAGCCCGTCCCATCGCAAGGCCCACCATGCGTGAAGGGCCAGGCCTAAGGCGGACAACATCATGGCCGCGGGATGTCAGTGTGTGACAATCAGACGGACCACCTCACGCGCGCCCTCGGCGCCCGTCCACTCCACCGTGTAGGGGCCGGCGGGCCAAGTGGAGGTGTTCCACAGCGACTGAGGATCGTCGACGCGGGCGTGGAGAATCGACCGTCCCACCGCATCTCGAACCGTGGCTTGTCCTTGGGCGGCAGGCCATTTGACGTTCACCACATCATGCGCAGGTACCGGATAAACTTGCAATTGAGCGGGTGCAGCGATTTCGACCGTCGAGATGTCGTCGGTGCAGAAGATGAACTGCTCCGAGGCGCCAAACTCTCCTCCAGTGCCCAGGGACGACCCGTTCCAGACGATGTCGCCAGCGATGTCCATGAGAGACCAGCTTCCTTCTCCGTATTCGCAGCAAATGCCGTCTTCGTAATCGTCGAAAATTCGGAAGATGTAGCAGCCTTCCTCCAGGCAGAACGATTCCATCAGGGTCTCGCCAGCTTGGTCGTCGTTGTACGGCCCGCCTTCGTACAGCACCTGTCCAAGTCGCACCAGCTCCCAGGTGGTTTCGTCTGGGTATTCGTCGAGCAACAACGAGAAGTGAACCGTGGTGGTGGGGCCTGTGGTGGACGTGAATTCCACGGTGGTGGTGTTGTTCAGCACGTTGTCGTCGTTGTTGCCGTTGGGGGACGTGACGTTGACTTCGGCGGTGTTGGTGCCGCCTTGGCTCCAAAACGTGGGAAGCGTGATGACGTCGGTCTCGAATTGCGACAACGCCCCCGCCCAAGACTGGGTTTGGATGGCCCCGTCGTTGATCACGTATTCCAGCATGCAGCTCGTCAGGGTGTTGGTGCCGGTGTTTGTGAGGGTGACCTCCAAGTTGATCGGCTGGACACCGCACACCAACCCCTCGGGCGCGCCAGAAAGGTTCACGCTGGCGTCGTTTTCGAAGCTTATGGCGCCGTCGGGGTACCCGTCCCACACCAAAGATCCAGTCCCTGTCGGGTCGAGGTACTCAGAGAGTCCCAAGCCCCAGCCCACGTCGAACCGACCGTACCAGTCGGGCTGTCCATTGTTCACGCTTCCGGCGCACGCTGCACTTCCGCCGTAGAGCTGGCCAATGACTCGGTGGTTTTGGTCAAACAACGGCGACCCAGAGGAGCCTCCTTCTGTGACCCCGAGTTCCCACTGGTCGAGGTACCACACAGCTGCCCCAAATTGGTTTTGCTGAGAAGGGCTGTCGTCGTCGAAGCAAATCTTTTTCAAGTCGCCTGAAGGGTGGTGGATGCCCACCGTGCTGCTGGGCACGGTGCCTGTGGCGTCCCAACCGGCGTATTGCACGTTGAAGTCTGCGGGCGGGGTGTTGCTCAATTCGATCAGGGCCACGTCTGATTGGCCGCTGTTGAAGAGGAGCGATCCTCCGCTGATGCTTTGATTGGTGGGGCCCGTGTTGCCGTTGCACGTGGCCGATTCGTGGTTGAAGTAGTACAGCCAGTTGCCCGGGTTGCCCAGACAGTGGTTCGCAGTCAAGAAGTAGGGCGTCCCGTCGTTGGCGGTGTTGTTCACCATGCCTCCTGTGCAGGCTGCAAAACCGCCTTGGACGATGAGGGCCACACTGCGCTTTTCCGTGGCCCAAGTGGCGCCTTCCGGACAATTGACGTTGATGTTGCACGCACCGCTGTTGCCGAAGGGGCCGCGGTCGACCTCTTCGCCATGGGGCCACCCGCTCAGCAGACGGTACCCTTGGACGACTTGGTCGATGGACAGTGTCGGCATGGATTCGATGTGCACGGACTGCCGGTATTCCACCACCAACTTCTCTGTGAGCACGACTCCCGTCGCCAAACCGCCCCAAGGCTTCTCGTTGCGGTGGTCCAAGGCGCCCAGAACATCCCCACCGTGGGCGTCGTACAAGAAGAGCTGTCCGCCTTTGGGGACGGCGTACTCGTTGAAGCGCACAGACATGCATGTGGCGCTTGGGGCGTCCACAACCATCCGCCAAACTTTGTGGCCTTGTTCGAGGGTCCATGCACCATTCTGGTCGCAAGACCATGCGACCTCGTGTTCCACGCCAAACCGCCATGGCGCTTCCTTGAAGCGGTCCGTGATGCCGTCTTCTTCAGCCAAGGCAGCTCGATCCAGGACCGGAAGGGCAATGGCCTCAGGCAATTCTTGGGTGTGGAAGGGTGCCCCGCCATGGGTGATTTGGGCTTGAGTGGTGGCTGAAACGCCCAACAGGGCCAGCGCCAAAAGCAGGGAGGATTTCAAATTCATGGGTAGGTGTAGGGGAGTTCAGGTTCCCATTGGTCCAAGAGCAAGATGGTGACGCCGCGCGGAGTGCCACGCAGATGGGCCACAGACGTGGAGATGGTGTCCACCACCATGGCCCGACATGGGTCATTGGAACGATGTTCCCAAGCGACAGGTTGCTTGGGTGGGAGGCTTTTCAACATGGGGGAAGTGATGTACAACGAAAACGTGTGTGCGCCGCAGCCGCCGCTGTGTTGAACCACGCTTCTCAACGAGTCTCCATCTACCCAGGCGTTCAAGATTTGGAAGGGGGCGAGGTTGGCGACGGCGGTCGGATCGTCTGGAACCGTTTGGGTGGTGCGGCATGCCAGCATTCCCATCCCGATTGAAATCCAAAACCAACCGCGCTTCGTCATGCGTCAAATTTACCCCTTGACCTCCTTGCGTCGGGCTTCCAAGGCGAACAGCTCGTCCCTGAGTCGGGCCGCTTCCATGAACTCCATGGTTTTCGCGGCGCGCTCCATGTCCTTTTTGGTTTTGGCCATGAGCTTGTCAAGTTGTGCGGCGCCCATCTTGTGCACCACGGGATCGGAGGCCGCGAGGGGAGCGTGATCCGGTTCCGCGGCGTAGTTTTTGGGACGGTTGGTCACGGCGTCGCTCTGCTCGAACAAGGTGCGCTTCTCCTTTTTGACTTGGACAGGGGATATGCCGTTCGCTTCGTTGAACGCCATTTGCTTCTCGCGCCTTCGGGCCGTCTCTTCGATGGTGGCGGCCATGCTGTCGGTGACCTTGTCGGCGTACATGATGACCCGGCCGTTCACGTTCCTCGCGGCCCGTCCGGCGGTTTGGGTCAAGCTTCGGTTGCTCCTCAAGAAGCCCTCCTTGTCGGCGTCCATGATGGCGACCAGGCTGACTTCTGGCAGGTCCAATCCTTCTCGCAAGAGGTTCACTCCAACAAGCACATCGAAGGCGCCGTCCCTGAGTTCACGCAGAATCTCCACGCGGTCCAGGGTCTTGACGTCTGAGTGAATGTATCTGGTTTTGATGCTGAGGCGGTCGAGGTACTTGGTGAGTTCCTCAGCCATGCGCTTGGTCAGTGTGGTGACCAACACGCGTTCCTCGTGGGAGATGGTTTTCCGGATTTCCACCACCAAGTCGTCCACTTGGTTGTCGCACCCTTTCACCTCGATTGGCGGGTCGAGAAGGCCTGTGGGGCGAATCACCTGCTCGACAATGACGCCCTCGGCCCTTTCTAGTTCGTAGTCTGCGGGGGTGGCGCTGACATAGATGATTTGGTGCACAATGCTGTTGAACTCGTCGTGGGTCAACGGGCGGTTGTCCAACGCAGAGGGCAAGCGGAAGCCGTGGTCGACCAAAGTCGCTTTCCTCGCGCGGTCTCCGCCAAACATGGCGCCGATCTGCGGCACCGTGACGTGGCTCTCGTCAATCATGACCAAGAAGTCTTTCGCGAAGTAATCCACCAGGCAGAAGGGGCGTTCCCCTGGTTGACGGCGGTCGAAATACCGGGAGTAGTTCTCAATGCCCGAGCAAAAGCCCAGCTCCTTGATCATTTCGAGGTCGTACAGCGTACGTTCTTCCAAGCGTTTGGACTCCAAGAACCGGGACTGTTCATTGAAATGGCCTTTCTGCTTCTCGAGGTCTTGTTGGATTTCCCAAACTGCCGTGTTCGTCGTCTCCTTGCTGCTCACAAAGAGGTTGGCCGGATAAATCGTGAACTGCTCAAAAGTGTGAAGGGTCTGGCCTGATTCAGGGTCGATGGACGACAGCCGTTCAATTTCATGGTCCCAAAATTCGATGCGCACGGCGTGGTCGGCATACGCCAAATGCACGTCCACCGTGTCGCCTTTGACGCGGAAATTCCCACGTTTGAAGTCCGCCACAGCCCGGCTGTACAGGCTGGTCACCAGCCGATGAAGAAGGTCGTTGCGCGTCTGGCGTTGCCCCACTTCAAGCGAGACCACGTTTTTGTGGAATTCCACAGGGTTGCCAATGCCGTAGATGCAGCTGATGCTCGCCACCACAATGACATCTCGTCGGCCACTCAGCAGGGCGGAGGTGGCAGAAAGCCTGAGCTTCTCGATTTCGTCGTTGATCTGAAGGTCCTTCTCGATGTACGTGTTGGACGACGGGATGAACGCTTCTGGTTGGTAGTAGTCATAGTAACTCACGAAATACTCCACCAAATTGTCTGGGAAGAAGGCCTTGAATTCGCTGTAGAGTTGGGCCGCCAGGGTCTTGTTGTGGCTCAGGATAAGCGTGGGCCGCTGCGTCTCCGCGATCACATTGGCCATGGTGAATGTCTTGCCTGAGCCCGTCACGCCGAGGAGCACTTGGTGCTCCGTGCCTTCGTGCACCCCTTCCACAAGTTGTCGAATGGCTTCAGGTTGGTCCCCTTGAGGGTTGAAGGGGCTGTCGATTCGGAAGGTGGACATGAGGAGGTGAAAGTACGCGGAAGGGTAAAATGTTCAGGCCAAAAAAAGCCCCGCACATGGCGGGGCTTTCGGGAATTCAGTGTGGAATCAAGGTCACTCAGCGACCACGTCGAATTTGACCGTCACGGTCACTTCTTTGTGGAGCTTCACAGTGGCCTCGTACGAGCCGAGTTCTTTGATGGTGTCGTCGGCGAGGTGAATCTGCTTGCGCTCGATGTCGTAACCCGCGCCTTGGATGGCATCGGCCAACTGGATGGAGTTGACAGATCCGAAGATCTTGCCGCTTTCTCCAGCCTTGGCACCGAGCTTGATGCTGAGGCCTTCGAGCTTGGCTGCAATGGCTTCCACAGCCTCTTTGGCTTTGGCCGCTTTGTGCGCCTGTTGGCGAATCACTTCGTCGTTCACCTTCACGTTGGACTTGGTCGCCGCGACGGCCAATCCTTTTGGGATGAGGAAGTTGCGTGCGTAGCCGTCCTTGACGGTCACCACGTCATACTTGCTTCCGAGCAGGTCGACGTCTTGCTTGAGAATGATGTCCATGGTGCTCGGGATTAACGGAGGTTGTCAGCAACGTAAGGCATCAGTGCGAGGTGGCGGGCCTTCTTGATGGCCTGGGCTGCCTTGCGCTGGTACTTCAAGCTGGTGCCAGTCAACCGACGGGGCAAAATCTTGCCCTGGGGGTTGCACAACATCAACAGGAAGTCGGCGTCCTTGTAATCGATGTACTTGATGCCCTTCTTTCGAAAGCGGCAGTAACGCTCGGCTTTCGTTTCAATGTCGATGGGGTTCAGGTAGCGTACTTTCTTGTCTGCCATAACGAGTGAGATTAAGCCTCAGCAGTGCCCTCAGCTTCAGCAGGGGCGGCTTGGCGGTTCGACTTGTCGCGGCGGCCTTCGGCGTACGCGATGTGGTGCTTGTCCATCTTCGTGGTGAGGAAGCGGATGATGCGTTCGTCCCGACGGAATTCAGTCTCGAAAGGCAAGATCACGGCGCCGTCGGCTTCGAACTCCATCAAGTGGTAGAAGCCCGTGGACTTCTTCTGGATGGGGTAAGCCAACTTCCGCAATCCCCATGCATCCTCGTGGACAATTTTGCCACCCTTGTCGGTCACGAATGCACGGAACTTCGACACTGTTTCCGCCACCTGCTCTGCAGATAGCACGGGAGTCATAATGAAAACAGTTTCGTAACGGTTCATGGAACGTTGTTAATTAATGGGGCGCAAAAGTACGGTCAATCTCCCTAAAAACCAACCTCAGCGTGACGGAAGTGGGGACGGGTTGTGAATAATCGAATTTGACCTTCCACGGAATGTGGGTCGATATTCGCATCATGAGCGACCAGCCCTACCTCGTCAGTGCGCGAAAATACCGTCCCCAGGCTTGGGATGCGGTGGTGGGGCAATCCAGCATCACGCAAACCTTGCAGCAAAGCATCGCCTCGGCCCAAATCGCCCAGGCCTACCTCTTTTGCGGGCCACGCGGCGTCGGCAAAACCACTTCGGCGAGGATTTTCGCCAAGGCCATCAACGGCTTTGACGGGCAAGACGATGCGTTGTCGTTCAACGTCTTTGAGCTCGACGCGGCCTCCAACAACAAGGTGGAGGACATCCGGAGCATTGTGGACCAAGTCCGCATTCCCCCCCAGCAAGGCAAATACAAGGTCTACATCATCGACGAGGTGCACATGCTGAGCCAGGCGGCGTTCAATGCGTTCTTGAAGACCCTTGAGGAACCGCCAGCCCATGCGGTGTTCATCCTGGCCACGACAGAAAAGCACAAGATCCTTCCCACCATCTTGTCGCGGTGCCAAATTTTCGATTTTCACCGCATCACGGTGCCAGATGCCGTGGCCCACTTGCAGCACATTGCGGCGCAGGAGGGGGTGCAAGCCGAGGAAGAAGCTTTGCACGTCATCGCCCAAAAAGCCGACGGGGCCCTGCGCGATGCGCTGTCGATGTTCGATCAGCTCGTGGCCTTCGCCGGCAAGAACCTGACCTACCAAGCCGTCACCGGGCAGTTGCACGTGCTCGACCACGACACGTACTTCACGCTCACCGACCAAGCTTTGGCTAGCGACATTCCCGGGGCCATGTTGTTGTTCAACGACGTCATGGCACGCGGGTTCGACGCGCATCACTTCATCACGGGGTGGGGAGGGCACCTTCGCAATTTGATGGTGGCCCGTGACCCCCAGACCTTGAAGCTTTTGGAAGCCACCGACGATGTGAAGGCCAAATTCCAAGCCCAAGCGTTGCGCGCCGATTTGTTCTTCTTGGTGGGGGGGTTGGACATCCTCAACAAGGCGGACGTGCAGTACCGAGGCTCTCAGCACCAGCGATTGCTGGTGGAACTGGCCTTGATGCAAGTTTGCTCCCACGAGGCGCTGAAAAAAAAAAGCCCTGACGCAGGGTTGATGGCGCCAGCCGGCCACAACCTTCCAGCTCCAGCTCCAGCTCCAGCTCCAGCTCCAGCTCCAGC
>CAJWII010000007.1 GCA_913041065.1 uncultured Flavobacteriales bacterium
TTGATGCGGCGTTGACGTCATTCGACGATTGGAACAACGATGGCGACTTTGTTGTGAACACCTTCATTGGAGGTTCTCTCTTCATTGTTCCAGGGTCCAATGGCCAAGGGAACCCCATCAACGGACGGGTGTTGATCGCCCAAGTCACCACTGCAGGCACAACTGAAGCTTTGATCAACATTCAGTATCGTGATGCCAGCCAGGAATCTTTCTACGCTTCGGGCATGCCCTTGGTGTTCCCTGTGGCGGGCGCCGGATGCAACAACGAACTGGCGTGCAACTACAACCCCGAAGCTGAAGGAGACGCGGATTGTGTCTTCCCAGAAACGTTCTACGACTGTGACGGATGCATCAACGATGCGGACGGCGACGGCGTGTGTGACGAACTCGAGATCTCAGGTTGCACCCTCGACTTGGCATGCAACTTTGACATCAACGCCACTGAAAATGACGGCTCTTGCGAGTTCCCTGCTCAATATTATACCTGCGACGGATGCATCAACGATGCAGACGGCGACGGCGTGTGCGACGAGCTGGAAGTGCCCGGCTGCACAGACTCCATGGCTTGCAACTACAACGTGGAAGCCACAGACGAAGACGGATCTTGCTTGTCACTTGACTTGTGCGGTGTTTGCGGAGGAGACGACAGCTCCTGCTCAGGTTGCACGGAGAGCGACGCAATCAACTTCGATCCGACCGCGACCCTGGACGACGGTTCTTGCATCTTCGAAGGGTGCACCGACCCTGAGGCGGACAACTACGATCCCAACGCGGACGTGGACGATGGATCGTGCATCATCAGCGGTTGCACCAATCCACTCGCGGACAACTACGACCCTGACGCCAACACCGACGACGGCTCTTGTGAGGGCGCAGGATGCACCTACGCGGGTGCGGACAACTACGACGCAGTGTACACCGTGGAAGATGGCTCTTGCGTGTTCTCTGGATGCACGGATGCATCGGCTGAGAACTACGTGGCTTTCGCCAACAACGACGATGGGTCATGCATTTTCGAGCCTTGTACGGGTGAGTCAGCTTGTCCGTTCGATTCGAACGGCGACGGGGAGATTGGTTCTGCCGACTTGCTGGACTTCTTGGTCGCGTACGGCGCAGCTTGCTCCGACCTCTGATTCGGAGACCCAAAGAATGGAGAAACGCCGGGCATGTGCCCGGCGTTTTTTTTGTGTGCTGCATTCTCAGGGGAAAAGGCCCACGAGATGGAGAAAGTGTCATTTGCACACGAAGTGGCGTGAGGGTATTTTTGGAGCCTTACGACATCACATCAAAACACCTTTACGATGGAAAAAAGGAATTTGAGTTTCTGGGAAATCTGGAACATGAGTTTTGGGTTCATGGGCATCCAGTTTGGATGGGGTTTGCAGATGGCCAACATGAGTCCCATTTACGAGTACCTCGGGGCCCAACCTGAGGAAATCCCCATGTTGTGGCTGGCAGCGCCGTTGACCGGCTTGGTGGTGCAGCCCATCATTGGGGCTTGGAGTGACAAGACTTGGACTAAGTTGGGGCGGAGGAAGCCCTTCTTTTTGGTGGGGGCCATCTTGAGCAGCATTGCATTGGTGTTCATGCCCAACTCCACCGCGTTGTGGATGGCCGCAGGCTTGCTTTGGATTCTGGACGCAAGCATCAATGTGAGCATGGAGCCCTTCCGCGCATTTGTGGTGGACATGTTGCCAGAAAAGCAACATAGCAAGGGATTTGCCATGCAGAGCTTCATGATTGGGGTGGGGGCTGTTGTGGCTTCCGCACTGCCTTGGTTGCTCGGAAATGTGTTCGGTGTGGAGAACGACCCGGAAGCTGGGGGCATCCCTGCCACCGTCAAATGGTCGTTTTACTTGGGTGCTTTGGCCTTTTTGGGTGCGGTGCTTTGGACAGTTTTCAAAACCAAGCCGCATCCCCCGACAGAAGAGGAGCTGGTCGCAATGCAAGAAACCAAAGGCGTTGCCGAGGTGGCCAAGGAAGTCTGGCATGGCATCACCCACATGCCTTCGGTGATGAAACGTGTGGCGTTGATTCAGTTTTTCACCTGGCCTGGTTTGTTCCTGATGTGGTTTTACTACAGCTCGGCCGTGGCGGTGGACGTGTTTGAAGCCGCTCCAGCGAGTCCGGAGTACACAGAAGGGGTGGAGTTCGCAGGGTTGACTTTGGCGTTCTACAACCTGGTCACCTTTTTGTTCGCGTTGGCCTTGCCCAAGATGGCGTCGTCCGTAGGCAAGCGCATGACCCATGCCGTGTGCCTGCTCATGGGGGCGGCTGGTTTGATGTCGGTCAGCGTGGTTCCGAGCGCGTCGTGGTTGTTCGTGTCCATGACCGGTGTGGGCGTGGCATGGGCAAGCATCCTCTCCATGCCTTACGCCATGCTGGCTCCGAGCTTGCCGCCGGCCAAAGTAGGCTTGTTCATGGGCATCTTCAATTTTTTCATCGTCTTGCCAGAGATCATCGCCTCTCTGGCATTTGGGTGGTTGATGGAGCACGTTTTGGACGGCAATCGCATGGCTGCGGTGGTGATTGGAGGTGGCCTCATGGCGCTTGCTGCGGTGCTCTCATTCCGAGTTCCGGCGAGCGTGGATGTGGAAAAACCATGACCGGAAACAAACAACTTACGGCAGTGTTCAATTGACACGGAAAGTGAATTCCCTATATTTGCAGTCTGGGGAAAATGAGTCCTCGTCCCGTTTTTTCATCAATTCGTCGAGAACTCGATTCTCCACTCGCCTCTAAAAACCTTACTCTCATGCGTTATTACCTCATGCTTGCATGTGCCATGTTCAGCTTTGGCCTTCAAGCTCAAACAACTTTCAACGTCGACATGACGTGTGCCCCGGAGGGCTTCACAGACGTCTTCGTCACAGGCCCTTGGTGTGGTTGGTGTGCGAACGACACGTACAACACCATGACCGACGACGACGGCGACGGCATCTACTCTGTGACTGTGGCTGATTTGACCGGCACGGTTGAGTACAAGTACGCCATCAACGGATTTGACGATCAGGAAAACCTGATCAACGACATGGTGGATGGTGCCACGTGCGCACCCGTGACCGACTATGCCGGGTACGCGAATCGCCAGATTGAGGCGGACGGCACGGCCAACGATTCGTACGGTACATGCGACGGCACCTGCAACGACGGTGTGGCGCCTCCCTTGTCGGATGTGGACGTGACGTTCCAAGTGGACATGAACGACTACACCGGTTCTTACGGTGCTGTGAACTTGAACGGTTCATTCACCGAATGGTGCGGTGCTTGTGTGGAGATGACCGACGGCGACGGCGATGGCGTATATGACGTCAACGTGGCCTTGGCTCCGGGTACCTACGAGTACAAATTCACCTTGGACGGGTGGACAGCTCAGGAGGAATTCGTGGCTGATGCTCAGGCATGCACCTCCACCATTGATGGGTTCACCAACCGGTCTGTGGAAGTGACTGAATCGACCACGCTGGGTGTGGTTTGCTACAACAGCTGCGATGCGTGCACTGGGACAGGTGGCGGTGGAGATCCTGTTGAGAGCGTCGATGTGACGTTCAATGTCAACATGAGCAACGAAACGGTGGATACCGCAGGCGTCTACCTTGCTGGAGGCACATTCTTCGGATGGCCTGGAGACAACCCCATGTCCGACGAAGACGGAGATGGAACTTGGTCCATCACGATGAGCATTCCCGTGGGAACCACAAGCAACTACACCTTCCTGAACGGCAACTGCGGAGACTGGAGCTGCAAGGAAGACTTGACAGGACAAGCCTGCGCTGACCCCGACAACTACAACGACCGCACGATTGTGGTCGACGGCGCCATGACCGTGAGCACTTGTTTTGGCTCTTGCACAGACGATGGTTCTTGCCCAGCCCCCCCCTCTGTGTTCCACGACGTGACGTTCAACGTCAACATGGAGAACGAGACGTTGTCTGCAGAAGGCTTGTTCCTTGCGGGCGGTGTCTTGTTCGGATTCCCAGGGGACAACCCCATGACCGACCCCGACGGCGACAACGTGTACAGCATCACAGTCTCTGTGCCTGACGGGTACACTAGCGACTACACATTTGTGAACGGTCCCGATTGGTGGGCCAAAGAGAACATTGAAGGTCAAGACTGTGCGGTTCCTCCGTACAACGACCGTCGTTTGACGGACATCACTGAAGACACTGTAATCAACACGTGCTTCGGATTCTGCACCACGGACGGTACTTGCGGCACGGCAGAGCCCACCGCCATGGTGACCTTCCAGGTGAACATGGCGTCTTACGGCGGCACTTTCGGTACAGTCAATTTGAACGGTTCGTTCAACGGCTGGTGCGGTGCTTGCAACCCGATGGAGGATTCGGACGGCGATGGCATTTACGATCTGACCATTGCGTTGCCGCTCGACACTGTTGAGTACAAGTTCACCGTGGACGGATGGGACGACCAGGAAACCTTCGCCGAGGGGACGTCTTGCACTTCCACCATCGACGGGTACACCAACCGCAGTCTGGTCATTGCCGGTGATGTTGCACTTGATGCAGTGTGCTGGAACAGCTGTGATTCGGATTGTGAAGCAGCTTCCACCGATGAATACAGCGTCACCTTCCGGGTTGACATGAGCCAGGAGACCACAAACCCAATTGGGGTCTTCATCGCAGGCAGCTTCCAAGGTTGGACCGAGGGTGCCACTGCCATGTCGGACGAAGATGGAGACGACATCTGGGAGTACACAGCCACATTTGTTGAAGGCCAAACTTTGGAATACAAGTACATCAATGGTCCAAACTGGGGCCTCGATGAAGCCATTCCGGCAGAATGCGCCAGCAACAACAACCGCGTACACGTCGTGGGTTCGGCAGACGCCATTCTTGATGCAGTGTGTTTTGGAAGCTGTGCGGCTTGTGCGACAGAAGGAGCCGGTGTGACGTTCAACGTGGACGTGTCTTGCGCTCCTGCATTCGACAACCTGTTCGTCACCGGTCCATGGTGCGGATGGTGCGCCAACGATGAATACAACACCATGAGCGACGAAGATGGTGACGGCATCTACTCCGTGACCATCTCTGACTTGACGGGCACTGTGGAGTACAAGTACGCCATCAATGGATTTGCCGACCAGGAGAACTTGGTGAACGACATGGTGGACGGCGCAAGCTGTGCCCCAATCACCGACTTCAACGGATACGCCAACCGTACTGTGGAGGCTGGCAGCTCGACCAACGACTACTACGGCACTTGCGATGGCACGTGCAACGACGAAGTGGCGGCTGTTGGAGGCACCGTGCTCTTCCAGGTGGACATGTCCGAGTACGCTGGTTCATACAGCCAGGTAAACTTGAACGGTTCATTCAACGGCTGGTGCGGTTCATGCGCAGTCATGACCGACGACAACGCCGACGGCATCTACGAATTGGCGGTGGAGCTTGCCGCCGATACCATCGAGTACAAGTTCACTGTGGACGGATGGACGGCCCAAGAAGAATTTGCGGAAGGCACAGCGTGCACATCGACCATCGACGGGTACACCAACCGCAACTACATCGTGACTGGCGACGCCACACTTGACGTGGTGTGCTGGAACAGCTGTTCTGCCTGCGATGGATCTGGCGGTGGTGGTGACCCTGTTGATCCCGCCACCTACGACGTGACCTTCCGTGTGGACATGTCCACCTACGAAGCGGGTTACGGCACCGTGAACCTCAATGGCAGCTTCAACGACTGGTGCGGTGGATGTGCCGAGATGACCGACAACGACGGTGACATGGTGTACGAAGTGACTGTGGCTTTGGCTGAGGGCACGTTCGAATACAAGTTCACTTTGGACGGATGGACCGCGCAAGAAGAATTCGACGGTTCTGAGGCTTGCATCAGCACCATTGATGGCTTCAACAACCGCTCTTTGGATGTGGTTGGAGAAGCTGTGCTCGACGTGGTATGCTGGAACAGCTGCGAGGCTTGCGTGTCGATCCCAGAAGTGCTCGGGTGCACCAACCCAGAGTTCTTGGAGTACGATCCGTACGCGACTGCCGACGACGGCTCTTGCAGCAACTTGATTGTGCTCGGTTGCATGTACGAGAACGCGACCAACTACAATCCGTTGGCCAACGACGACGACAACTCTTGTGAGTTTGAAGACGGTGGAAACAACGACTGCCCTGCCGACCTCGACGGCGACGGTGCGGTGACCACGTCTGACTTGTTGTCCTTCTTGGCTGAATTTGGAGCTTCTTGCTCTTGATTCGACCGAATCTGAATTGAGGAAGGGGGAGCCTGCGGGCTCCCCCTTTTTGTTTGTCCCTTGTGCAGTGCAGCAGGCAACGGACGGCAAGTATCTTTGCGTCATGAAGCCATTGGCCAAAGCGCAGCTGCCCACGGAGTCCGGATCGTTCGAGGTGCGGGCTTACGACAGCGGTTTTCACGACTTTCCTCACTTGGTGATGTTGTCGAAGGCTGAAGTGAAGGCAGGGGAAGCGCCGTTGGTGCGGATCCACTCCGAGTGTTGGACCGGGGACGTGGCGGGATCGTTGAAATGCGATTGTGGCCCTCAACTTGACACGTCACTCAAGCGCGTGGCGCAAGATGGGGGCGCCGTGTTGTACCTCAGACAAGAGGGAAGGGGAATCGGCCTGGTGGAAAAGCTCAAGGCCTATAACCTCCAGGACCAAGGGCTCGACACGTTCGAGGCCAACGAACAATTGGGACACCAGCGCGATGCGAGAAAATTCGACGTCGCGGCGAAACTCTTGGAGGACTTGGGCTGGGCCGAAGTGAGGCTCATGACCAACAACCCTGACAAGGTGAACGCTCTGCGCGCCGAGGGAGTTCGGGTGACGGAGGTGGTGGCCATTCAGTTTGAGCCCAACGAGCACAACGCCGCCTATTTGGCCGCCAAGGTCAAGGAAGCTCGAGGCGCCGTTTGACGCCCAAAAGGATCAGCGCACGTCACATGGAGATGGCGTGCATCCATTCCATGCACAGGATGGCACCGACGGTGCCGACTGCGTAGCCCAAAACTGCCAGCAACACGCCCACTGGGGCCAGAGCTGGTGAAAAGGCACTGGCCACAATGGGGGCGGAGGCCGCCCCGCCGACGTTGGCCTGCGAGCCCACCGCGACGAAGAAGAAGGGGGCGCGGATCAGCTTGGCCACCACAAGCAAGACCACGATGTGGACGAGCATCCACAAAAGGCCAATGGTGACGGCCGAGCCGTACATCGCCCAGTTCTCAATCAGGCTTCCAATGTCCATTTTCATGCCGATGGTGGCCACCAACACGTACAAGAAGACCGACCCCATCTTACTCGCGCCGGCGCCCTCGTATTCTTTGGCGGGCGTGAAACTCAGGGCGATGCCGATGGCGGTGGCCACGACCACCAGCCAGAAGAAGCCTTTGGTGATGGAGGACAAATAAATGACCATGCTGTCTGGGTTCGCAGCCAAGGTATTCTCAAGCCAGGCGGTGAATTCCACCGAGGCCAAGTCTGCCACGAAGTGGGCCACCGCCACGCCTCCGAAGGCCAACGCCGCCATCACCATCCAGTCCGGGAAAGACGCAACGCGAGCCGATTTGGCTTGAAGCTGCTCCACGCGCTCCTGCAGCTCATCCACCGCGGTGGCGTCCGCATTCAACCATCTGTCGATGCGTTCACGGATGCCTGCCCCAAACAACAAGAACGGCATCCACAGGTTCGCCACGAACACGTCCACGATGAGCATGATGGAAAATTGGCTGTCCAGGGTGTCTGAAATCTCCTTCAGGGCTGCTTGGTTGGCCCCGCCGCCGCTCCACGAACCCGCCACGGTCGACAAACCGCGCCAATACGCGTCTGGAGCATCGCCGCCCAAGACTTCAGGGTTGCCCGTGCTGACAAGCCACAATGCCAGTGGACCACCCACCACAATGCCAAGCGTCGCCGCAAAGAACATGACAATGGCCTTGGGGCCGAGGTTGTAGATGCCTTTGAGGTCGATGGACAGGCAGAGCAGAATCAAGCTGGCGGGCAACAAGTACCGCGAGGCGACGAAGTAGAGGTTGCTTTCCTCTCCGTTGACGACGCCAAGTGAATTCAGCGCAGCTGGAATGAAGTAGCACATGAGCAGCGCCGGCACAAAGGTGTAGAATTTCTTGAACCGGGGCAGGCTGTGCGTGTAAAACACCAGGCCGAGCGCACCCACGAGCAGGCCAAGCACGATGGCGTCGTTGGCGATGGGGAAGAAGTTCAATAGAGGGAAGGCGAAGGTCATGGTGCAGGTGTTTGTGGCTAAAATAAAACGGCCCACGCAGAGCGCAGGCCGTTTCTCTTCTTCGGCTCCTGGCAGAGCCACCCTTTCACCAGACCATCAATGGGGTCATGCCGGATGGAGGTGCGGGCCCGGTCCAATGTCAGGGACTCGCCAGTGGAAAGAGGAGGTGGGACACGTTACGGGCATGCCTGGGAAAAAGTTGCAATCCCTTGAGAAAAGGCAAGAAAAAACCCTGGACAAGGCGTCCAGGGCTCAGGACGTTGCGTACCTGACGTGCGGTCAGGGCTTGGCGTTGACTTTGATAAGTTCCACCTCAAACACCAAGGCGGCGTAGGGAGGAATGGCTCCACCGGGTGCCGGGCGAGCACCGTAGGCCAACTCTTGTGGGATGTAGAAGGTGGTCTTGCCTCCTTCCTGCATCAACTGAAGGCCTTCAGTCCATCCACGGATGACGCCGTTGAGGGGGAACGAGATGGGCTCGCCCCGCTTGTAGCTGCTGTCAAATTCCTCGCCGTTCAACAGGGTGCCTCGGTAGTGGACGGTCACTTCGTCGTTGGCGTCGGGGGCGGCGCCAGTGCCGACCACCTCGTGGCGGTACTGCAATCCAGACTCGGTGGTTTGGATGCCATCTTTCTTGCAATTCTCTGCAAGAAAATCCTCGCCTTCTTGCTTGGTCACCAAGGCCATCTGCTCCTTGATCTGGGCCATTTGGGATTGGACGATGGCGTTGGCTTCGTCGGCGCTCATCGCAGATTCGCCAGCCAACGTGGCTTCAAAACCGGTCTTGAGGGCGTCGCCATCCACTTGTTTGAGTCCTTCATTGCTGAGGTTGGTGGCGAACAACACGCCGAGGGCATAGGAGAGAGAATCCATGGTTTGGGTTTGGTCTTTCTTGGGTTTTTTGTTGCGTTGGGCGTGGGCCGACGTCGTGGGCCCCAAAGTCAGGGCCAGGGCGCAAGTCAAGAAGGCGCCCGCGGTCCAGACGCGATGCTGTTTGGTTTTCATGGCCGCGAAGGTCGGGTGAAAACCAGCAACCCAGGCGCACTCTTTTCGGGATTGTGGGCGTACCCCAATCCGCAAAATCCCACCAATTGTTCCGGCAACTGGAGGTCGTGCTCGAGGACGTGGCGGGCCATGGCGCCCCGTGCGGCTTTTGCGAAGGCAGACACGCTTCTGAATTGGCTTCCTTTGGCCTCCAAAAATTGGCAGGTAATCACCTTGTCCGAGGGCCTGTCGTGTAGGGCAGTTTGGCTGTATTCGGCGCTGGCCAGATTCAAAATCCAAGGCTGCCCTGTTTCATCAAGGTGTCGCCCCACCATCTTGGGCAACCGTGTTTTCCAGAGCTGATGCATGTTGGTCTGGTCTACCGTCGGAGACCAAGGTTGGGCCATTTCTAGCCGCACAGGGGCGTATTCGTCCAGCGGACGCAACAGCCCGTACACGGCATGCACAATCCGCAACCGTGACTGCGCACGTCGTACCACTTCCTCAGAAGCAGAAGTCAAATCCAAGGACTTGAAGGCGTCACCTTTGAAGGTCCATCCCGTGGCGAATTCGGAATCAGGCCGCCAATCCTGGTGCCAGCGGTGGACTTTCTCGGCCAACGTTGGGCTGAGCTTCATGCGCTGGGCCAATTCCTCTTGGGACCACGTTTTCAACGCGGCCACGATGGACGCCGCGACGTCCAAGCTTTCCGCCTGGGTGAGCGGACCGACGAATTGGTTGGGGTCCGGGGCAGAGGGGGACAGCGTTTTGGCAGGGGACAGCAGAATGAGCATGGGGCAAAATTCTGGGAGAAGCCCGTAACTTCCACGTCATGAAACGTGCCCTTTTTTGTCTCTCCGCAGCCCTCTTCAGCCACCATGCCTGTGCCCAATGTGAAGGCGATTCTGTGTCGGTGTTGTTGGACATCACCACAGACGCGTGGGGATATGAAATGTACTGGGAGTTGATTCCTGCGAGCGGCAGCTGCGGCGATGGGTCCGCCGTGTTGTGGGGTGGCAACCCTGACGTGGGGTGTGGAGACGATATCCCAGGTTTGGGAGGCGAGGTGTACGGCAACAACTTGGTGGTGTCCAGTTCGACTGTGTGCGTGGCGGAGGGGAGTGAATTGATGTTGGTCCATCGCGACAGTTATGGCGACGGAGGGTCGGGCTTTGGAGTGGTGGTCAACGGCGCCCCAGTTCTGGGCTTCCAGGGCACGGGCACCGGCAACGACTGGCCCATTTCACTGGACATCGTCGACGAGTTGCAAGGTCAATTGCCGTGCATGCCGCTGCCTGTAGAAGCCAACGGGGCCAACTGGGTGGGGGCCAACGAGGGGGCTTCTGTGCTTCCCGGCGAAGTGACGCCACCTGCCATCGCCTGCAATGTGTATGGCAGCTGGTGTCCCTCTGATCCCAACGCGACCAACACGCTGTGGTTGAGTTGGAACGTCCCTGCAGAAGGCGGGGCCTACCGCATTTCCACGTGCAACGACTCCACGTCGTTCGACACGCAAATCGCCCTTTGGTCTGCTGGAGATTGCGCGGATTGGGGGTCGTACACCCTCGTCAACGCCAGCGACGACCACGGCTGTGAATTTGCCGCCTTCCGAAGCACCATGTTGACCCCATGCTTTGAAGGCGGGGAATCCTTGTTGATTCAAATCGACGGATGGGGAGGCCAAACCGGCACCGTGGAGTTGTCCATCCAGTCGACCGACTTGAGCGAATCGCTTGTGGTCGGCGCGAGCGTGACAGGGCTGTCTTGCAATTTGGAAGAAGGTTTCAACCCCAACGGCACCATCACCTTGAACCCCAACGTGGGCACGCTGGGCGCATCGTGGAATTGGAGCGGTGCATTCGGCAGCACCTACCAAGGAACGAACCTGTCGGGTTTGATGCCGGGAACTTACGTTGTGGACGCGGACGTGTGTGGCATTTCGTACAGCGAGACCTTCGAAGTGGAGGAGCCGGAAGCCCTCGCGTTGACCGTCTCGTTGGCGCCGGATTGTGAAGCGGGGGCCATGGGGGCTTCCGTGAGTGTGGGTGAATTGGAAGAGTTTGATTCTGTGACGTGGCAAGTGGGGCTCAATGAGTTTGAAGGCACAGCGGTGTCCGATTTGCCCTCGGGCTTGTGTGAGGTGTCGGTGGTTTCTGTGGAAGGATGCGAGGTCTCGGGATACGTGTGGGTCGATGCCGTGGGCGTGCCTGAGGTCAACCTAGGCCCGGATGTGTTTGCTTGCGCTGGCGACCTCATCACCTTGTTGGGGCCGTTGGGCGCCGGAATGAATTACAACTGGTCGACCGGCGCGTCGACCCCGTTGCTTCAATTCGCGGCAGAACCTGGCACGACCGTGATAGGTCTCGAAGTCACCGACGCCACAGGATGTTCCGATTCGGATGTGATGGTGCTGACGGTGGACGATTGCGCAAGTGGCTTGTCTGACCTGTCAGGGGAGGCCTTGGCGACCACCTCCTTGGAGGGCGTGCTCGCCGTGCCCAACCCGTTCATGGGCAGGACCTCGTTGGTTGGGGTGTCCGACGTGGATGTGGCCTCGTGGCAACTTTGGGACGCCCAAGGACGTCGTGTGGACGCCACGTGGATGCAACTCGGAACTGAAGTGGCGTTGACGTTGGATTTGCCGGCGGGCATGTACATCTTGACAAGCCCCGCGCGGCGTGGCGCCCTCAGGCTTGTGGCCCAATAAGTCGGGCCTTGGCGATGCGGCTGCAAGCCTCGTGAATGTCGCCTGAAGTCATGTCCAGGTGGGTGACCAACCGGACTTTGTCGGGCCCAAACGCGAAGCAACCCACGCCAACCTCTGCGAGCGCTCGGACGGCCGTGTCTGCATGATTCCCGTGCAATGAAAAGATGACGATGTTGGTTTCCACAGGGTCGACCGACGCGACATTCGCGTGCGCGGCCAAGGTGGTTCCGAGCTGCTTGGCGTGGGCATGATCGTCCGCCAGACGCGTCACGTGGTGCTCCAACGCGTGAAGGCCAGCGGCCGCCAAGCTCCCTGCCTGGCGCATGCCTCCGCCCATGACTTTGCGAACGCGGTGGGCTTCTTGGATGAAGGATTGAGGTCCAACCAGCACCGACCCCACGGGGCATCCCAAGCCCTTGCTGAGGCAAAGTGAAATGCTGTCGAAGAGGTGGCCGTATGCTTTCAGCGCACCGGCGTCGCCCCACTGCCCGCGGGCCACGAACGCGTTCCATGCACGGGCGCCGTCGAGGTGAAAGGCCAGGCCCCGAGCGCGCACCTCCTTGGACAGTGCCTCCAGCTCCGCGAGGTTCCACACCGAGCCTCCGCCTTTGTTGCAGGTGTCTTCCACGGCCACAAGGGTGGTTCTGGCGTAGTGGCTGTCCGGGGGGTTGATGTTGTCAAGGCACTCGTTCAGGCTGAATCGCCCACGGTCGCCGTGAAGGAGTCGCACGGAGGCGCCTGCATTGCGGGCGATTCCGCCCCCTTCGTAGTTGTAGATGTGGGCGAGTCGGTCGCACACGACTTCGTCGCCAGGCTTTGTGTGGACTTGAATGGCGATTTGGTTGGTCATGGTGCCGGATGGACAAAACAGGGCCGCCTCATGCCCCATCAATTCCGCACAACGCGCCTCAAGCGCGCGGATGCTGGGATCCTCTGCAAAGACGTCGTCCCCCACCTCTGCGGCGTGCATGGCCGCTTTCATGGCGTCGGTCGGGCGCGTGACGGTGTCGCTCCTCAAGTCCACGAGCAAGTCGGAAGGGAGGGGCTGAAGCTGGGAGTTGGAACTGGATTGTGCCATGGCACGAATGTAGTTGAGCCGTTGGACCCGTCGATGCCCCTGGGGTATCTTGGACGCATGAAGACATGGACATGGAAAGGCGCGTTGGCGCTGTGCTTGGCGTTGGTGGTCTCGGCCCAAACCTCCGCGAAGGAAGGCATGTGGATCCCCACCCTGCTGAAGGTGGTGGAGGGGGACATGCAGGCGATGGGCCTGAAGTTGACGGCGGAAGACATTTACAACGTCAATCACAGCAGCTTGAAGGATGCCGGGGTGCATTTCAACGGCGGCTGCTCGGCCGAGATGGTGAGTGCCGAAGGGTTGTTGCTGACCAACCACCACTGCGGCTACGGTCAAATCCAGCAACACAGCAGCGTGGACAACGACCTGTTGACGGATGGGTTTTGGGCCATGACGCGTGCGGAGGAATTGCCCAATCCCGACCTCACGTGCACGTTCATCGACCGCATTGAGGATGTGACCGAGCGCCTTTTGGCGGTGTGTGAAGGTTTTGAAGGCGACGACCGAGAAGCCCGGTGGGACGAGGAAGTGGCGGCAATTGTGAAGGAAGCCACCGAGGGGCAAGGGTTGGAAGGTGAAGTGGTGGAGTTCGACTGCGGGAACAGCCATTTTCTGATCACCAGCAAGGTCTTCCGTGATGTCCGCCTGGTGGGCGCACCGCCCTCTGCGGTGGGCAAATTCGGGGGAGACACCGACAACTGGGTATGGCCCCGTCACACCGGCGATTTCAGCGTGTTCCGCATCTACGCGGACCGGGACAACAAGCCTGCGGAGTTCGCCTCGGACAACGTGCCTTACGCACCTGAGCACCACTTCCCTGTGGATGTGTCAGGTGTCCAGGACGGCGATTTCACCATGGTGTTTGGGTTTCCAGGAAGAACCGAGCAGTACCTCACTTCGGATGCGGTGGAGCACGTGATCGAGCGGCTCAATCCCATGCGCATTGCGATGCGCGACGAGGGATTGGCGGTCATCAATGCAGCCCGGGCGTCCAGCGACGCACTGCGCATCGCCTACGCCGCCAAGCAAAGCAGCGTGGCCAACGCCTGGAAGAAGTGGAAAGGCCAGAACCGCGGCCTCACGGAACTTCATGCCATCGACAAGAAGCATACGTTGGAAGCCGAATTGAACAAGGTCTCAGGCTCCCAGGTGGTGGAAGACATTGCTGCGTTGAACGCCCAATACTTCCCCTTCTTGGAGGCGCGTTCGCTGTTCATCGAGTTGGCGTACTACGGCCCTGAGGTCTTGAACTACGCCCACGGATTCTCTGCGTTGATCGAGGGCAAGGCTGAAGATGAGGCAAGGGAATCGCTTCTGGCCAGACTCCGTGTGGCAGAGGACGGTTTCCGCCGGGATTATGACGCGGGGGTCGACAGGCGTTTGCTCGGTCGCCTTGTGGAAGAATACCTCGAATGGGTTCCGACCAACTTGGCCCCAGATGGGTTGGCCGCAGAAGTGACCGGCGCGGGAGGCGGGTTGGCTTGGGCTGACAAAGTCTTCGCCAAGAGTGTGTTCGACGACGCGGACGACATGGCCAAGTTGTTGGAGAACGACAACCCCAAATCGTGGAAGAAGCTTGCGAAGGACCCTGCGTATGTGTGGATTGAAAAGCTTCGTGCGAACTACTTCGCTGAGGTGGCCCCCGAGTATGGCCGCCTGCGGGGAGAGATTGCCACGGCCTCAGCGGCTTACACCCAGGCCTTGAGGGAAGCGTTCCCAGAACGCGTGTTCCCCGTCGACGCCAACAGCACGCTGCGTTTGACGTACGGCAAGGTGGAGGGAAGCGCCCCTTACGACGGCATGCAGTACAACCCACTCAGCACGGCGCGAGGCATCTTGCAGAAGTACGTGCCTGGAGACCCAGACTTCGACATGCCTGCGCGGCTTGTGGAGTTGTTGGAGGCAGAGGAGTACGGGGACTACGCCAACGAAGAGGGCGACCTCGTGGTGTGCTTCACGGGGTCCAACCACACGACAGGAGGCAACTCAGGCTCGCCTGCGTTGAACGACATGGGGCACCTGGTGGGCATCAACTTCGACCGAAGCTGGGAAAGCACCATGAGCGACATCTTGTTCGACGGATCGCGCTGCCGAAACATCATGGTGGACATCCGATACGTCCTCTGGGTGATGGACGTGTACGCAGGCGCAGGTCACCTTGTCGAGGAGATGACCTTGGTGCAGGGCAGGTAAGTGGAATGGGGCTCCTTAATCAGGAGGCCATCATGCCAATCGCCACAACGACGAGGGCGAAGAGAAAGAGGGCAAAAACAACTGGTCCGCCGATTTGGTTTTGTTCGGGCTCGAGGTGGTCGTGATTATCGTGTGCCATGGCGCAAAAATATGCCATGGCGCCCAGTCACACGCATCCGTGCAACCTAAGAACCGTGAAAAGAGTCTCCCTTGAGCATGGCTTATCTTGCGGCGTCTCGCGCTCGCACGCCATCCCTTTTGAAACCTGCACGCCATGAACCTTTATCACCCTTGCAAAGCTGTGTTTGCCTTGTGTGCGACGCTTCTGTTGTCGATGCTTTCCCTGGACACGTTCGCCCAATGCGAATCTGACGAAAGCACCTTGATCGTGGATATTTTGACCGACGGCTACCCCGGTGAGACTTCCTGGGAAGTGGTGTTGGACGGTGAAGTGGTGTTGGCAGGTGGGCCTTACGAGGATGCGGACGCAATCTATGCGGACACCCTTTGCATCCCAGCGTCGGAGGAGCCTTGTGTGCAGTTTGAAATTTTCGATTCTTTCGGAGATGGGATGTGCTGCGGCTACGGTGACGGCCAATACGTGGTGACGCTGGATGGCCAAACCATGGCCTCCGGCGGCGATTTCGGAGAGTCCGCAGGCGCCATTTTTGCCTGCGCTCCAGGCGAGACGTGCAACGACGCCATTCCGTTGACGTCGACAGACTACGGCACCGTGATCTCGCCGTCGTCTTCGTTTTGGTACACATTTACCCCCGAGGGCAACGGCATGTACTCCTTCAGCTCCTGCGGCAACGGATGCGACACCCGCTTGTACATCTACGATTACTGCCAAATGGGCAACTTCGACGACACAAACGAAGGGTCCATTTACTTCGACGACAACCAAGGGGGGTGTGGCGAAGAGGCTCAGCTGACGGTGCTGCTCGAAGCGGGCGTGACGTACTGGGTGCGTTGGGCGTCGTTTGACGGCCCCTGCACCCAGGATTGGGGCTGGGAATTTGACTTCGTCGGACCGCCGACCGGGTGCACAGATCCCGAGGCCTGCAACTACAGCCCCATGGCCGAACTCGACAACGGCTCGTGCGTGTACCCTGGCGACCCTGAGTGCAACGGTCCCGATTTGGTTGTGGTGGAAGAGGCCATCATCAACAGCTTGTCAACGGAAGTCATGCAGGTGAACGAGTCGGATTGCTACATCGACGAGGGATGCTTGAACGGCTACGGCGCCCGGGAGTTGGTTCGATTCACCACCCACATCAAAAACATCGGCGACCTCGATTACTACATCGGGGTGCCCACCCAAGAAGGGAACAACCAATTCGAGTGGGGCGACTGCCACGGCCACTGGCACCACAACGGCTACGCCAAGTACGATTTGTTCGACTTGGACGGCGGTTTGATTCCCATCGGGTTCAAGAACGGCTTCTGCGTCATGGACCTCGAATGCAGCGGGGGCGGCACGGGCCAGTACGGCTGCGGCAACATGGGCATTTCTGCCGGGTGCGGCGACATCTACGGGGCGGGCTTGAGCTGCCAGTGGATTGACGTAACCAACGTGGAAGACGGCACCTACTACTTGGTGGTTCGGGCCAATTATGAATTCATCCCCGATGCCCTCGGCCGTGCGGAGAACTCCTACGAAAACAACCACGCCGCGGTGTGCATCCAGCTCGACCGCAGCAGCGGCGCCCTGGTGGTGGACCACGTGGACGGATGCGAGCCGTTTTACGATTGCAACGGCGTGTTGTATGGCACCGCCGATACGGATTGCAACGGCGAATGCGGAGGCACCGCGCTGGTGGGCGACTTGGACAACAACGACGCCCAGGAATTTGCCGACGTGGTGGCTTACGTGGAAGGCATCCTCGGCAACGATTTGGCCCCGTCCACCTGCACCGACATCGACCAGGACGGCGAGATCACCGTGAGCGATGCGGCCTTGATGTCCCAGTGCCAGTGGTTCAACGAGGCGCACATGCACCCTGACAGCAGTGGCGTGCACGACAAGTGCCAATTCCCGGTTCAGGAGATCACCAACATCTTCGATACCGTGCACTTCATGGTGGCGGACGTCAACTGGGACATGAACTACTTCGACGTGCACGTGCTCAACGAGTACAACCGCATCGTCGGGTACGAGCTTGATTTCACAGGGGTCCAGATCAGCGACGCCGTCAGCCTGGCCGACCCCATTGGGTACAACATCACGCCATCGTTTGTGCCCGGAGGCCAAAAGGTGGTGGGGCTCAGCTACGAAGGCGACTCCTTCCACAAAAACCTCGATTGGGTGCCGTTCCTCCGGTTGTACTGGACGGAGACGGACAACGAAGTGTGCCTGGCCGACGTGGTGGATGTGGTGAACGAGAACTACGAAAATACGTTGCACACCATGGTGGACGGATGCGTGATGTCCGTGACGTCACTTGACGCGGCGGCTGCCATTCAGGTGGCGCCCAACCCCATGGGCGACCATAGCACCGTCACGTTCCCACTTGGATCATGGGAGATGGACGTGATGGACATGCAGGGACGCCTCGTTCTTCAGCGACGTGTGAATGGCCGTGCTGCCCAACTCTTGCGGTCAGAGCTCGGTGCAGGCAGCTACGTGCTTCGCTTGGTGAATGAACATGCGTCGGCGGTGGTGAGGTTTGAAGTGAAGTGAACAGCAAGAAATCATTGTCCATGGGCCAACGAAACTGGATGACACGAGGCTTGACATTGTTGATGGCGTGGGGGGTGGCCTTGGGGGCCACGGCCCAGGTGGTCGTCAATGAATTTTCGTGCAGCAACTACACCCTTGGGGTGGGGGGCGACAACGAAGATTTTGTGGAATTCTTCAATCCCACCGGGGCGGACGTGGACCTTGGAGGGTATTTCCTCTCGGACAACCTCGCCAACGTGGACAAATTCGAAATCCCTGCAGGCAACGTGGTGCCCGCGGGCGGTTACCTGGTGGTGATGTGCTCAGCGGAAGGGGAGTTGCCGACCAACTTGTACGTGGGTGGATTCCTCAACACCAACTTCAAGATCAACCAATGCCAAGGGGAGTCGCTGGTGTTCGCAGATCCTGCGGAAAACGTTCTGGAGTCCTTTACCTACGGCATTGAATTCAGCACCACGCAAGCGGACCACAGCTGGGCCAGAAATGTGGACGGCGGCGCCAGCTGGGAAGTTTGCGTGACGCCTTCGCCCGGAGGGGCCAACGGTGCGGACCCGTTCGACATGTACACCGGCTATGCCCCGACGCCCACGTTTGACGTGGAGTCTGGTTACCATGCGGGTGCACTTTCTGTGTCGTTGTCTGTGCAGGGCAACTTCGACATCTACTACACCCTGGACGGCTACACGCCCACGGAAGGAAGCACGCTGTACACAGGCCCCATCAACATCACCGAGACGACGGTGGTTCGGGCGGTGGCGTTCGATCCAGACGACGATGTGCCCCCGAGCAAAGCGCCGAGCTACATCGCGACCAACACCTACTTCTTGGGGGCCGACGCGCACACGATTCCCGTGGTGTCTGTCAGCGGCAACGGCCAGGAGGACGGAACGTGGGGCTGGGGCAACGGGGAAGGCGCCCACATCGAGTTCTTTCACGCCGACGGCACGTTTTGGGTGGAAGCGACTGGCGACAGCAACGAACACGGCAACGACAGCAACGCATATGGACAGCGTGGCTTTGATTACATCACCCGGGACCAGATGGGCTACGACTATGCCCTGGAAGCCGAGATGTTCCACGTCAAGTCACGGGACCAATACCAGCGCTTGATTTTCAAGGCGGCCGCGAACGACAACTATCCTTTTGAGCCAGGGGCGCACATCCGTGACGCGTACGTGCACACCTTAAGCCACCTGGCGGATTTGAAGCTCGACGAGCGCACGAACGAGAGCTGCATCGTGTACCTCAACGGCCAATACTGGGGGGTGTATGAGTACCGTGAAAAGGTGGACGACGTCGATTTCACGGAGGAGTACTACGACCAGCCGCGGCACTTTGTGGATTTCCTCAAGACTTGGGGAGGCACCTGGGAAGAGTACGGAACTGGAGACGATTGGTACGATTTTGTCAACTTCTGCACCACGCAGGACATGACCGACGCGGCGAACTACGACTACGCCATCACCCAGCTGAACCCGCTGTCGCTCATCGATTACTTCATCCTGAACAGCTACATCGTCTCGGCCGACTGGCTCAACTGGAACACCGCATGGTGGCGCGGCCGTCATCCTGACGGAAACGCCAAGCTCTGGCGCTACGCGTTGTGGGACATGGACGCCAGTTTTGGGCACTACATCAACTACTCTGGGGTGCCGGACACTGGACCCACGGCCGATCCGTGCAACCCGGAAAGCATGGGCAACCTTGGGGGGCAAGGCCACATCCCTGTGCTCAACGCGTTGCTTGGCAACGAGACTTTTTGGAACACCTATATCAACCGCTGGGCCGACCTGGGCAACACCGCTTTTTCATGCCCCAACATGCACGCGGTCCTCGACAGCATGGTGGCGGTCATTGAACCTGAGATGCCCCGTCAACTTGACCGGTGGGGAGGCTCCATGGCAGGGTGGCAAAATGAACTTCAGGAGCTCCGGGACTTCATCGACAGCCGTTGCGAGGACGAAGTGGTTGGTGGCATGGAAGACTGCTACGACATCGAACAGGTCAACCTGACCATCGACATTGTGGGCCAGGGGGAGGTGGAAATCAACACCGTGGACATCACCCCAGCCATGGCCCCCTTCAACGGTTGGTACTTCTCTGAGGTGCCGATTGTCCTCGAGGCTGAAGAAGCGTACGGCGTGAGTTTCTTGTATTGGCAAGTGGTCTCCGGAGACGTGACCATCGCCAACGTCAACGATCCCTTGTTGCCGTTGACGCTGACAGGCGATGCGCACCTGGTTGCGCACTTCGGGATTCCCGTGCCGCCAGAAGACGTCATGTTCAATGTGTCGCCAGAGGGAGCTGGATTTGTGGTGTTGGACGGCTTGACCTTGCAAGACAACCCCAGCGTGGAGACCATGAATGTGGGCATGCATAGCTTGATGGCCGACCCCAACGATTGGTGGGCGTTCTCGCATTGGTCGTGGAATGGCAACACGCTTGGGCCTCATGCGGAAGCGTTGAACGCCGATTACGAGGTGTACGAAGAGGGCATGGTGACCGCGCACTTCGTGGAAATTCCACACACCGACCTCACCGTCGTGGTGTCTCCACAGCAAGCTGGCAAGGTCCGGGTGGAAAACATGGCCATGGTGGACGCGACGTGGTTCACGTCCTTCGAGCCGACGGGGCCTGTGGTCTTCGAAGCCATTTCTGAAGAGGAGTGGCAGTTCAGCCATTGGGAGGTGGCCGTGTCGGAACCGTCGCCAGAAGCAAAGGCCAATCCCATGGCCTTGGATTTGACTGACGTACCGGTGGAAATCGTGACGGCCCACTTTGAGCCAGTCGAATTCCACATGTACGTGCCCAATGCATTCACCCCGGACAACGACGGCGTGAACGACGCATTCCACCCGTTGGGATCGGGCTATGAAGGGGAGATGTTTTGGTACGGCATCTTCAACCGTTGGGGGGAGTTGGTCTTTGAGACCACAGATCCCGACGTGTCTTGGTACGGACAAGACCAACGTGGCGACGGCACCCACTTTGTGCCCGACGGCGTGTACGGATTCAGCGTCAACGTGAAAGGCTTCCACGATTTGGTGCCCACGTTCTTGCGAGGCACCGTCACGGTGGTGCGGTGAGGCGCGGCCTGGCGGCCATGTTGGCCTCGGTGGTGTTGTACACGAGCGCCAACCTGTGCGTGAAGGAATTGGCGGAATTGGGCACGTTCCAACTGGTGTTTCTTCGGTCTGCGCTGTCCTTGGTCGTATGTGTGGCCTACCTCAAATTCAACAACCTCCCCATCTTGGGACACAACCGCATGTGGCTTGTGATACGGGGACTTGCCGGCATGGTGGGGCTTTCTGGCTTCTTCCATACGGTTCGACACATCCCCTTGGCCAGCGCCACAGTCATTCAATATTTCAGCCCGGTCTTCACGGTGGTGTTGGCCTTGCTTTTCATGGGGGAAAGGGTTCAGAAAAAGCAATGGCTTCTGCTTGGCGGCGCCTTGGTGGGCATTGTCATGGTCAAAGGGTTTGACCCTCGCGTCTCATGGGGGCTGTGGGGGCTTGGGCTCATGTCGGCGGCGGCAGCAGCTGTGGCGTACTTGGCCACCATGAAATGCCGCGACTCCGACCACCCGGTGGGCGTCGTGGTTTGGTTTCACCTGTTGGCGTTTCCTATCATGGGGGCACTGAGTCTGCCTCAGTGGATTCCGATGACCACCCCGATGTGGGGGTTGGCTGCCTTGGTGGGGTTGTTGAGCATCGCCGCCCAAATCCTGATGACCGTGGCACTGCACCAAGAAGACGCCGGGATGGTCATGCCGTTCAAATACTTGGGGGCTGTGTTGGCGTTGTCTGCGGGATGGGTGCTTTATGGAGAAACGATGTCCTCCCTCAGCCTGCTGGGAATGGGATTGGTGGTGGTGTGCATCGCCACCAACACATGGATCAAATCGAGGTCGCGTCCGGCTTCTTCCTGACCCGCCATCCCGCTTGGCATCCAAGCCACAACGTCGTCACTGTGGTGGACAACGCCACTGCCGTCCACGGAGCCGGGTGTGGGACACGCCACATGTCGAACACCACGCCCAAGACCATCAGCACACCGAACGCCAGGCAGTCTCGCCGGGATTGAGGAGCGTTGACCGCCAAAAGAACAGAACCCAAGGCCAAGCTCAGCGCATGGCCGGCCACGCGCGCCGCGTGGGCCTCCCATGGCAATTGGGTCAGGAACAAGTTGAGGGCTTCAGGGGTCAAAGAGGTGGGTCTTGGAACCTCCGGTGCCATCCAGTCTTGCGCACCTTGGCCGAGCCACCACCCGAGTCCAACAGAGACCATGGTGCACAAAGCCACCCATCCCACCGACTTGAGCCAGGTCATGGTTGTGGCAAGGGGGTGAAGGGGATGTGCAAGTCGTAGGCGTCCTGGAGGGTTTGGGTCACCGGCCCAGGGGGTGTCCCAGGCCCGGTCCCAATCGTGCGTCCGTCCACTTCGACGATGTGGGCCAACCCGCCCATGGTGCCCGTGGTGAATGCTTCGTCGGCGGTGTACAGTTCGGTCAAGCTGAAGTCCCCTTCGCGGACGTCGATCCCAAGTTTGTGGGCGAGGTTCAAGGTGTAACCTCGGGTGATGCCTGGCAGGCAAGCGTGGCCGAAGGGGGTGCACAACACCCCGTCGCGCACCAAGAACAGATTCGTGGCGTTGGTCTCGGCCAAGAACCCACGTTCGTCGAGCATGACGGCGTCGTCGGCGCCCGCATGGTTGGCCTGAATTTTGGCCAAGATGTTGTTGAGCAGGTTGTTGTGGTGGATCTTGGAGTCCAAGAACGACGGGGCATTCCGCCGAATCGCACTTGTCACCAGCGTCAATTGCCCCGAGCCGTAGACAGCACCTTTGTATTCCGGCAGCACGATGAGTGTGCTCCCAAACACATTCAACCGAGGGTCCATCCCGGAGGTGGATTTCATGCCTCGGCTGAGGGTCAGGCGAATGTGCACGCCGTCGCGCATGTCGTTTTTCGCAAGCACTTCGAAGACGGCCTGCCGAACGTCATCCACAGGTGGGATGTCTGCAAACTGCAGGGCGTGGGCGCTGTCCACCATGCGCTTCAGGTGCTCGTCCATCTGGTAGATGCGGCCTTCAGACACGCGCAAGCCCTCCCACACGGCGTCGCCCCCTTGGACCACGCTGTCCAGAACGCTGACCTTCGCATCCTCGCGCCGGACGAGTCCATTGACCCAGCACCAGGTGCCTTCGTTGCGGGGGTCGGGTTGGTTGAATTTGGCCATGTCAAATGGAGATTTCGTGGTCTTTCAAGGCAAGGTAATGCGACTTGCACGCCGCGCGAAGGGACGCCAAGTGCGCCGGCACTTGGCCACGTGCCAACGTCCTGGCTTCCCATCCAGAACTCGTGTGGACGCCGCCGTACCAGTGCTTGGCCCACACCCCATCTTCAGGCCGGGCGCCTGGCGTCCAGGACAACATGTTGGCGTCCCATGGCAGGCCAAGTTCTCTGCACAGGGCCTTCAAAGTGGGCTCAGGACGAGCTTGCAGAGACTCTGCTGTGACGACCACGACACGGTTGGGAATGCGCTGGACGAGGTCGAGTTGGTGTGTGTACCCCAAATCCAGCATGGTGGGGTCGCTGATGTGGGCTCCGTAAGAGGGGAGCACGCCATCTGGATGGCGAGTCAGCACGACGTGCATGTGGTTCGGCCCGTCGACATCAGACCAATCCATCCCTTCGAGGTGGTTGGCCATGTGCTTCAAGAACACCACCTGGTCCATGGGCTGCGGGGCGACAGAAGCCAAGGCGTCTTGAGCCGTGAGGGGCATGGTGCGCAACACGTCCTCGCGGGAGGGGCGGTCCACACCTGTGGTGGCCAAAAAGTGACCAAAGAGGGGTTCATCCATCACACGGGTGTCCGCGCGTTGGGCGAAGCTGTACATCAGCGCGGTGCTTCCGTTTCTGGGGCCGGCCCAGAGGGCGACGGTGCGTGCGGACATCAGCTCACGCAGTTTGGCCTTTCAGGCGCAAGACGAGCATCGCCCCCAACCACCCCATGGGCAGGTAAAAGGCGACGTCCAGGACCATCAGCCACGTGGGCTTCCCAGGAAGCATGAAGGCGTTCATGGCCCCTCCCAGCAGTCCAAATCCGCCGAGGACCCAGCCTGAGGTTGGCTTGTGAGAAGCTGAGATGAGGGTGGCCAGCGCAGCCGCCAGAAACGTGCCGTCCCAATGGGCTGCAGAGGCCGAAAGCAATTCCAACATGGTGAGGCTTTCCATGAAGGCCTGCCAGACCTCTGGCGCTTCTTGGGGCGAGACGGTGGGGGCTTGGGACACCCCTGCCAAAGCGAAGAGGCCGTGGCCCAAGGTGACCAGGACAGGGAAAGACACACACCCCACCACAATGCCGAGGACATTTCGGGCGGAACGGATCCAGGATGGGGAAGTATCGTCAGGCATGGCGGCAAGATACCCTGCCGTGGTTACATGTTTCGGCGGTAGGCCCCACCCACGTCGAACATGGCGTCGGTCAGTTGCCCCAAAGAACAACTCTTCGTGGCTTCCATCAACACGTCGAACATGTTTTCTCCAGACGTTGCGGCCGTTTGCATGCGCGTCAACGCCTCGGAGGAGGTGCCCTCTGCCATGTCGTGCAACGCCGTAAGGTTGTCCAGTTGCCGCTGCTTTTCTTCCTCCGTGGCACGGATAATTTCCCCAGGGACCAAAGTGGGCGACCCCTCCTTGCTGAGGAAGGTGTTGACCCCCACAATGGGGTATTCGCCGGTGTGCTTGAGCATTTCGTAGTGCAGGCTTTCTTCTTGAATGCGCGAGCGCTGGTACATGGTTTCCATGGCGCCCAGGACCCCGCCGCGTTCTGTGATGCGGTCAAATTCAATGAGCACAGCTTCCTCCACCAGGTCGGTCAACTGCTCAATGATGAAGGCCCCTTGCAACGGGTTTTCATTCTTGGCCAAGCCCAATTCCTTGTTGATGATGAGTTGGATGGCCATGGCGCGGCGCACGCTGCCTTCCGTCGGCGTGGTGATGGCCTCGTCGTAGGCGTTGGTGTGCAACGAGTTGCAGTTGTCGTAGATCGCATAGAGCGCTTGCAACGTGGTGCGGATGTCGTTGAAGTCGATTTCCTGGGCGTGCAGGGAGCGGCCAGAGGTTTGGATGTGGTACTTCAACATTTGGGCCCGGGCGGAGGCGCCGTATTTCTCTCGCATGGCCTTGGCCCAAACCCGTCGGGCCACCCGGCCGATCACCGCGTACTCGGGGTCGATGCCATTGGAGAAGAAAAAGCTCAGGTTGGGCCCAAACTTGCTGATGTCCATTCCCCGGCTCAAGTAATACTCCACGTAGGTGAATCCGTTGGCCAGCGTGAACGCCAATTGGGTGATGGGGTTCGCACCGGCTTCGGCGATGTGGTAGCCGCTGATGGAGACGGAGTAGAAATTCCTGACGTTGTGACGGATGAAGTGGTCTTGCACGTCGCCCATCAACCGAAGCGCAAACTCCGTGGAGAAGATGCATGTGTTTTGGGCTTGGTCTTCTTTCAGGATGTCCGCTTGCACGGTACCCCGCACGCTGGACAAGGCCTCGGCCTTCAGCGCGTCGTAGGTGGCCGCGTCGAGGACTTCGTCGCCCGTGCACCCCAAGAGCAGCAACCCCAGCCCGTCATTGCCTTCAGGCAAGTCGCCATGGTATGAGGGACGTGCCAGCCCGCGGCCGTCCCATTTGGCCTTCAGCACGGTCTCCACCTCGGCTTCCATGCCATGTTCGCGGAGGTGCTTTTCGCACCGTTGGTCGATCGCGGCGTTCAAGAAGAACCCGAGCAGCACCGGCGCAGGGCCGTTGATGGTCATGGACACACTGGTGTTGGGCGCGCACAAGTCGAACCCACTGTAGAGCTTTTTGGCGTCGTCCAGACAGCAAATGCTGACTCCGGAGTTGCCAACCTTGCCGTAGATGTCCGGTCGGACGTGGGGGTCTCGGCCATACAGGGTCACCGAGTCAAACGCCGTAGACAACCGTTTGGCGGGCATGCCCAAAGACACGTAGTGGAACCGCTTGTTGGTGCGCTCCGGTCCGCCTTCCCCCGCAAACATCCGCGTGGGATCTTCGCCTTCACGTTTGAAGGGGTAGATGCCCGCGGTGTAAGGAAAGGAACCTGGCAGGTTTTCCTGCAAATGCCATTTGGCCAAGTCTTGCCATCCGGTCAGCGAGGGCAGGGCCACTTTGGGGATGTCTTGGTGGGACAGAGACTTGCTCGAAGTCGGGATTTTGATGTCTTTGCCCCGCACCTGGAACACGTACTCGTCCGCTTCGTACCGGGCACGCAACTCGGGCCACCCCTCGAGCCATTCCTTGAGGCGTGCATCCAAGTCCAGTTGGATGTGTTTGCTTCGGGCGGCCAAAGCGTCGGCAGCGTCTCCGTCGACCAAGTCGGCCGCGGTGGACAGGGCTTGGAGTTTTCCGGCCAAGTCGGCTTGCTTCTCGGCCCATCGGTCGTAAGCCCTGTTGGATTCGGCGATCTCACTGAGGTAGCGTGTCCGGGCAGGGGGGATGATGAACACCTTTTCACTGGTGCCTTGGTCCGCCGCGAAATTGGACGACAGCGCTGTACCCGTCTTTTCCGACAGCGTGTTCATCATGCGTCGGTACAGCTCGTTGGTCCCGGGGTCGTTGAATTGCGACGCGATGGTGCCCACGACCGGGAGGTCGTCGTCGTTGGCTTCCCACAAGTCGTGGTTGCGCTTGAACTGCTTCCGAACGTCTCGCAAGGCATCTTGGGCGCCTCGTTTGTCAAACTTGTTGATGGCCACCACGTCGGCGAAGTCGAGCATGTCGATCTTCTCGAGTTGCGTCGCTGCCCCGAATTCAGGAGTCATCACATACAACGACACGTCGCTGTGGTCCATGATCTCGGTGTCACTTTGGCCAATGCCGCTGGTCTCCAGTACAATCAGGTCGAATTCAGCGGCTTTCAGGATGTCGAGAGCTTCCTGCACATGACGCGACAAGGCCAAATTGGATTGACGCGTGGCCAACGAGCGCATGTACACCCGGCCCGAGTGGATGGCGTTCATGCGGATGCGGTCCCCCAGCAACGCCCCTCCGGTTTTCCGCTTGGAAGGGTCGACGCTCACCAAGGCGATGCGCTTCTCGGGGAAGTCGATTAGGAACCGACGCACGAGTTCGTCCACCATGGAAGACTTGCCCGCCCCTCCTGTGCCGGTGATGCCCAGGACGGGGACAACCGGCAGATTGGCCTTGACATCTGCAAATGCGGCACCAAAGGCCTCGACGTTGTTCTCCGCGGCTGTGATGCACCTGGCCAAGTCCCGAACGTTGCGCTGGTTCAACCTCGCGGTGGCGCCGTCCAACGCCTCCAAATCAGGCACGGTGTTGAAGTCTGCACGTTGGATGAGGTCGTTGATCATCCCCTGCAACCCCATCGCCCGTCCGTCGTCGGGATGGTAGACGCGTTCGATGCCGTAGTCATGCAGGTCCTGAATTTCCTCGGGCAAAATGGTGCCGCCACCTCCACCGAAAATTCGGATGTGCCCTGCGCCTCGCTCGTCCAACAAGTCCTTCATGTACTTGAAGTACTCCATGTGCCCGCCTTGGTAGGAGGTCATGGCGATGGCTTGGGCGTCTTCCTGGATGGCGGTGGTGACCACCTCGTCCACGCTGCGGTCGTGCCCCAAGTGAATCACTTCGCATCCGGTTTTCTGCATGATGCGCCGCATGATGTTGACGGCGGCG
>CAJWII010000008.1 GCA_913041065.1 uncultured Flavobacteriales bacterium
CCCCGTCGGCGCCCCGCCCCCGCCCGACGTGGGCCATCCACGGAAGCCCAGCTGCAAGGTCTTCCACCTGATGTGGCAGCGCCTCTTGGATGCCCACGACGTCATAAAACCCAACGATTTGAGCCACTTGGTCCCGCCGCTCCTCCCACGTCAAGGGGTCGCTTGGGTTGTCGTGGCGCACGTTGAAGGTGGCCAAAGACCACTCGCCTGCACGCATTTGAGCTGAAGCAGGCGTCAAGATGCACAAAGCACTCCATACGAGCGCCGCGCAACGACAAATTTCTTTGGACGAAAGAGGCATCTCTCAAAGGTACCGCATCCCGGGACAGTACCTTCGCGCCAAACCAAGGACATGGGAGGACATCGACGTGTGAAGCGGACGTTCCACAAGGGACAGATTCTGACGCTGCAGATTCAAGACATGGCGTTCGGCGGCAAAGGCATCGCACGTCTGGAGACGGAGAAGGGGCCGTTTGTGGTCTTCGTTCAGAACGCGTTCACAGGCCAAACCGTCGAGGCTCAAGTCGTGAAATGCAAGTCCAAGCACGCCGAATGCCGCCTGCTGCAGGTGCTCGAACAAGCGGACTTCGAACTGGAATTGCCCCACCAAACCATCCCTGGGGCGCCCTACGCCACGGTGCCCATCGAGCTCCAGCACGAATGGAAAACGGCCACCGCGCTGGACCTGTACCGCAAAATCGGAGGGACAGAGAATTTGGACGAGGTGTTCCAAGGTCTGGTGCCCTCTCCCGAGACCTGGCACTACCGAAACAAGATGGAGTACAGCTTCTCGGAGATCCGGCACGACCTCGAGACCAACGAAAAGGTGGATGACTTTGGGCTGGGCTTCAAGCACAGAGGCACGTGGTGGGCTGTGGAGAATTTGGACGCGGACAGTGGGTTGTTCGACCCTTTGGTCGAGTCAACCCTTCACAAGGTCAGGGCATGGTGCGAAGCCACGGGGCTGCCGGCTTGGCATCCGCCTCAGCGCAAAGGCTTCTTCCGGTTCCTTGTGGTGCGGAAGAGCTTGGCCGACGGCGGCCTTCTTGTCAACCTTGTGACCACATCAGACGCCCCCTTGGACGTCGACGGCTTCGTGGATTTGATCCGACAATTGTGGGGCGACAGGGTGCAAGGCATCCTTCACACCCTCAACGACGACGTGGGCGAACGTGTGGAAGCCCGCGAAGGACAGTGCAAGGTCATTTGGGGAAACAGCTCGGTGACCGAGGTCCTGCACGGGTTGTCGTTCGGCATCAGCATGGCCTCGTTCTTCCAGACCAATCCAGCCTCGGCCGAGCAGCTGTACGCCGAAGTCATGGCGCTCGCCCTGGAGGGCGTCGAATCTCGACCAGGTCAAGTCATCATGGATCTGTTCTGTGGGACAGGCACCATCGGCCAAATCCTGGCCAAACATGCCAACGTGCCTGTGGTCGGGGTGGACATCGTGCCTCAAGCGATTGAGGATGCGCGCGAGGCGGCGACCCGCAACGGCGTCGAGAACGTCTCCTTCTTCGCGGCAGATGCCGGGAAATTCCTCTTGGAACACCCAGAGTACAAGGGCAAACTACACACCGTGGTGCTCGACCCACCACGCGCAGGCATTTCCCCCAAGACCCTCCGGAAGGTCATGCGACTCGAGGCCCAGCGGATTGTGTACGTCAGCTGCAACCCCGCCACCCAAGCCCGCGATTTGGTGGAATTGCGAACCCAAGGGTACGAATTGAAGTCTTTGAAACTCGTGGATCAATTCCCGCACACCGCCCATGTGGAGGCGGTCGCATTGTTGGAGAAAATCCCGAACTTGGTCTCATGAGCGCACAACGTGACTTGGTCATGACCCACGACAAGGTGGTTCGCAAATTGGACCGCATGGCCCGGGAACTTCTCGAGGTGCACTACCAGGAGTCCACCCTCGTCCTCATTGGGGTGGCCGGCCAAGGTGTCGCCTTGTGCGAGGCGTTGTCTTCGCGGCTTCAAGCCCTGTCCAACCTCGAGGTGGTGACCGGCACATTGACCATGCACAAGGACTTGCCGTTGGAGCACGAGTTACGTTGCGATGTGGACATGACCGCTTGGAACGACAAGATTGTGATACTGGTGGACGACGTGCTGAATTCAGGACGAACGTTAATCCACGCCGTTCGATTCGTCCTGGAGGGAAACCCGCGCGAGGTTCACACCGCGGTGCTCGTCGACCGAAAACACCGGTCCTTCCCCATCCGGGCCGATTACTGCGGATTGACGTTGAGCACCCACCACAACGAACACATCGCGGTCGACCTGTCCGACCCAGACCACGCGTCGGTGCATTTGGAGCGCCCCGCGCGCTGAATCAACTTTCTTCGAGCCTCCAGCGCACTTGCGCCAGGGCGTCGTTCAACAGGTTGTCGGTCCACTCCCCTTGCGTCCAGGTGATGTCGGCCTGGCCGTAGCATGCGGCGCGGGTCAACATCATCCGTTGGACATGCTGCGCCAGCGCTTGGCCTGTTTTCCCTTTCAGCATGGGACGGGTGTCCAGCGAGGATTCCAACCGAAGCAACAACACCTCAAGCGGGGGCGCAAGGGCCACCACAAGCGACTTGCGACGCATCCACTCCATGGCCCCTTCGGCACAAGGTGTCCCCCCTCCTGTGGCCAACACAATGGGCTCTTTGGGGCGCAGAGCGTCGCTCAACGCGTCTTGCTCGGCCTCTCGGAAGGCTGGCTCGCCAAGCTCCGCAAACACCAGAGGAATGGGCATGCCCAGCATGCGTTCCACCTCAGCGTCGATGTCGAGAAACGAACGCCCCAACCGTGTGGCCATCGCTTGGCCCACCGTGGTCTTCCCGCTGCCCATGAATCCAATGAAAGAGAGGTGCATGTCACGGTTCATTTGACGTTGACTGCAAACAACTCGCGGCCTTCCAACCGGCCTGTGAGGCGGTCTCCAGGTTGCACCGCAGCCACCCCCGCGGGTGTGCCTGTGAAAATCAAGTCGCCCATTTTCAGGGTCATGAAGGTGGACACTTCAGCAATCAACCGATCCACCGAGAACAGCATGTCTGAGGAATTGCCAGATTGCACCATTTGGTCGTGGTTGTGCAGGGTGAACGCCAAGTCATCGACCGGCTTGCCCAGTTCCGTCAACGGCACGAATCCGCCCACCACGGCCGACCCGTCGAACGTCTTGGCCCGTTCCCATGGGTGGCCTTTCTCCTTCAATTCTGCCTGCACGTCGCGCGCGGTAAAATCGATACCCAACCCCACTTCGTCGTAGTACCGGTGGGCGTGACGTTCTGAAATGGTTTTTCCAATTCGGTTGATCTTGACCACCAATTCCACTTCGTGATGCACCACCTGGGTCCAGGTGGGGATGTAAAAGGGATGCTTGTGGCTGAGGATGGCGCTCTGCGGTTTCAGAAACACCACGGGCTTCGACGGCACGGCGTTCCCCAGTTCTTTGGCGTGCTGCGCGTAATTGCGTCCGATGCAGATGATCTTCATTCTTCCACAAAGAACGCCACCTCCACCCGCCTGTCCAAGGCGCCGCGGTTTTGGGCACGCTCTTCCCCGAAGTAATTGAGCACGACTCGTGTGGAGGCCACGCCACTTTCCAGCAGGTGGGTCCTGACGGTTTCTGCGCGGCGCTTCGACAAGACCAAATTCGCAGCTCGGTCACCTTTCACGTCGGCATGACCCGTGCACACCACCCTCAAGCGCCCGTGAATTCCCATCACTTCGACAACTTCATTCAACTGCAACTGCGCAGCCAACGTCAACCGGGTGCTTCCTTCATAGAACTGAACGCTGAACGAAGCAGGCAGATTCAAGGCCTTCAATTCGGCGTCTGCCGAGGGCGACGTGCGCGTAGGGGTCCAAGCGCCCTCCGCCCAAGCCCTGGCGCCGTGAGACTGGTTTTCAAGCCTGGAAATCCGCGCGCTCTGGTCTTCGAGCAAGTCGAGCACCCGAAGCATCATATGCTCGAGGTCTGAGGCAGATGAAGATGATGCATTTCCGAGGTCGTCCCAGCCTCCATCTTGGGCGCCGTCGAGCAGCGACATGGATTCCAAGGAGAAATTGAGCTCCAGTGGCTTCAGTTCCTCGTTATCCCCGAGTTCCATCCATTCCTCGAGGTTGTCCTCTGGGACGCTTTGCTCGATGGTGCCAATTCTCTGGAGCAGTCCTCGGTTGACAAAGCTCCCGAGCTCCACCCCGGCTTGAAGGAGGATCTCTTGGATGCGTTGTTCCACCAGGACGTACAGATTCTCCTCGAAACTTCTCGATTGCCCTGTTCGGAACCGCTCAGCATCACGTGGGTCGAGTTCTTCAAAGTCCAACAGCAAGTCGTACACCATGTGAGAAAACCCATCAAACTTCTCGGTTCCGGCGAACGACCGGATGCGCAGCATGTCAGACACGATGCGATCCATGCCGCGCGACACCGACCGCACAGACTCGGCCCAACCCAGGTCGGTGTCTGTCAGCAAAATTTGACCCCGCAGATACACTCCCAAAGCATCAACCGTGAGCGTGCGAAGTTGCTCCAATTCGGGGTCGGGTGCACTGGCGTAATAGTTCACGACAAGGGTGCCCTCCTTTTGATCTTGGGCCACCCAGCCAGCCTTGGAAGATTGACCATGCGCAAGCCAGGACCATCCTGCAAGGGCCAAACACCCCAGGATACGTCGGGCACGTCGCGTGGCACGCTGCGCCGATGGCATGGTCTCCATGCCCGCAATTTCGGTAATTTTATGTAAATCACTTTCCCTCCCTCCGGACCACCGTTCGGATTGTGTAAAGCAGGATCTTCAAATCCAGCAACAGGGAGATGTTTTCGAGGTACATGATGTCGTACCGCAGGCGCTGCCTCATTTGCTCCACATTTTCTGCGTAGCCGTACTTCACCTGCCCCCAGGATGTGATGCCGGGGCGTACTTGCTGAAGCCTCAAAAAGTGGGGACTGTGGCGGACGATTTGGTCGGTGAAAAACGCCCGCTCAGGACGGGGGCCCACCAACGACATGTCCCCCTTCAACACGTTCCAAAACTGAGGCAGCTCGTCCACTCGTGCTTGACGCAGCTTCTTGCCCACCGCAGTGATTCTGGGATCGTCTTCCGAGCTTAGGCGCGGCTTCACCCCTTCCGCATCCACCACCATGGTTCGGAATTTCACAATCCTGAACGATGTGCCGTGCAGGCCTAGACGCTCCTGCTGGTAAAACACGGGGCCTGGTGAGCTCCTGCGCACCGCGATCGCCACTCCAACCAGCAACGGAGAAAGGACCACCAAGGCCAAAGCGCTGAGGACCATGTCCATCGCGCGCTTGACCACGCGCATGCCCGCCGTCAATCCGGGCTTGCTCAAGTTCACCAGCGGCACCCCAAACAGATTGGACGACCGCACCGTCCCCGCCATGTAGTCCAAGGCACCTGGCACCACCAAAATGTCCACGCCCCGTCCTTCCAAGAGCGCGATCCAACCTAACGTCGCAGGGTCGTCGCCCACCTGCGTGGTCAACACCGCCCGATCCACGGGTTGGGTGTCCAGCCACGACTCCAAAGACTTCAGTCCTGCTTCGAGTTCCTTGCGTGTCCACGTCGCCACCACATTCCAACCCAACTTGCCTGGCGTGCGCGACACGTCGTTCAGAAAAGCGGCGTTGCCCGCTTTGTCACCCACCACGAGCGTGGAATAGGCCCACGTTCCATTTTGGACATTTCGCACCACACGAGACGTCCAAGCCCAGCGGGCGCCCAAAATCAATGTCAAATGGGTCCCCATCCACACGCCCAGGGTCTCGTAATGGTCCACATGGGTGCGGGTCACGTCGTCGAGAAGGAGCAGAAAAAACAGCAACACGCCACCCAACGCCGCGGACCGAAAAGACTGCCGGACTTCCAGCCCGCGGTGGCGTTGACGTACGTCCAAGTACATCCCCATGCAAGCGTGCAACCCCACCCAAAAGAGCGGGACCACGACCATCGCCTTCCAAAAATTCTCATCTGGAGTGATGTCGATCTCCATCCCAAACCGCCTGGGCTCCACCACCGCTTTGCGAAACATGAACAGGACGGCCCAAGCCAACGCTGAGGCCAAGGCGTCGGACACCACGTAGCGCCATGCCCAGGAATTCCAGGGCTTGGATTGGGCTTGACCGTCAATCGGCAAAGTGCACAAATTTGAAGTTGTCCAACCAAATGTGGCCTTCGCTTCCGTCCGCAGGAATGCTGGCGTTCAGCGCGATTTCAAACGCCGCCGCGTCCTGCATCGTGGACAAGGCAGGGTACAAGTCCAAGTACAACTTGTTCCACTCGCACACCCCTTCCTCGTCGCAAGTCGGGTTGAGTCCGAGGATGGGCAAACGCCCCGCCTGGCTCCCGCCCAACACATCCAACCCCACCAAGAACCCCACGTCGCATTTGTAGTTGAATTCGAGGTACACCTCACGGTCCCTGGGCAGGTTGAAGAACTGTTCGTTCGTGGCTGCGCTCAGTTGCGTGTGTGTGCTGTCCAGCTTGATGTACCCCGACGCCGCCCCCTCGAACACTTGGCTTGGCTCAGTCTGGCGGATGACTTCGGCGTTGCTGTTGGGCCCCGCCACAAACCGGTTGGCCGATTCGAAATCTTCTGCCAGGATGACTTTGGTGGTCAACCCGCTGTGGTCCACGTATCCTCCACCAAAATCAACGGACTCAACCGTGGTGGGATCGCCGTCGAGGCTCACTGTGTTGACCTCGTAGTACCGATAGGGGCGCCGGGTGGCGGCCACCCCGTTGGCTCGGATGCCAGGCACCAACGTGACCGTTTGAGGTTCACCTTGGGGAAGGGCGATGGTCGCCGGCAAGGGGTACACCCCCAGCACGTCGGCCGCACCGTACACCCACACCTCTTCCACCCGGTGGGAATTGGTGCCTTGTTCTGGCGTGGTGGTCAGGGTGTACGACGACACCTCGAGCACCTCAGGCGCACCCGGATCCCATTGCGACGCATCGCATCCCATCAGGGCAATTGCCCAGAACATCCAAAGGCCCCGTTTCACACCGCGAAGGTAGGGGCTCCGGGGAGGATGCATGTGCTCAGATTTGGCCTACTTTTGCCGGCAAACGCCCAACCTTTCCTCCATGAAGTTTTTCATCGACACCGCCAACCTCGAGCAAATCCGCGAAGCTCAAGCCCTGGGCATCCTCGACGGAGTGACCACCAACCCTTCCCTGATGGCCAAAGAAGGCATTTCAGGCGACGAGGCGGTCCAGGCCCACTACAAGGCCATTTGTGACATCGTCGACGGCGACGTCAGCGCAGAAGTGATCTCCACCGATTTCGAAGGCATGGTTCGCGAAGGTGAAGCCCTCGCTGCCCTGCATGAAAACATCGTGGTGAAGGTGCCTATGATTCAAGAAGGCATCAAGGCCATCAGCCACTTCACCGACCACGGCATTCGGACCAACTGCACATTGATCTTCAGCCCTGGTCAAGCCCTGGTCGCGGCCAAGGCAGGCGCAGCGTACGTGAGCCCGTTCATCGGCCGCTTGGACGACATCAGCTCGGATGGCATGGACCTCATCGAGGACATCCGCAACATCTTCGACAACTACGACTTCGGCACAGAAATCTTGGCGGCCAGCGTCCGCGGCCCCATGCACGTGATCGAATGTGCCAAGCTCGGCGCGGACGTGATGACCGGGCCATTGAGCGCCATTGAAGGTTTGATGAAGCACCCATTGACCGACATTGGCTTGGCCAAGTTCCTCGCAGACCACGCCAAGTCAAACGGCTGAAGCCCCTGGCGCTTTGGCCGATTTGCTGAAACTTCACGACCACAACCCTGATCCTCGAAAGGTGCAGGAGGTGCTGCGCGTGCTGGACAGGGACGGTCTGGTGGTGTGCCCCACCGACACGGTGTACAGCTTTGCCGCCAAGCTGGGCAGCCCCAAGGCCTTCGATCGCCTGGCGCGTGCCAAGGGCATCAAGCCAGATAAGGCGGATTTCTCCTTGCTTTGCGCAGATTTGAGCGACCTGAGCAAGTACGCCCAGCACCTGAGCAACCCGCTCTTCAAGATGATGAAGCGCGCCCTGCCTGGGCCCTACACCTTCATCCTGCCTGCAAGCGGGGAGGTCCCCAAACTTTACCGCAGCCGCAAGAAAACAATTGGAATTCGCGTGCCCGACCACCCGGTGGCCCTTCACGTGCTGAAGGAACTGGGCACGCCGTTGGTTGTGAGCAGTGTCCACGACGACGACGACATGCTGGAATACACGACCGACCCTGAGCTCATCTGCGAGCGCCTCGGACATGTGGTGGACCTGGTGATCGACGGGGGCATCGGCCAATTGGAAGCCTCCACGGTGCTCGACTGCACACGCGGTGAGCCGGAGTTGGTGCGCCAAGGGCTGGGGGACTTCGATGGGTTGCTCTAACGACGTCCGCGGTCAGTCGCGGGCTCGGGCAGACAGCATGGGCACGAATGCAGCCATTCCGTGGTCTTTCTTGGTGAATTCCCGCTCGCTGATGCGGTCAATGGTCCACATCCGTTGGGTATCTCCTCCGCCGACAGGAATGACCATGCGCCCCCCCACCTTCAATTGGCCCAACAGTGCTTGAGGCACATCCGGCGCACCGCATGTGATGATGATGCCGTCGAAGGGAGCGAAGACTGGCTTTCCCTTGTAACCGTCGCCGTAATACAACGACGGCTTCCAGCCCATGGCCTTCAACAAAGGTCCGGCGACATCGAAGAGCGCCTTTTGGCGTTCGATGCTGTGCACCTTAAAGCCCAAGGCACAAAGGACGGCACACTGATACCCGCTGCCGGTTCCGATCTCCAAGATGGAGTCTCCGGGCTGGGCCTCGAGCAACTCGCTTTGCTTGGCCACGGTGTGGGGCTGGCTGATGGTTTGGCCTGCGGCAATCGGAAATGCCTTGTTGGAGTACGCGAATTGCGAAAAGGCTGAATCCATGAAAAAGTGACGCGGCACCTCTTCCATGGCCGACAGCACGCGCTCGTCCCGGATGCCCATGCCCCTCAACTCCTCCAACAGCTTCCGCCTCTGCCCTTTGTGCATATAAGTGTCCTCCGGCAATTGCATGGTCGCAAACTACCTCCTTCGACTGCAGCAGATGTGCACTTCGTGTGGGCAATTTTCACATCGCGTTGGTGAACAGCGACAAGGCCTCCCTGTAGCTTCGTAGCATGGTGAAACACTGGTTCAATTGCAAAGTGAGCTCGCAGTCGTTGGACAGCGAGGGGGCGGAAGTGAAGAAAGTTGAGCAGTTCGTTTTGGACGCGTACACCTACACTGAGGCGGAGACGCGCATGACCCAAATCTGCGACTACGAGGGCATCCGGCCGTTTGAAATCACCCAGCTGACCAAAACCAACCTCATCGAGGTGATTCGCTTTCCCGAGTGCGACAAGTGGTTCCGGGTCAAAGTCGCCATGACCACTTTCGACGCCGACAAGGGCACGGAAAAGGAGAGCAATCAACACATCCTGCTCAGCGCCGTGGACGTGCGCGACGCCTTCGACAAGGTGTCCGGCCACATGAACCAACTCGGCGTGGGCTACGTCATCCCCTCCATCGCCTATCAAAAAATAGTGGAGGTATTCCCCCAGGACGAGTGGCAGGTGGTCGACGGTCAAGAACAGCCCAAAGAAGACGCCGCAGCAGTCGAAGCCTGACTTGAGGTCACACCATCCAACTCCAAGCGCTGTCGTACGCGTCGTGCGCCTGCGCGTGGTCGAAGAGGTCGGCCAGGAACGCATCGGTCGACAGCGTCGCGCTATCACCTACCAGCATGCAGGCCATTTTGGCCCGGGTTTGGGCCACGTGAATTCGACGGCTCTCGCTCAGGAACCCGACTTCTCCTCTGTCGTTGCTGCGTGTCAGCGACACGAGCATGGCGTCACGCTCCTGGCCTTGAAATCCATCCACAGTATGGATGGTGACGGCCGCTTGGCACAGCGCGGGCTGCGCGCGCATGCGCTCTGACCATCCTTCCCGAAGGGTTTCCACCTGGGCCGCGTAAGGCGCCACAATCCCAAGCGACATGCCCGGGTGAAGGGACAACCATTCCCTGGCGCGTTCCAACACGAAGGACGCTTCGTCGGGATTGGAGACGCTGCCGCCCTCTTCGGAACGCACCTCGTCAAACCCACAACCTGCGGTGTCGACGACCACCCATGGTTTAAGCCCTTCCAACGTTCGGCCTCCCACGTCGGGGTGTGCCTTCAATTGGCCGTCGTAGAACTTTAGGTTGCCAAACGCCATGATCCCTGCGTGCATCCGGTGCTGCACCTGCAGCAAATGGGTTTGGTCTGGGTGGCGCTCCACCAAGCGTTGCATCAACGTGGTGGACAACACCTGAGCCCCCTGGCTTTTCACGGTCGGAGGCAACTGACACGGGTCGCCTGACAGCACCAAGCGCTTGGCACGCCTCATCGGAATCAATGTCGCCGGGGGCAAGGCTTGCGCCGCCTCGTCGACCACGGCCACGTCGAATTTCACGCCCCGCAACCGTCGGTCGTCGCACCCCACCAAGGTGGCACACACGATGTCGGCTTCGCGAATGACCTTCTCTGCCAAGTAAGCCTCGAGCTCCTCGGCTTCTTTCCGCAGAGCACGAGCCTCGGCACGGGCTTGCCTGCGAGCCTCGCGCTGGGCGGCATCGAAGTTGCGCACGTGCCTCTCGGCATCCCTTTGCTGTTGGGCCGCGTCACGACGCGTTTTCACCACCCTGGCATATTCTGGCAAGTTTTGAACCCGAGCATCCAAGGTCGTTTCAAGGACCCCCTGTTGCACTCGCATAGGGTGCCCCACCCGAACCACATTCAACCCTGCCTGGTGAAAGCGCTCCACAAGGACGTCCACTGCCATGTTGGAAGGCCCCGCTGCAAGGACTTTGTCCCCGGCAGCCACCAAGTCTTTCACTGCCGCCACCAAAGTGCTCGTTTTTCCCGTGCCTGGGGGGCCGTGCAACAGGGACACTCGCGGGCGTCGCCAGATGTCCTGAGCAGCACGGCATTGTCCCTCGTTCAATCCAGAGGCCTCGCCGACCAACGCATCAGCCGGGTGGGGTTCCGGCCAACGCTCCGCCACCCCGAGCGCAAGGTCCCGAAAGGCTTTGTCCGTGTCTGCATCGGCATTGACCCAATGGCTGAGGGCATGGGCCATGGCGTTGTAGCTGCGCTCGTCGGCCCTGGCGTCCACAGTCCACTTGATGTGCTGAGGCGACACGCCCTCCGGACCGTCGCCTTCCAGCACCACCTCCATGTCAAGTCCCCGCATTTTCCGAACGCGGGCTGGCCAAACCCCCAGCGCCTTTGACGATTCGTCGTCGTCCATGGGGCTCAACAACACCGCACTGCCCACCCGAAACGCGTTGGGCAGTCCACCTCCTTCCCCACACGCAAGCGACCACTGCGCTCCGCCGAACGCATACGATGCTGCAGTGACTGCGACCGGCGACCAGGACGATCCTTCCGCCCGACGTTGCTTGAGCGAGGCATGCTCCAGCAGAGACTGAAGTCGGGCGCGTTCTTCGTGTCGCTCCAACAACAAGGCCTTGGTCCAGGCCGTCAGCACCTCAAGAGCGTCCTCTTTCAAAAGACAAACTCAGTCCACAATCTGAACGGTCCCTTCCAAGACCACAGGCTTCCCTTCCTCAGGGTAATACTCCACGCCGTTGCCTGAAATGCTGGTGACCACAAGGGGGCCGTCTTCCACAGGGATGGTCAGCTTGTAATAGTAGATACCAGATGTGGCGCCGTCGGCTTCTGCATCCCAAAACGAACTCGCACCAAAATCGTTGCTCTCGTAGACCACGTTGCCCCAGCGGTTGAGGATGACGAGTCCCACGTTCTCGTAGGTTTCGATGCCAGGAATGCGAAACATGTCGTTCGCCCCACTGGTGCCGTAAGGACTGATCACGTTGGGGATGGTGATTTCACACGTGCCGACCAAAATGTCGGCGTCTGCTTCACACAGCAATCCTCCAAACGCGTCGAATTCCTGCACCACGTGCACGTTGAAATATTCGGGATTCACCATGCCTGACGCATAAACCGTTTCGCCCAACGTGTCTGAAAGGAACTCTTCAGGTCCCCACACCACGGTAAAATCGCCTGCCTCCGGATCGCTCACAAAGGCGTTCAATTCCACGGGCTGGCCGCCACAGTACACGTCAGGGTTGGCGTCGATGGCTGGGCTGAACGCCACGAATTCCACGTCCACGTCTTGGGTGTATTCACACCCGAAGTTGTTGGTGGCGTGGGCGGTGTAGGTGTGCTGGCCTGCGTTCGTCATGGTCACGCCCACGTCGGCGCAGTTCCATGCCCCGTCCAAGACAATGTGGCTGTTCTGCTCCAACGTGGTCCAGTACGTGCTGTCGCACTCCAACCCAAACGTGGGGGTGAAACTCAATTCAGCAGGGTACAGGCTGTCCGCAAACTGGATGGCCCAGTCGAAGACGAATCCGTTGTCTTGCCCCCAAAAATCGCAAATCTCCATTTGCCACACGCCGTTCAAAGGACATCCGTCCAAGTTGCCCCAGGTTTGGACGCTTTCGTATTCCCCAGAAGGGAGCGTGCCTGTGGTGTTTTCAGCCCACGTCCCGTTGGTGGCGTCAGGCGTCCAGAAGTAATCGAAGCCTACGCCTGGGGTATTTGGATCCAAATCGTCATCCACTGGAACCCCCAAGAAGGTGCCGCCGCCACCTTGCTGGTGCACCATCATGCTTTGGCCGTTGGGGCATTCGAAGGTGATCGTCAAATCCCCCATGAAGCTGTGCTCGAAGTTGATGTAAAAGCTTTCAAGGGCGTCTGCGGCCGACCCGATGGTTTGGCCTGGGATGAACTGGGTGAACGTCAATTCGCTGGAAAAGCACTGTCCTACTTCATCCGGAATGAACAACCCGCCGCCGAAGTCGACGCTGGGCTCCAGGGTGAACGGTTGTCCCTCCACGGACACGGACAAATCCACTTGCTCGCCGGTGCATGCCACTTGACTCAAGGGGTTGATCGTCCACACAGGGTCGTTGCTCACGTAGACCAAGTAGTTGGTCAATTGCACGCTTTCGCACCCAATTTCATCAACCAGGCTCAATTGCATGCGGTGAATGCCGGGCTCGTCGTAGACATGAATGCCGTATCCATTGTCGGTGGAATCGTCCACCGCACCGTCGCCGTTCCAATCCCAGTACCACATGGTGATGTCAGCGTCTCCGGTGGCGTACGAATCGGCCCCGTCGAACGGCACCTCCACACCCGGACACACTCGGTAGGGCGCGGGATCTTCCAAATTGACGACAGGCACGGGCACTGCGCAAGGCTGCCCACAATTGATGCCTGCGGCAAAGTCTCCTGTGCTTTCTGTCCCACTTGTGAACACAATGGTCAAACACCCTGTAGGGTTCGTTTCTGACGCGATTTGCACAAGCCCTTGCAACTGGTCTCCGCTGCCCTGTGCGAGGATGGGTGCGAAGGTGTTGTCTCCGTCATGCACGGTGATTTGGGATTGCGCGTCGAGGTCAAACACGCTCCACTCAATCCAAATGGTGGTGTCTGGGGCCGTGGGGCACAGGGTCACCATTTCGTTTTCGTTGGCACCATAGGGCGCCGTGCTGCTGCCGCTGTCCACCAGGGCGTCGCCGCAACCTTCAATGAGGTCGGTGCTGGAAATGGAAATCTGGGCATGCAAGCTGGTCCATGCCCCCATTGTGAGCACACACGCGACCAAAGCCTTCCACGGGGTCATGCTTTTGCTCATTTCAATCGGGCTTGGGCGTTGATGAGGTAGCGGGCGGACCACTTGTCCATGAAGCCTTGGCTGGATACCACAACAAAGGTGTTTCGATCGGTGGGGTACGCCACGGCTGTTTCACGCGGTTGGATGTGCATGGCAAGGAGCGCGTGAGGAACATCGGGGCCGCGCAGAACCTGCAGGTCCTCCACTGGGATGCCCGCCTTGGGGGTCGCCACTTCCACCCACCCTTGGGACACCAACACCGCCTCCTGCACGTGTTCAGTCCACGTGCGCTCCAACGTTGCTGTGCTCAAGTCGCAGTGCATCATGACCGCATCCATGCCTGGGAGGTCCAAGACGCTTTGTCCAAAGGCCTCACCTGGCGCAAGCCAAGCGCATCCAATTAGGGCCAAACACCCCATCCAAATTCGTATCGTCATCCTTTGCTGAAGTTGAGGTTGGGCCTGGTTCTGCTCAAGCCGTGTGCAAGTTAATCGCTGAAAGACAACCATGCGTTGCATATCTCATGTCGCAAAAGTTTGCACGGTAGAAAAACTGACTATCTTTGCCCCCCTCAATGGAGGAAACGACCTGGTAGCTCAGCTGGTTAGAGCATCTCACTTTTAATGAGAGGGTCCTGGGTTCGAGTCCCAGCCGGGTCACTGCAAAAAGGCATCAAGCCTTGCACCGCCCAGGTGCTGAAATTGGTAGACAGGCATGGTTGAGGGCCATGTGTCCGTTAGGGCGTGTGGGTTCGAGTCCCACCCTGGGCACTGAAGCGAGAGTCCCACTCTCGCTTTTTTTGTGCCTTTTGGTTTCCGAACTTGGGGGAACCAAAAGCAGACCCCATGACTGCATCCTCGTCCTGGCACAATGACGTGATTTCTCGCTTTGAGGGCGTGTTCGAACCCGCGTTGATGGACGAGATCGTGGCGCACGCCGAACACATGCTGGTTCCCGAGGGAACCATGGTGATGGATGTCGGCCAACGGATGGAGGCCATTCCATTGCTGCTCAGTGGTGCCATCAAAATCATGAGGCTCGACCAAGACGGCGACGAAATCTTGCTGTACTTCCTGGAATCTGGCGACAGCTGTGCGTTGTCCATGGGCACGTACATGGGGGCCAGCAAGAGCAGCATCCGCGCTGTCACCGAACAAGAAACCTCCCTGTTGATGATGCCCGTGGCGGTGGGACAAGCTTGGATCAAGAAGTACACCTCGTGGTCCACGTTTGTGCTAGAGAGCTGCCAAAGCCGGTTGGAAGAAATGCTTCAAGCGATCGATGCGTTGGCGTTCATGGATTTGTCCGCGCGCTTGAAGCGGCACCTCTCGGACAAAGTCAAAGTGCAAGGCAACCTCATCCTCCAGACGACCCACCAAGACATTGCCAACGACCTGCATACCTCCCGGGTGGTGGTGTCGCGGTTGCTGAAGGGGTTTGAAAAAGAGGGGGTGCTGTCCCTGCACAGGAATTCCATTGAAATGGCCACCTACTGAAGACGGGGCAACCAGGGTCACACACCATCCTTTCTACGGCGCGTACCTTGCTTGCCATTGACTGGCCCCGTGCGACTCCTCCTCCACATTCCTTGTTCAACTTGGTTGCGCACCTATTCCAAGACGCATTGGAGGGGGGATTTGTCAGCGGGACTGACGGTGGGCATCATGCTCATCCCCCAAGGCATGGCCTACGCCATGATTGCCGGTTTGCCCCTGGAATACGGACTTTACGCCGCCTTGGCTCCCCAAATTGTGTACGGGGTGTTTGGCACTTCAAGGCACTTGGCGGTGGGTCCTGTGGCCATGGACAGCTTGTTGGTTGCTACGGGGCTGGGCGGACTGGCTTTGGCGGGGACCGACAGGTACATTGAATTGGCGCTGCTGCTCTCGGTCATGATGGGACTCATGCAATGGGGCATGGGCATGATGCGCATGGGATTTCTGGTCCATTTCCTGTCCAAACCCGTCATCAGCGGATTCACCACGGCCGCAGCACTGTTGATTGGGTTGAACCAGTTGCCCCATTTGGCCGGCGTTGCGTGCGAACGCAGCAACCGAGTTCACCTTGTGTTGGGCCACTTGATGGATGCGGCACCCGCCACCCAAGGCCTCACGCTTGGCGTGGGATTGGCAGCCATCGGGATTCTCGCAGGGCTGAAGGCCTGGGCCCCCAAAGTGCCAGCGTCGTTGATGGTTGTGTTGGGCAGCGTCGCAGTGTCTTGGGGCGTGGGGCTTGAGTCCCGAGGCGTCCAAGTGGTGGGCCACATTCCAAGCGGCCTTCCTGCCGCAGGCTTGCCCAATTGGGACGTGGCAGATGTCAACGCCTTGTTGCCTGTGGCGTTGACGCTGGCCTTGGTGGCCTTCATGGAAGCCATCAGCGTGGCCAAGTCCGTGGAAGAAAGGCACGATTACGACGTGGACCCCAACCAAGAACTCAAAGCCCTTGGGATGGCCAATGTGCTTGGGGCCTTCTTTCAAAGCTACCCCACCACAGGAGGGTTTTCCCGCACGGCGGTGACGGAACAATCCGGAGGAAAGACCCCGGTCACGGCTTGGGTTGCAGCGACGGTCGTGGCGTTGACTTTGGTCTTGCTCACCCCCCTCTTCCATCATCTCCCCAACGCCGTCCTCGCCGCCGTGGTGCTGGTGGCCGTGGCAGGGCTGGTGGACATTCGGTTCCCTCGCAAACTCTGGCAACAGGACAAGTGGGAGGCCGGCGTGCTTGCCATCACCTTGCTGGTCACCCTCTTTGTGAGCTTGCCCTCAGGCATGGGCGTGGGGGTTGGCCTTGCCTTGGCCCTGTGGATTCGTCAAATGATGACCCCTCACCACGCCATCTTGGGAAACGTTCACGGCGTTCACCGCAATGTGGAGCGATTCCCTGAGGCAGTGGTGTTGCCAGAGGTGCTTGTGGTTCGTTACGACGGGGCTTTGACGTTCGCCAACCAAAGCCACTTCAAGCGCACCCTCCAAGCTTGGGTGGTTCGCAAAGGCGCACCACTTCAGCTCATCGTCATCCAAGCCGACACCATTTCTCACATCGACGCAAGCGCCCGGGCGACCTTCAGGAATTTGCTTCAAGATTGGCGTGCCGCAGGACTTCACGTGTGTTTGGCCGGCGCCATCGGCCCCGTGCGCGACAGCTTGGCATCTGATGGGTTCTTGGACGAAGGAGGCATCACCTTTCAACTGAATGTGGACGATGCTTTGGCGGAGTTTGAGCACCCGGGGTCCGTGTCACGACGCAACCAAGCCATGGCTCAACAGCACTCGTCCTCGGGCGATTCTTGAGCCACTTGGGTTGCGCACTGGCGTGATTCAAGTTTCCTGTCCCGGTTGGTCCGAGGCTGTACCTTTGTCGCCATGGAAGTCAAACAGATTTACACTGGCTGTCTCGCTCAAGGTGCATACTGCATCGAAAGCCAGGGAGAAATGGCCATCATTGACCCTCTCCGGGAGGTGGAGCCTTACCTCGATTTGGCCGCCAATCGGAACGCCAGCATCAAATACGTGCTTGAAACGCACTTCCACGCAGACTTCGTATCCGGGCACGTGACCTTGGCCGAGAAGACCGGGGCCCCCATTGTGTTTGGCCCCAAAGCCAACCCTGGATTCGACGCGCACATCGCCACCGACGGAGAACGCCTCAAGCTGGGGGCCGTGGAGATTGAAGTGCTCCACACCCCTGGGCACACCATGGAAAGCACGACCTACTTGTTGCGCGACGAGCAAGGCCAACCCCATGCGATTTTCTCCGGGGACACTCTGTTTTTGGGAGATGTGGGCCGGCCCGACTTGGCCCAAAAAAGCGACCTCACCATGGAGGACCTCGCAGGCCATCTGTACGACAGTCTCCGCCACAAAATCATGACGCTTCCAGATGAGACCATCGTCTACCCTGGCCACGGCGCAGGGTCGGCATGCGGCAAGAACATGAGCAAAGAAACCGTCGGCACATTGGGTGATCAAAAGGCGTCCAACTACGCGTTGCGGGAAGACATGACAAAAGACGAATTCGTGCGCGAGGTCATCGATGGCCTCTTGCCACCTCCTGGCTATTTCCCGCTGAACGTGGCGATGAACAAGGGTGGGTACGAAAGCATCGACGACGTGATGGCACGCGGCACCAGAGCGCTGTCCCCAAACGCCTTCGAAGCTGCAGCAAACGAAACCTCGGCCGTGGTGTTGGACGTGAGGCCCACCCAAGAATTCATTGAACGGCATGTTCCGAGGTCTACGTTCATTGGCCTGCAAGGCGGGTTTGCCCCGTGGGTCGGAGCGGTGATTGTCGACGTCAAGCAACCCATTTTGCTCATTGCCAACGACGACCAAATCGAAGAAGCCATCACCCGCCTCTCGCGCGTTGGGTTCGACAACGTCCTTGGCCATCTCGAAGGAGGCGTGGATGCATGGGTGGCGGCAGGCAAAGACACCGACCACATTGAAACTGTAGATGCCGAGGCGTTTGAACACGTGTTGGCCCACCACCCCGACACTTGCGTGGTGGATGTGCGGAAGGACGACGAGTACAGCGCCTCCCACGTGGAGGGCGCGGCGCACGCCTCGCTGGAGTTTTTGGGCAACCACCTAGAACGCATTCCGAAAGACAAACTGTTCTACATCCACTGTGCTGGAGGGTACCGAAGCGTCATCGCGCACTCCGTGCTCAAGGCCCATGGATACCACAACGGGATCGACGTGTTGGGTGGGTTTAAGGCCATCGCAGCCACCTCCATCCCCACCACAGAGTTTGTCTGCCCGAGCACGTTGAAGTGAGTTGACTTCAATTCTAATGCGTTACCTTTGCGGCCTTCTCTTACCCAGGTGGCGAAATTGGTAGACGCGCAGTCTTCAGGCGGCTGTGCCTTCGGGCGTGCTGGTTCGAGTCCAGTTCTGGGTACTTCAAAAGCCTCGGCGCATGCGCCGGGGTTTTTTTGTGCCTGAAAGGCGCCGTTTTGTGGCGAGAAGCAAGGCATCCATGTCATCCGCCCGTAATTTTACACCATGGTGCATGGAGATCCATCTGTTCGCTTCTCGGCCGACATCCCGTTTGGACATGAAAAACGTCCGGTGGTGGTGGCTGGGCCGTGCAGTGCAGAGTCCCGGGAACAGGTGCTCAACGCCGCTGCGTCTTTGGCCCTAGGCGGAAGGGTTCAGTTGTTCAGAGCCGGACTCTGGAAGCCACGCACCAGGCCCAATTCCTTCGAAGGGTTGGGCGAAAAAGCGCTTCCGTGGCTCATGGAAGCCGAAGCCAAGTCTGGCCTCCAGGCCATCACCGAGGTCGCGACTCCCGAACACGTCGAAAAGATTCTTGAAGCTGGCATGTCCGCGGTTTGGATTGGGGCACGCACCACAGTGAGCCCTTTCGCTGTCCAAGCCATTGCCGAGGCGTTGAAGGGCACCGACCTCTTGGTCATGGTCAAAAACCCCATGCACGCGGACCTCAAATTGTGGATTGGGGCGTTGGAGCGTGTGGCGTCATGCACCCGCGGGCAGGTCTGTGCCTTGCACCGCGGCTTTTCAAGCTACGGCAGCTCGGAATTCCGAAACGCCCCCATGTGGGAGATCCCCATTGCGCTGCGGTCGGAGATGCCTGAAGTTCCTCTCTTCTGCGACCCCTCCCACATCTCAGGGAAGGCAGAACACCTTCAGGACGTGGCCCAACGGGCCATGAACCTGGGGATGGAAGGGCTGATGATTGAAAGCCACCCCTCTCCTGCCCTGGCCCTAAGCGACGCCGAGCAACAAATCACGCCGGCGACCTTGGATCAGTTGCTGGCTCAGTTGGACGTGCCGGTCCAACACGTCGTGAACAACGACGCGCAAGAGTCTTTGGACGCCCTCCGGCTTCAAATTGACAGCGTCGACGAGCAGCTGCTGCACATGCTCGACAAACGCATGACCCTCGCCCGCGAGATCGGCGCGTTGAAGCACCGAAACAAATGGTCCCTGTTGAGTGTGGCGCGCTGGCGAGACATCGTGAAGAGCCGATTGGATTGGGCAAGCCAGATGGGGCTGAACCACGACTTCCTGTCCAAAATCCTGGCTTCCGTTCACGAAGAGAGCATTCGGGTGCAGGGCGACGAGGCCGACAAGGAACGCTCCAAGCAAGCCTGAGCGCGCGACGTTTTCCCTTCTTCGAGATTTTTTTTCGCCCTGAGTGCAACCTTTTGCAACCTGGCCCGGTATAGGGATTCGGTTTTGGTTAATGCGCTGGCAACGGCGCAATGAATCAGGCGATTTGGTTTGAAAGGGACGCTCAAACGTGAGGGTCCCTTTTTTCATGTCCGGGTTTTCGTGAAGATCGAGAGCCAAATGGAGCGACTCAGCCTGTAAATCACCGGCATCAGCACCAACAACAAGGTGCATCCTGTCGTCAAGTACATGCCTGGATGGGTGAACATGCCAAACTCCATCCACCCCCACGCGTCGAACACCATCATCGCCACAAGCACCGCCACCCAAAGGGCAACCGTCAAGGCATAGCTGACGTACGCCGCCCCAAAGTAAAAGCCAGGCTCGCGCTCGAAGTCCTCTCCGCACGCAGTGCATGTCTTGTGCATGTGGGCCGTGGTCCGGAGCTTGTACGCATTGGGCTCCTTGAACAAATGGGCTTGTCCACATTGGGGGCAGCGGTTTCGGAGCATCCAAGTCAGCCGAGGCATGGACAAATGTGGGTCAATTTTGTCAAGGCGGTGCAACTGGGGTCGCACAACGGCCTCCGGTCAGCGCCGGAGCAACTTGTAGTTGGCGTAGTTGGGGTTGACGCCCAATTTCTTGGCCAACGACTTGAGGCGCTCCTTCCACGTCCATCGGTTCTGGGACGGGTCGAAGGAGAACGTCCAATTCATGGCGGCCACCCTGCGTTGCATCACCCGTGGATGAGGGCCCTCGAACCGATGCAGCGACCGAATGTGATCTTCGTAGGCAAACGACTCAGGGCCGACAACATGCGTTTCCACCCAATCGTCGTCGTGCCAAAGCTTGTTGAATTGCACGCGCTTGTCCTGCATCACCTGCGGTGGCTTCACCCAACCGTAGTGGTGTACGGTGGCGTCCACCGGAAGCACCCGAAGGGGTTCGTTGTTCCGAATGCGGAAACCTTGGGCATCTCGAAACGACTTCACAGAAGGGACCGCGCGAACCACACGCACTTCGTGGGCGTACCAGCGGTCCGACGCCCCCACAAAATCGTAGGAGCCATAGAAATGTTTGTACTTGAACAGCAACCCGTCCACATCCCGGCGGGAAAGGTGGCGTTCCATGGCCTCGCGAATGGCGGGCAGGTCCTGTTCATGGAGCACCTCGTCGCCCTGGATGTACACCGCCCAATCCGCCTGAGGTGAAATGTGCGCGTACGCCTTGTCGGTCTCCACCGCCAACACCCGCCCGCCTTCACGCAGGGTATGGTCCCACACCGTGTCGACAATGCGAATCTTGGCAGAGTCAATGCTTTCAATCAACGCACGTGTGCCGTCTCGGGCGTCGCCGACGGCCACAACAACCTCGTCACAGAGCGGCACGATGCTCTGGATCGCCTCGACGATTGGGTAGTCGAACCTGACTGCGCTGTTGATGAAGGTGAATCCAGAGACAAACATGGCGCTCACCCTCCCCGTTGCAGTTGATCCAACTCCGCGTAACGTCCGTCCATGGCCATCAGTTCGTCGTGCGTTCCCTGCTCCACCACTTGCCCTCCCTCAAGCACCACAATGGTGTTGGCCTCGCGAATGGTCGACATGCGGTGGGCAATGACCACCACCGTCTTCCCTTGGACAGCTTGCTCCAACGCCTGTTGCACCAACGACTCCGAGCTGGCGTCCAACGCGGACGTCGCTTCGTCCAAGAGCAGCACGTCTGCGTCTCGATACAACGCCCGGGCCAAGGCCACTCGCTGACGCTGACCGCCGCTGAGCTTGCCGCCGCTGTCGCCCACTTTGGCGTTCAAGCCTTCAGGCAAGACCTCTGCAAACTCCAAAACATGAGCCGCCGCTGCCGCACGTTGCATCTTCTCCCAATCGGGGGTGTCGTCGCCCAGCACAATGTTGTCGGCAATGGAACCGTGGAAGAGCATGGCGTCTTGGGTGACCACGGCCAGCTTGGCGCGCCATGCACGGCCAGACACCGTTCTCAAGTCGGTGTCGTCCACCCACAACGTGCCTTCGTCTGGATTGGCAAACTTGCTCAGCATGTGTGCCGCCGTGGTTTTGCCTGAACCCGAGAGCCCCACCAAAGCCACCACTTGACCCGCTGGAATCTTGAGGTTCAGACCGTTCAACGCAGGAACATCCTGTTCCGGGTAACGGTACACCACGTCCTCAAAGACCAACGCTCGACGACATGTGGGGGCTTCGGCTCCCGCATCTCCCAAATCCGCTTCACGGGACCAAGCGACCTCAAACAACTCGTTCAGCCGATCCAGGGAAGCCACCCCCTTCGACACACGAAAGTACCCGTCGGCCAACGACCGCGCTGGAGGAATGATTTGAGAAAACACCACCAAGTAGCCGATGAACCAATCCCCAGAAAGCGCCGAATCCCCTGCGAGCACGAGCGATCCGCCGTAAGACAACAAGAGCGCCATCACCGACAGCGAAATGACCTCACTCATGGGTGAAGACATGCTCTCCCGACGGTGCATGCGGCGCATGGCCTTGAAGTGGCCATGGTTTCGATCAGAAAAAGATGCTGTGAACTGCGCTTCGGCGTTGAACGCCTTCACAATCCGCATGCCCAGCAAGGTTTCTTCCAACACCGTCACCAATTGCCCCAGCTCCTCTTTCCCTTTTTGGGCGTGGCGCTTGAGTCGCTTGGACCAACGGCTGATCAACGCTCCTGTGACTGGAAGAAGTACAAACGCGAACAACGTCAGCTCCCAACTCAAGGCCAGCAAAGTGGCCAGACTCACCACGACCATCAACGGGGACTTCAACAGCGCTTCCAATGAGCCGATCACCGAGTGTTCCACCTCCATCAAGTCGTGGGTGAATCGACTCATGACGTCCCCGCGTTTGGACTCGGAGAACCACGCCATGGGCATGGACATAAGCTTGCCATAAAGGTCTTGTCTCAAATCGCGGCTGACCCCAGTGCGGATGCCTGCCATGACGTAGAGTGCCGCGTATTGCACCGCGTTTTTCAGAAGCGCCAGCACCACCATCGCACCACACAACACCGCAAGGGCCACGGACGCACCTTCCGATTGCACGAACCGGTCAAACCCAAGACTGACCCAAGCGAGGACACCTTCTTGAGAACCCGTGCTGGGTACAGCTCCGAACAGGATGCGCAGAAAGGGCACCACCGAAAGGAAGGTGAACAACGACAGCACGGCGCTCAACGCATGGAGCACCCCCACCAACAGCACTTGGCCCCGTTGGTGACGAATCAAAGGAATCAGGGTCCAAACGGACCTCATCCGCGCACCAAATCTGAAGCGAAGCCAAGGTAATTCGCTGGGGTGATGGCATTCAGCTCCGCTTTGACCGCGTCTGACACGTCCAACCCCGCTACGAATTCACGCATGACGGACTGGTTGATGGTGCCGTTGGTGCGGGTCAAAGCCTTCAATGCCTCGTAGGGCTCGGGGTAGGCTTCGCGCCTGAGGATGGTCTGAATGGCTTCGGCCACAATGGCCCAATTGGCCTCCAAGTCTGCGGCGATCTTGTCCCCGTTCAACACCAGCTTGCCCAGCCCCTTCCGGGTGGCATTCATGGCGATGACGCTGTGGCCAAGTGGCACCCCGAGGTTGCGCATCGCGGTGCTGTCGGTGAGGTCACGCTGCAATCGGGAGATGGGCAACTTCGCGGCAAAGTGACCCAGCAAGGCGTTGGCCACCCCCAAGTTGCCTTCGCTGTTCTCGAAGTCGATGGGGTTGACTTTGTGTGGCATGGCGGAAGACCCGACTTCACCGGCCACGATCTTTTGCTTGAAATAGTCCATGGAGATGTAGGTCCACACGTCGCGGTTCAAATCAAGGAGCACCGTGTGGATGCGGCGCAAGGCGTCGCACCAGGCCGCCAGGTGGTCGTACGGCTCAATCTGGGTGGTCAACGGGGTGCGCTTGAGGCCCAACTTGCCCTCCACAAAGGCTTGGCCAAAGGCAGGCCAATCCACCTCAGGGAAAGCCACCCGGTGGGCGTTGAATTGCCCAGTGGCGCCACCAAACTTGGCTGCATACACGGCGTCGGCAAGCCCGACGCGTTGGCTGCGCAAGCGCTCCAGGAACACCTGGAGCTCTTTTCCCAGAGTCACGGGCGACGCCGGCTGTCCGTGCGTCCGTGCCAACATCGGCACATTCTTCCATTCCAAGGCCAGGCGGGACAGGTCAGAAATCACCTCGTCCAGCAACGGCAATACCACGCCTTCTGTCGCGCGTTTCAGCGACAGCGGAATTGCGGTGTTGTTGACGTCTTGAGAAGTCAACCCAAAGTGGACAAATTCCTTCCACTCTCCCACGCCCAACTTGTCCATCGCGTCTTTTACAAAGTATTCGACCGCCTTCACGTCATGGTTGGTGATGCGTTCCTGATCCTTCACCCACTGGGCGTCCTGAGCCGAGAACTCGAGGTGCACGGCCCGGAGGGCGTCCACTTTGTCCTGGGGGAAATCGGCCAACTGGGGCAGGATTTTCACCAACTCCAGGAAGTATTCCACTTCCACCTCGACCCGGTGTTGGATCAGTCCTTGTTCAGACAGCCAGATGGCGAGGGTTTGGGTGTGTCTGCGGTAGCGTCCGTCGACGGGAGAAAGGGCGTCAAGCATGGCGTGTTTCAAAGGTCAAATGTACTGAACTCACTTGGGTCATCATACCTTTCCACCATGCGCTTTCACACGATTCACACCGGGAATTTCAAACTGGACGGCGGGGCCATGTTTGGAGTGGTGCCCAAGCAACTTTGGTCCAGAACCAACCCGGCAGACAGCCAGAATTTGTGCACGTGGGCCATGCGCTCCCTGCTCGTCGAAGTCGGTGATCGCCTGGTGCTCATCGACTGCGGCATTGGGGACAAACAGTCGGAGAAATTCTTCAGCCACTACCACCTGCATGGGGCGCACAGCTTGGACTCGAGCTTGGCGCAAGCCGGATTCTCGAGGGAAGACATCACCGACGTGTTCCTAACGCACTTGCACTTTGACCACGTGGGAGGTGCCGTGGTCCGCAGGTCGGACGGCCGCTTGGTCCCCGCTTTCCCCAACGCGACGTTTTGGAGCAACGGCGCGCATTGGGAGTGGGCCATGAACCCCAACACACGGGAAAAAGCGTCGTTCTTGGCCGACAACTTGCAACCACTTCGGGACTCAGGCCAGCTGCAGATGGTGGAGCGCACAGGACGCATCACGCGGAACGCCATGGGCATTGAAGGTTGGGACATCTTCTTTGCCGACGGCCATACAGAAAGCCAAATGATCCCGCTACTCAGGCAAGAGGAAGGCAAGACCACGGCCTTCATGGCCGACTTGCTCCCAAGCACAGGACACATCCCCCTGGCCTACGTCATGGGGTACGACACGCGCCCCCTGCTCACGCTGGAAGAGAAGAAGCTGTTCTTGGACACGGCAGCCGACGAGGCATGGACGCTATTCCTGGAGCACGACGCCATGAACGCGGCCTGCACCGTCCGCCACACCGAAAAA